>DAIOGM010000266.1:3361-10386 GCA_036745215.1 Gemmataceae bacterium
CAGGCCCATCTGAACCGCGCCGAGAGGATTTTCAAGCACCCGGTCGCCCGTGTAACGCTTGTCGCCGAGCCACTCCGTCTCAGGCCCCCAGTAAATGTCCAATTCCGGCTCAAAGACGTCCTCCCGCCCGCCCGCGAAACCGAACGTTTTGAATCCCATCGACTCCAGGGCACAGTTGCCGGTGAAAACCATCAGATCGGCCCACGAAATTTTCTGGCCGTACTTTTGCTTGATCGGCCAAAGCAACCGTCGAGCCTTGTCGAGGCTCACATTGTCGGGCCAGCTATTGAGGGGCGCAAAGCGGAGCGTTCCGGAGGCTGCGCCGCCGCGACCGTCGGCGATGCGATACGTGCCGGCGCTGTGCCACGCCATGCGAATGAACAGCGGCCCGTAGTGGCCAAAGTCGGCCGGCCACCAGTCCTGCGACGTCGTCATCACCGCTTCGATGTCCTTCTTCAGGGCATTCAGGTCGAGTTTCTTGAACTCCGCGGCGTAGTTGAACTCCTCGCCCATTGGGTTGGACAGGGAAGAGTTTTGGTGAAGTAGCTGCAGGTTCAACTGATTTGGCCACCAGTCTCGATTCGACAGGGCCCCAGCGGCGGTGTGTCGGTGAGCCCCGTTCATCACCGGGCATTTCGTTTCGGTCGTCATTTTTTCTCCAGTTCGACTGCGAATTTTCCGTCCAACCCGCGCAAGCCGCCGCAAACCGCATCCGCGGCGCTGCCACTTCGGCCTGTTGTAAGGTAATGTATTTAATTCGCGCGATTTGTTGAGCATGAATCGGTGCAGGGAATCGGCCCGCCAAGGATGATTGGAGTGCGGTGCGCCAATTCCAGCGGCTGGTTCGGTGCTGGGGCCGGTAAGGCCACTCGCTTGCAGGCGGGACTCACCGGCCTTTCTGCGTTCTGACCACGACTTCTCAGTCGCCGTAATCCACGGTTGCAAACAGCGTCCCGGCATTGCCGGCGCCGTGCTGATCGTGCCAGGTCAAGGAGACGATATACGTCCCGGGGGCGCGGTACTGGTGTTCCAGACGCAGCGTACGCAGATCGGCGGACCGGAGGCGATAGGTCTCAACGCGCGATCCGTCGCCGTAATCGACCGTGAAGGTGAAGATGTCCAGCGGGTCAGGCTCGACGATGATGCCGCTGAGCACGGCGACGCCGGTGCGCGACGTTTGCACGCTGATGCTGCGATTCGTGAACATCGGCGGGGTATTGACGTGCTCAAGAACGACGTCGTTTCCGTCGCCGCCGACGTAGCTGATCTGGAACTTTTGCCCGGCAACCGTCAAGATGGCCCCTTCCGCCAAGCCGGCGAACGTGCCGACGATCGGGTCGTGACCGTCATTCTTGATGATTCGGAACCGGTCGCCGACGTCCGACGCGAAGTTCAACTTCACAACGAGCGGGGCGTTGTTGAGGCTGATCGTTCCCTAGACCTGAAGCTGGTCATAGCCGTGGCCGGCGTTTTTGCAGTTCAGATCGACTTCGAACGGGTGAGCCGCATCCAGCACGAGGCCGCCGCTTGTCGAGACGAACATCGTATGAACGCCGACGCCGCCGTCGTCATCTTGCACGGCGACCGTCACGCGGTAGTCGCCCGCGGCGCGGTATCGGTGATCGAGCTGGAATGTCTGGTTGCCGTGGAGGTCCAGGCGGCGCACGCCCGAGCCGTCGCCATAATCGACGGTTGCGGTCCAGCGGTCGGCGCCGGGATCGTGGACGGCCCCATGCGCCTTGAGATGACCGTTTGCGCTCAGGTTCGGCCCAGCGAGCGTCACCTGCGGCGCGACGTTATTGACAGAAACAAACAGCTCCCGGTTGTTGCCGAGGCCGTGATCGTCGAGCCAGGTGAATCGCGGTCGATAGTCGCCGTTGTCGCGATAGCGATGCCTGAGTTCGAACGGGGCAAGGCCGGGATGGAAGCGTTCTTCGCGTGAACCGTCGTTCCAGTTGACGATGAGCGTGAGCTTATCGTTGACGTCCGGATCGTGAAGTCGGCCCGTGACGGTGACGGTGTCGCCCTCGTTGATGATGCTTGGCGTGACGGCCAGCTCGGGCGCCATCGTGCCCGTGTTCACGTAGGTCAGCACGACATTGTTTTGTGCGATTGTTCCACCTGTGTAGGTGATGCGCATCTTTTGGCCGGTCTTCGTGATGAATTCAGTCCCTTCCGGCAAGCCGCTGAATGTCCCGATCACGGAATCAAAGCCGGAGTTGTTGATGATGCGAAAGGTGTTGCCGACCTTCGCCCCGGATCCGACGCTGACCCCAAGAAGGCTACGTTCGCGGAGTTCAACTTCTCCCTGGACATCCAATTGATCATGACCGCTGCCGGCGACGGGGCCGTTGAGGAACACTCGGAATTCGGCGTCGTTCTCGAACCGCAAGTCTCCAGCGACATGGAGGATTCCTGGTGCGCCGGTGCCCGGGTCAACCGCCCCATCTGCTTCAAGAGAGCCGATTTTGCCGACGCCTCCCAGGATGCCGTTGGGACCGACGTGGGTTTCGCTATTCGGTTGGTTGCCGTTGACAAGCAGCTTGCCGTCGATCACGAGCGTAATGCCAGCGTAGTTGTTGTTCGCGGAGAGCACCAGTTGCCCCGTGTCGCGTTTGTCGATGCCGCCAACATCAATTCTTCCGGTGATTTCCAGTAAGGCGCCGTCTCCGACTTTGACATCGGGTAAGTTGCCGACTCCTTTGATATCGAATCGAATGGTGTTGGTCGTTTTCGGGGCTGTGGTTATTTCGAAGATCGCAGCGCGGTTGCCGATCAATTCGTAACCGCTGCCCTCAATGATGATGTTGGCGCTAATCGTGTCCGTAGCAAAGTTATTGTCGGCCGTCTTGCGTGCGGCGTTGGCGGGGAATACCAGAATGTCAAACCCGTCATTAGAATTCGGCGCGCCGACGTCCCAGTTGTTGTTGTTAGTCCAGTTGTTGTTGAACGCCCCGCCGGTCCAGGTGTGGACGGTGGGGACGAGGCGATCCTCAAGCAGCTCCAGGCGGGGCTGGAACGTCTTCTTCTTGCGGACGTTTCGGGCTTGCGAAGTAAAAAACATCGTACGTTTCTCCGTGCATTTGGAATTGGCCTGCGGTACAAAGAAAACGACAGCCGTGGGCGCGCAGACCGGGCGCCCGGGCGTCGCTGTGGCCGGTGAGGACTCTTGCTTGCAGGCGGGGCCTCACCGGCCTTTTGCATGAAACGACACGATCAAGGGAGATTCCAGACGCCGTCCGTGACGAAGCGAAATGTCGAGCCCGCCGTGACGCCGGTGGCATGGGCGGCCACGTCGGCGATCCCGGTAAGCCCTTCGAATCGGCCGGTGCCGGACAGCCAGATCGCCGTCACGCTGTAATCGGCGCTGCCGTCACCATTGAGCGCGAATGTGCCGTAGAAGATGCCCGACACGGTCGAGCCGTCCGCGGCCGTCGAGGTGAACACGCCGTCGAGGATTTCGCCGGTGGAAAGGTTTACCTTGTGGCTGCCGACTTGCGAGTACTTGCCCATGTGGGTCGCGTTGCCCTTCGCCGTCCACGCTTGAACGGCAGTCGTTGTCGATTCCATTTCCGACACGTCGACCGTGCCGGCCGTCCGCTCCTTGTGCGGCACGACTTGCGCTTGCACCGGCGCAGCGGCGAACGCGCTGCAGACGGTCAGAATGGCAAACCAGCGGACAGAGACGAAACGATTCATCGAGAAACTCCTGTGGTCTGCGGTCATGGAATCGACAACCGTGGGCGCGCAGACCGAGCGCCCGGGCGTCGCTGTGGCTGATGAGGACTCATGCTTGCAGGCGGGGCCTCACCGGGCCGTCAAAAGCAGGATTCAGGTTGATTGATCAAGGAATCGGCGTTGGAGTCCCTTTCCCAAATCTTTTCGCCTCGTTGGCGACATCGGCTTCCTTGCCGCGGTCGTCGCCGCGTATCGGAGTGACAATCCGGCCCTGCGTTTCCTGCCATGGCCGGCCGTCCCAGAACTTGAGCGTGCCGTCCGCGTCCACGCTGGCGATGAACTGACCATTGGGACTGAAGGCCACTTGCTGCACGGCGCTGGAGTGGCCTCGCAGCGTGAACAATTCGCGGCCCGTGCGCAGGTCCCAAATCTTCAGCGTCTTGTCCTTGCTCGCGGACGCCAGGCGTCGGCCATCGGGGTGAAAGGCGATGCTGAGGATGCCATCGGGATGGCCGTCCATCGCTACGACGGGTTCGCCGGTGCGAAGGTCCCAGACGCGCAGATCGCCAAGCCGATTCTTGATGTTCATTCCCGCCGCCAGGAAATGGCCGTCGGCACTGAATGCGACGGAGCCAAATTCAGCGAATTCCGCCTTGAGAACGCCGAGCTGCCGCCCGTCCTTGACGTCCAGGATGCGGGGTGCGTCCTTGGCCGGCGCCAAAATGAGCCTCTTGCCGTCGGGGTGGAAAAAGGGCGCCGCGCCGCCCTCAAATTGGCCAAGGTGATGCAACATTTTTCCCGTTTCCGCATCGTGCACGTTCATCGATTGCCTGGATGACTTTCCTGGTCCTGGCCCGATGCCGGAGCGGTTGACCGAACGCTGCCAGTCGGAACTTCGTGCTTGCAAGCCGATCACATTCGCAAGGGTTTGCACGGATTTTCCGGTTTCCACATCGACCACTTCGTGCCCTTTCGTCTGCAAAATGGCCAACAATCGTCCTTCGTGGAATCGAATGTCCGGTTGCTGCACGGACGGAAAATGCCGAACGAGGATTTCCTTGAAAGTGCTGGTGTTCCAAATTCGAATCTCCGCAGTCTTTTTCAGCTTTGTCTCTTGCGTCAGCCTGGTCGCCACCAGGCGATCACCCGAAGGGCTAAAATGAATGCGATCCCATTTCCCCGGCAGGTCCAGGTGATTCGGGGAAGGCCCAACCTTCCAGGTCCGAAACGTCGCGTCGGCGCCGGCCGAGCTGACCTGGGCGCCGTCCGCTCGGAAAACGAGGGCATGAATTTCATTGTCGTGGCCGCGCTGGATCAGGATCTCCCGGCCAGACTGCACGTCCCAGAGGCGAACGGTCTTGTCCGCGCTTCCGGATGCCAATACTTGACCATCCGGGCTGAAGCGGACGACGTTGACGGTTTCGTTGTGCCCGACCAGGGTGCGAAACTCCTTGCCCGTTTCGAGGTCCCAGATCTTGATGGTCCGATCCAGGCCGCACGATGCCAGGTACTTGCCCTTCGGACTGAACGCAAGTGAGCGAATGATATCGGCATGGCCGGCCAGCATATGAATCGTCTTGCCGGTCTGGCTGTCCGCCACCTGGATCCGATTCGATTGCTCCTTGTTCCGCGCTGGTCCAAAGTCTCGGCATTCGATGGCCACCATTCGGCCGTCGTCATTGAAGGCGACGCGACCGCACACGGTTTGCGGCCCCGGGTCGATCTTTACCAGAACTTGACCGGTGCCGGCGTCGAAGATCGTGGGCGGAACGCTTTGCGACAAGATCTTCTCCGGGTTGTTCGCGGTTGCCATCATGTGACACGCCAATATTCGTTTGTCATCGGGACTGTAGGCGACTCCGCTGCCCGAAATGGGAACACTGGAGAAATACCCGATCGGCTTGGACATCTGAACCAGTTCAATGCCGTTGAGATCGAAAACCCGTATGCCGAATGCCCCCGCGTGGGCAATGGCTTGATTGTCCGACCGAATGGCAATCGTGCCGGCCCTCAACGTGTTCAAGACGGCGATGATTCGGCCGGTTCGCGTATCCCAGATGTGCCACGGCGACAGCGGCGCGGTGTTCAAAGGCGCGGCGAAGTGGTTGCCGTCCGGCGACAATGCACTGACGGCGCCGATCCAGTTCCCTGAATCAAGAAAACGCACGCGGCGAATTTCACTGTTGCACAACCTTTTCAGGTGATGCCACTCCCACAGGCGTTTCTCGGCAGGGCAGCCGTCCAGCGCCCGGTCGGCGAGCGTTGGCCGGCCGGCGTCCCATTCACGCGCCGCCAGGGCGATGCCATAGATGCCGAGTGCTTCTTCGCGATCATTGAGGGCGATGCGCATGTCGCGTTCGGCCTTCTCCGCACGGTTGAAGTCTGCGAGCGCCTTGTCGAGCGCCATGGTCTTTTCATCCGCTTCCTTGCCAAGACGCTCCTCGGCCTCGCGTGCCTCGACCATGCCCCAGGTCGTGCCGACGATGCCGCCGAGGAGAGCGAACACGACCAGCGTCGCCGTCGCCACGGCGCCGCGGTTGCGCCGCAAGAATTTGCGCGTCCGATATACCATCGACGGCGGCCCCGCGGCGACGGGTTCATCCGCCAGGTAACGCTGCACGTCCGTCGCGAACGAGCTGGCCGTCTCGTAGCGGCGATCGCGGTCCTTGTCGAGCGCCTTCATGATGATCCAGTCGAGTTCGCCGCGAATGATCTGACTCAGACGCCGCGGATCGCTGCGACGCTTCGTGGACGCCGTGGACGCGACCGCACTCTTCGTGCTGAACCGCGTGCTCGGCGCCGGCGGCTCCTCCTCGCGGATGATCCGGCGCATCTCGTCGAAGCTCGCTTTTTTCAAGATTTCACTGTCAAACGGCGTCGCCCCAGTAATCAGTTCGTAGAGCAAGACGCCGAGCGAGTAGATGTCGCTGCGTGTATCCACATCGAGGCTGCTCTGCCCCGCCTGTTCCGGCGACATGTACAGCGGCGTGCCGATCATCTGGGCGAAGCCGGTGAACAGCGTCTTGTCGGTCAGAGGGCCGGTGATTGCCTTGGCGATGCCGAAGTCGATGACCTTGACCACCGGCTTGCCGTCGTGCGACGCGATGAGCACGTTGTTCGGCTTGAGATCGCGATGGATGATCCCTTTTTGATGCGCATGTTGGACTGCGTGACAAACGTTCATGAAAAGCTCGAGGCGTTGGGGGATGGTCAGGTGGTGCTCATCGCAATACTGGGTGATGGGCGTGCCGCGCACGAGCTCCATCACGAAATACGGTCTGCCTGTTTCCGTCTGCCCGCCGTCAAAGACGCGGGCGATGTTGGGATGATCCATGAGCGCGAGCGCT
>DAIOGM010000267.1:0-10367 GCA_036745215.1 Gemmataceae bacterium
ACGAACGCCTGCATATCCGCGGGCGGATTGGCGCCAAGCAACGGATCGGCGAGGCCGCCGAATTGATTGAGCGCGGCTTGCAGGTCCTTCGCGTACTGCACGAGGGCCGACAGTGCGCAATCATCGAAAGCCGCGCCGACGCCGGGCACGTGTCCCTTGGGCAGGATCGCTTGCAACTCCTGCGTCAGATGCGTCCAGGCGACGAACGATTCGTTCAAGCGCTTGACGGCGGCGCGAATCTTCTCCGCGGACGAACCGGCGACGAGCGCCTCAATGCACTTGGGTGGCAGATTCGCGCAGTCCATCTCCTGAGCGAGATCGTGCGTTTCAACCGCGTGCCGGGCGGCGCGTTCGGCGGCTTCGATGTCCGTGTCGAGGCCTTTTTCATATCGGCCCAGCAACTTGCTCCGTTGTGGCTGTTCCGTGAGCAATTTCGCCCGGTCCGCGTGTAGTTGAGCGCCGACTTGCATGTCGTCGGCGACGGTCTTCGGAATGTCCTCCATCGGCCGGCACTTGGCGATGGCCCGGCGATCCTTGCGATACTGCCAGCTAAAAATGCATAGCCAGTTGCGATACCAGCTCTTGTACGCTTCGCCGATGCGGATCAGGTCGAGGTCGAACAGCTTCTCGTCATAGGTTTTCAAAAGGACGGCGCGATTCTTCTTGTAGCGCAAGAATGCTTCCTTCGACGACGTGATCGACTCGAGCGCGTCCTTGGCTTGCTGGCGATTCTCAAGCCAGGTCTTGTCCGGCAGCGCATCGCTGATGCCGAAATTGGCGAGCCGCAGAAAGGCACGCAGCGCGCCGAGTGACGGATCGAGTTTCTCCGACCCGGAGGGGAGAGGGGAGGATGCGGCGCCGATCGCGAGCGGCGCGTTGAGCCATTTCTCCAGCGTGCGCATTTCGATCAGCCAGCCTGGCACGCGCTTCTGCGTCTCCGCGGTCCAGGCGCGGAGTTTGTGATGCTGCTTGAGAAACTCCGCGCCGCGCTCGTCGCCGGGACCGAGCAACGCCGTCGCGTGTTTCCATGCCTCGTCAATTTTCGCGGCCGTGCCTTGCGGCTGTTTCCAGAGCGTCACGCCGTATCGATCCGTCAACGGCTTGCGAGTTTGGCCCAGGCGCTGGTACTGGTCGGCGCAATTCTCGAACTCTGCGATAAACGCGGCAAGGTCGGGCGTCGTCAACCAGCTCGCCAGCGTGTTCGCCGGGCGCTTTTCCAACAGATCGCCGAGCTTGAGCAGGTCCGCGATCGAGCCGCGCACGCCGAGCGCTTGCGCATATTGATCAGCCGCCGTGCGCAACTTGTCGCCGCGGCCGCGAATCTTGTCGATCAGGCCGACGATCTCGTCGCGCAGTTGCAGCGTGTAGCGGTCGGCCTTGAAGCCGCGCCAGGGATAATTCTTATCAGTGCGGATGTGCCAATGATGTTGCAGCCGTTGGAGGAGTTGCTTCAATTCGTCAAGATGGGCGGCCGAGAATTCGGCCAGGCCGAGCTTCGAGCCGGCGTCGGCGAGCGGCACCATCGGCACGTCCTGCCAGCGCGGCAACTCGGCGAGCGCGTCCCATACGCTCCGCTTCATCGGCTCGCGCTTCTGGTGCAACGCGTGCATGTAACGATTGAGCTGATCGCGGCGGTCCTTCAAGCGCGCGAAGTCAGCGGCGCTCGGCTGTGGCTGCGGCGGCAGTTTTTCCTGATAGCAGCGGGCCAACTCCTTGATCACCTCGCGCTTGTTCGCCTTGTGACTGTGAAGCTCCAAACAAAATTCGCCCAGCCCGACGTTGCGCAGGCGATTGTAAACGACTTCCAACGCGGCCATCTTCTCGCTGACGAAGAGGACTTTCTTGCCGTGGGCGATTTGATCGGCGATGAGATTGGCGATCGTCTGGCTTTTGCCGGTGCCGGGCGGGCCGATGAGGACGAAGCTCTCGCCGCGGGCCGCCGACTCCAGGCACAAGCGCTGGCTGGCGTCGGCGTCGAGGATGTGGAAGGTTTGCTGCGGATCGTGGCGCGTATCAATGTCCTTCTCCGCGAGCGGCTCGATGCGCGTCGCCGTCGGCGGCGCGCCGGCGAGCGTTCGCACCAGCGGATGCTCTTGCACGCGGGCGGCGTTCTCTTGCAAATCCTGGAAGATGACGCCCTTGAAAAACGAAAACAGCGTCAAGACGACGCTCGGCCGCACCTCCCAGCCGGGCAAACCGGTGATGGCGGTTTTGACTTCATCGAGATACTGCTCCGGCTTTTTCTCGCTCCAATCCTCCGGAGGCACAGGCAACTTGAATTCAAAGTCCTGCTTCAACCGCGCCGCCAAGGCTGGGTTGACAATCGGATCGTCTTCGATGGCGCTGAGCTGAAATGGATCCGTCAACGAGCGCCGCTCCAGCTTCACCGGCACGAGCAGGATCGGCGATTGAAACACCTCTTCCGCCTCGTCGCGCCATTCCAGCCGGCCGAGCGCGAGAAAAAGGATGTGCAAGCCGCGCTCGCGAAAGTCGGACAGGGCGCGGCGATAGAGATTGGTCAAAATCTTGAGCACGACCGGGCGTTCCGATTCCGTCGTCACGAGTTCATTGACGCGCGGCGCCGGCGGCGCTTCCGGCTTGGCGATGTTCTTCGCGGCTTCCGGTGGATAGTGAAATGACCAGCTTTTTCCCTGAATAAGGAGATGTTCGTATACCTGCGCCAGCTCCGGCTGTACGATTTCCAGATAAGACGTATGGTTCGGCTTCAAGCTCAGGAGCGGATTGCGGCGAGTCAGATCGATCAGGTTATTGCGCCAGCGCGACAAGGCTGACGCGACAGTATCTTGGGGAGTTGCCATACGCTCTCTCGGGACCGGGCGTGGAATTTCGCACAGCATTGTTGTAGTCAAATGAGCATCCAGTATAATCACGCCTCCTGTGAATTGTCAGGAAATTTGGTAGTGGGTCAGTTTCAAAGTAGACCGCACACTCCGTGTGCGGAATTCGGCACACGGAGTGTGCCGTCTACTAAACTGACCACTACCGGAAATTTGGCCCCGGTTGTTTACGTCTAGCGCTCGCCCGGTCCTGCGAGCGCTAAACGTAAACAAGCAGAGACTTCATCCATGCCAAACCCATTGAAACACGTCCCCCCAACCACCATCCTCACTGGCTGGGACTTCTCGACCAGCGGCGTCAAATGCCTCGCATTCGACCTCGACGGCAACACCCTCGCCGACGTGCGTTTGCCGACCGACCTCTGGAGCAAGGGCGGCGTCAGCGAGTTGAATCTCTTGCAACTCGAGGGCCAGGCCCGCGGAAGCGTCCGCGCGATTGCCGATGCGTTGCGAGCGCTGGGCAGACTGGCCGACTGGCGCGCGGGCGGCATCTCGGCGACGCATCACACGTCGGGCCGCATCGATGCCGCGCACAACCAGGTCCGCCGCGCGATCTGCTGGAACGACGCGACGCTCGCCAAGTATCACGCCAAGGGCATGGAACGTCTCGGCGGCCCGGACAGGGTGCGCGAACTCATCGGCGGGCCGTGGGCGATTCGTTACAGCTTGAGCCATCTCGTCAAGGATGAAAAGCACCTGGATAACAAGGACTGGCAACGCACGGCGAAGATTCTCTCGCACGGCTCGCTCGCCGCGGGCTATCTCACGGGCAACTTCGACGTCACCAGCGTTTCCTGCGCGGCGTCGAGCGGCATCATGGATTTTCGCACCGGCCAGTGGTGCAAGGCGATGCTCGACGCGATCGAATGTCCGGCCCGGCGCGAACTGGCGTGGAAGCAGTTGCCGAAAATCATCGATCACTTCGAGCCGATCGGGCCGTTGCACACTTCAGTCACACAAGAAGCGGGAATCGACGCCGCGAATGCGCCGATGATCTTCCCCACTTCGGACGATCAGCAAGCCGGCTTGATCGGCGGCGGCGCCGTGGACGCGGGGCAGATGGCGATCATCCTGGGCACGTCGGCGGTCGTCAACTCCTCGTCGGCGCAATTGCCGGCGACCGACGACCTCGACGCCATGCGTCTCAACTGGAGCACATATCTCTGGATGCGCTGCTACAACAACGGCGCGTCGTTCTTGAATGAGATTGTAGGTGAAAATCCCGATTGGACCGCGCTGGAAGACGAAGCGAGCGACGTCGCTCCCGGTTGCAAGGGGACGCTGGTCATGCCGTTCATCGTGCCGGAGCCGTCGCTCGGCGTCAAGAAACGCGCGTTCCGCTGGAAGCCGAAACAACCGAAGAAGGATGGCGTCCGCTTCCGCGCCGCCCTGGAGGCGCTGGCGTATCTGATTGCGCTCGGCGTTCGCCAGCACGAGGCCGCGGGACAAACGATCACGCGAATCAGCGTCTCCGGCGGCATCGCGCGCAGCCGGCTGATGTGCGAAATCCTGGCCAGTGTGCTCAATCGGCCGCTCGAACTCCTGAACTCCGACGAAGGCCCCGCCCTCGGCGCCGCAGTGACGGCGCTCGCGGCCATGGAGAACCACCTGCGGCAACAAAACGGCGACGCCGCGGATTACACCGTCGGCGACGCGGTGAGGCAGATGGTCAAGTTTCGCGCGACCGTGGAGCCGAACGCGGAGTGGGCGGCGGCGTACGAGAAGGGGTTGAAAAAGTTCGAGAAAGCGATCGGCGGCAAGAAAGGGAAGTGATCATTGCGACCAATCGACGGAGACCAGGCCGGGGACTTGCTTGAAATCGCGGGCGTTGCGCGTCACGAGCGTGCTGCCGTTCTCGAGAACGATGGCGGCGATGCGGAGGTCGTTGCTGCGTACGTTGAGCTTGAGTTTTCGCAACGCCATGTAGCGATTTATCGACGGCACGTCAAAACTGAGTATTTGAAACGACGCGAGGAATCGCGCGGTGTTCGCTAGTTGTTGATATGCGTGGGCGGTTTGGTCTATGGTCTTGGCCCTCCGCACAAGCGTGTACCAACCGGTCAATTGTTCTTCAATGGTGATTACCGAAGTCGCAACGCCCAACGATGCATGAGTAGCGGCGTTCTTTTGAACAATCGCGTCTCCGCGCTGGAACAACGTCAACGTGTCCGTATCCAACACGAAGGCGCTCATGGGCCATTATCGTCCTTGTCAACCTGGTCGCGATATTCTTCGATCGCCTGTTTCCATTCGTCAAACATGGGATCGTCCTTGAACATGCCCGCATATTTGAGAAACGGATACTCTTCAGGACCAATCTCAAGCTCGAGGAGTTCAGCCCCGGCTTTCAATCGAGCCTGCACTTCGCTCTTGAGTTTGGATAACGCTTCTTCGCGGGTCGCGCCCTCGACGGTAACCGGTACTGGTTGCCCGCCCGTGGCGCGAAAGCCCTTGCCGTTCAACGGTTCGACTAACACGGAGATTTTCATGATCGCCCCTCCAGAATTGCCTGGCGCATTCTATCAGAGATCCCCGGCTCACGGAATCCAACTCGCCTCCGCCGTCACGCTCGCGCAAAACTCCGCCAGCAGCTTCGCGGCATTGTCGAGGTCCTTCAAGCTCACGACCTCGACGGGGCTGTGCATGTAACGATTCGGAATGCTCAATAACCCCGCGGCGACGCCTTCGCGCGTGAGCTGGATGGCGTTGGCGTCGGTGCCGGTCGCCTTGGGGACGCCGCGCGTCTGGATGGCGATCGACTGCGACTTCGCGGCGGCGACCAGGCGTTCGTGCACGTGCGGATTGATGTTCGGGCCGCGAAAGACGACCGGGCCGGCGTTGATCTTCGTTTCGCCGACTTGCTTCTTCTCATTGCCCGGCGTGTCGGTCGCGTGGCACACATCGACCGCAACGCCGACGGCGGGGTGAATTCCGTAGGCGCTGGTCGTCGCGCCGCGCAGGCCGATCTCTTCTTGAACCGTTGACACGCAAAACACCGCCGCTTGCAGGTTGCGGCCCTTGAGCAATCGCAGCGTCTCCATCACGGTCCAGACGCCGACCTTGTCGTCGAGACCGGGCGAGGTGAACAGGCCGTTGCGCATTTCTTGGCAGCCCAACTCGACCGTGATCGTGTCCCCCAGCGCGATCAGCGATTCGGCCTCCGCACGGTCCTTGGCGCCGATATCGACCCAGATGTCGATGAACTCCGGGATCTTCTTTTTCTCCTCGGCCGTCAGCATGTGCGGGGCCTTGCGCGACACGACGGCGGGGATCGGCCCCGACTTGGTCCACACGCTGAGCCGCTGGCCCAGGAGAATCGGCATGTCCCAGCCGCCCATGGGCTGCACGTACAGAAAGCCGTCCGAGTCGATGTGCTCGACCATGAGCGCGAGCTGATCGCAATGCCCCGCGAGCATGATGCGCGGCGAGCCGTTCGGATTGAGCGCGGCGATGACGTTGCCGTGCACGTCGGTGCGGACGTCGTCGGCGAGCGGCCTGGCCCACGTGCGGACGACTTCCTGGATGCGTTGCTCGTAGCCGGACGGGCTGGGCGTGTGCAGGAGGTTCTTGAGAAACTCGAAGGAGGGTTCGTGCATGGCCTGACCTTTCTTGTCAGTTTAAGAAACCATGCGAGCATTGGACACAATGTAGTCATCACGCTCCGCGTGATGGAGTTGGACAGCATTCGCAGACGGCCAAATTCGTCCGTGAGTTCGCCGAACGTCATCACGCGGAGCGTGATGAGTACATTGTCAATCGAATCGAATCGTCGCGGGCAGCTTGCGATTTGTCGGCGGCAACGACTCCGGACGTGGTTCGAAGCGAGGTGATTGCGGCCAAAGCGACGGCAGTTCCGGCGCAATCAACGACGGCACGTTGTCGATCTTGAGCGGCACTCGCATCGGCTTCACCAGGTCGCTGACGAACAGCTCGTTGCGAATCGCCGTCAACTCGATCATCGCCTTGAGTCGCAGCTCCGCGCGAAAGGCGATTTCCGCCGACGGCACCGGGCCCCACAGCGTCGCCACGCGGTCGCGCACGCTGACGCTGATGTTCCACTTGGCCAGTTCCGGATCGTCCGCGAGCAATTTGCGGGCCTGGATCGTCGCGCGGACATCGCGCATCGGATCGCCGCCGATCCGCGCCGGGCCGGCCTGGACCAACGACGACATCGCCATGAAAGCCAACACCATCGACCAACAAAGAATGCGCATGACAATTCACCGCAACAGGCTCGTCCCTGAGATGAACTTGGGATTACCGAGGAGGCAGACGGGAATGAAGCCTCCTGGTGTAATTCTTGCAACATGCTTACGGAAAGGAAACCGGCGATGCCATTTTTCGCCGGAATTCGTCGGTTCATTACGGTAAGATGCGCCTTGCTTGTCGATTGAATCGGGTCTTGGATTTGTGTGATCCGAGCGAACGGACAAATCGCTCAAGTGCCCCGTTTTTTAGTAGGTGCCGCGAGCCGAGCGGCACCGAGCGACAAGGTCCGGCTCGGCTCGCCGGACCTGCCACGATATAAAATGGACAAATATACACTATAATAGAGTTCATCCATTTCAATGGTGCATCCAATGCTCGATGACCTCCAGCGAGATGACGTGACGACGACCGTTGACAAGATGGTCGAGGAGTTACTCGACGCAGCCCACCTCACCGCGCCGCCGATCGACGCCATCGCGCTCGCGCAGCAGCACTTGGACATGATCGTCGTCCTCGATCAGCGTCAGCCGCAACGAGGCCGGGCGCAGCGCACGCTCGGCAAGAAGCAAATCTATTTGAAGCCGGAGCCGCGCGTGGAACGGCATCAGTGGACCGTCGCCCACGAAATCGGTGAGCACCTCAAAAGCGAATTGCTAGAGCGTCTCGGCATCGCACCGCAGGAGGCCCGCGCCATGCTTGGCGAATCGCTGGCGAATCTATTCGCACAACGTTTACTCGTGCCGAGTTGTTGGTTCCATGCCGACGCCAAAGAGCATGATTACGATTTGCTGCAATTGAAGCAGCGTTACGCCACTTCGAGCCATGAAGTGATCGCGATGCGCTTTCTCGATTTGCCGGCGCCGTGCGTCGTCACGATCCTGGACAACGAGAAAATCACGCGGCGCCGCTCGAATGCGTGGTCGATTCGCAAGGAGCTGTTGCAGATCGAAAAGGAATGCTGGCAATTCGTAAACACGCAGAGCAAGCCGAAGACGTTGCGCGGCGACGAATGGACCGTACAAGGCTGGCCGGTGCACGAGCTGGACTGGAAACGCGAAATCCTACGCAGCGTGCATGACTGACGATTGAACCACAGATGAACACGGATGAACACGGATGGGGAGAGTAAGAAAGACGATCTTTTTAGAGCATGGACGCGCCGATTTTCGTAATGCCTCAACCCATTCCATCTGTGTCAATCTGTGTCCATCTGTGGTTCTCTCTGAATTTATTGCGCCGGCGCCTGGTACGACTCCTCATACGGCTGGATCACGACGAAGCCGTCCCCCTGGAACTTCATCTGGAACGATTCGCCGCTGCCTCGGCCGAAGAAGGTCTTGAAGCTGATGTCGGTCTTCAACTCCGGCACGAGATTGCCCGACCAGGCGATGGTGGCGTTGGGGTCGGTGAAGACGGGACGATTCTCCGTGACCGGCAGCGTCACCGGATCGTAGTGCGACGTGAATGCGACCATGCCGGTGCCCTCGACGCGGACGTTGAAGATGCCGCCCGAGAGCATGCCGGCGATCGATTTCAACATCTTGATGTCCCACGTCAGCGTCGGCTCGAAGGCGAGGACGTCGTTGCCGTTGAAGCAGATCGCGTCGTCTTCCAGTTGCAGGATGGTGACTTTCTTGCCATAGTCGGCAAGATACAGGACGCCCTTGCCCTCGGCCTTGGTGAGCTGCATGCCTTCGGCGGTGAACATTTTCTTGAGGAACTTGCCGAGGCCATGCTCGAGGACGCCTTCGCGCGTGAAGGTGATGTTGCCGAGGTAGGCTACCATGGAGCCTTTCTTGGTCCAGATCATGCCGTTGAGATGGACTTCGAGGAGGCGATCAGTCTCCATTTCGAAAACGCCTTCGCCGCGGTCTTTTTGGACGCTTTGTTTGCGGAATTCTTCGAGGGAGTAGCGGCCCATGGGGGTGGCTTTCTGAAGAAGCCCCGGGGTGAGGTACTCCGAACCCTGGGGATGATGCGAGGTATCCCCGGGGTTCGGAGTGCCTCACCTCGGGGCTTGCTGTGATTACTAACCGGTGATCCGCGTAAACGCCTCGCCCTCGTTCACGGTCGCCCGCTCCGGCCGCCCTTGATGGCGATAAATGACGCGCGTGTGATCGAGGCCCAGAATGTGCATGATGGTCGCATGCAGATCGTGAACGTGCAGTCGATCGTCAACCGCATGCAAACCCATTTCGTCCGTCGAGCCGATGACCGTGCCGCCTTTGACGCCGCCGCCGGCCATCCACATCGTGAAGCCGTACGGATTGTGATCGCGGCCATCGCCGGCCTCGGACTGCGGCGTGCGGCCGAACTCGCCGCCCCAGATGACGAGCGTCGATTCCAGCAGGCCGCGGCGTTTCAAATCCTTGAGCAAGCCCGCGATCGGCTTGTCGCTGCCGCGGCAATTGGCGGCGTGATTCGTTTCAATATTGCGATGCGCGTCCCACTTGCTGCCGGAGCCGTGATAGAGCTGCACGAAGCGCACGCCGCGTTCGACGAGTCGGCGGCCAAGGAGGGCCATGCGGCCATAGGTCGCGGTCAACGGGTCGTTCATGCCGTAGAGGTTTTTCGTCTCGTCGGTCTCCGTGGCGAGATCGACGGCTTCCGGCGCCTGCGCTTGCATGCGATAGGCGAGTTCGTAACTGTTGATGCGGGCTTCGAGATCGGATTGTTGCTCGCGCGCCGCGGCGTGCTCTCGATTCAGTTGGTTCAACAGATCGAGCCGGCCGCGTTGCTGCTCGGGGCCAATGGACGCGGGCGGATTCAAGTGATAGATCGGCTCGGCCGTCGGAAGGATGCGCGTCCCTTGATAAACGGCCGGCATGAAACCGGTGCCCCAGTTGCGCGGGCCGTTGTTGACGCTTGCTGCATTGTCTTGCATGACGACAAACGCGGGCAGGTTTTCGTTTTCCGTGCCGAGGCCATAGGTGACCCAGGCGCCCAGCGACGGCCGACCACCGATGATGGAGCCGGTGTTCATCTGACTGACGCCGTTGGAGTGATTGAGGCCGTTCGCCCAGCACGAACGGATGACGGCGATGTCGTCCATGCAGGTCGCGATGTTCGGCAGCCAATCAGACACCCACAAGCCGCTCTGCCCGTGCTGCGCCCAGCGGCGCCGTGACGGCAGGATCGGCGAATAGAATTCGCCCATCGGCGTGATGACGGGCCGAAAGCTGTCGGGGATGCGTTGCCCCGCGAGCCGATTGACGAGCGGCTTCGGATCGAACGTATCGATGTGGCTCGGGCCGCCTTCCATGAAGCAGAAGATGACGCTCTTGGCTTTCGCGGCGAAGT
>DAIOGM010000268.1:0-10330 GCA_036745215.1 Gemmataceae bacterium
GGGCGACGAACAGGAATCGATGGTGGGGCTCGCGGTCGGCGAGGCGACGGGGAATCTCGCGGAGATTTTTGGCGAACTGGAACGATACTTCGATCTCGAACTGCAGCTGCGGCGCCGCTTTCGCAGCCAGATGTTCTTGCCGGTCGTGCAATTCGTCTTCGCGGTCGCAATCTTCGCCGCCACGGTTTACATTGTTGGCGTTCTCAATCCGAACATGCTGACGATCTTCGGCCTCTCGGGGGGCGCAGGGGCGCTGGCGATTCTCGGCGTCGTTGGCGGATTGATTGCGGCAATCATCCTGCTTTATCAAATTGCTACGCGCCTGAGCCGGCAGGGGGCATGGATGGATGGCATCTTGCTGGCCATGCCCGCGCTCGGCCCATGCCTGCGCGCCATTGCGATGAGCCGATTCACGCTGGCGCTGCAATTGACGCTCGATTCGGGCATGTCGGTCACGAAGGCGGTCCGCCTGAGCTTCGAGGCGACGAGCAATGCGTATTTCGCCGCGCAGGCCGACGCCGTGATTCGCGGCTTGAAGAACGGCGAGTCGCTGCATGAATCGCTGGCCTCGGTTCGCGTCTTTGCGGATGATTTTCTGGAGATGGTCATCACCGCTGAGGAAGCGGGGACGGTCCCAGAGATGATGCGTCGCCTGACCGAGGAGTACCAGGCCGACGCGGCACGCAAGCTCAAGGTGCTGACGTATTGCGCCGGCGCGCTCGTAGGGATTTGTGTGGCAGCGTTTATCATCTGGGCGATCTTCAAGCTCGCGGGCGTTTATATCGGAGCGCTGGAAGGCAAGATTTGATCGGCGCCTGAAGCGATTCTTCCTCCCCTCTCCCCCCGCCTCGAAAAACACGGCGCTTGCAATCAAGAAATCGGCGGGGGGAGAGGGGCAGGGGTGAGGGGGAATTCGCCAAGCTGGGCAAATCGAATCCCCCTCACCCCCGGCCCCTCTCCCCCGGCCGCGGTGTTTTTCGACATATTTCTACGCTTGCAGGCCGGGGGAGAGGGGAGTAAATCTCGCCCGCACGCAAGTGCAACTTCAAAACTTACGCTTCAGGCTCCGACGTATTTGTCGCGATCCGCACGATTTCACGCGTCGCATCCGCGATTGTCAACTCGCTGCGTTGCCAGGCGTCGACGGTGCGTTTCAACTCCGGATCACCCGCTTCTTCCGCTTCGTGAAAACACTTCTCCAACCAATCCACCGCCGACTGACAGAGCAACGCCGCGGCCGATGTGTCCTTGCGGCGCAAGGGCAACGACTCGATCGCTTGCCAAAGCTCCGCCAGCCCTTGATTCGCCTTGGTGCTGACGCGCACGACCGGCACATGGCGCGACGGCGACAAATCGAGGGCCATTTGTACTTGCGCCGCCGTCTGATCGGCAGTCGGCAAATCCGCTTTGTGAACGACGATCACATCCGCGCATTCGAGGATGCCCGCCTTCTCCCATTGCACGTCGTCGCCGCTTTCGGGCTGCAACAATAGCACGACAACATCCGAGAAGTCGCGCACCTGGACGTCCCCCTGGCCGGAGCCGACGGTTTCCAGGAAGACGACATCGAAGCCGAACGCTTCGAGCAGGCGAATCATGACATCGAGATGATCGGCGAGCGCGCCGTGGCCGGACAGTGCCGCGAGGCTGCGGATGAAGACGCCGTCGTCCGCCTGACTGCCCATGCGGAAGCGATCGCCCAAGAGCGCGCCGCCGGTGAGCGGGCTTTCCGGATCGCTGGCGAGGACGGCGATCTTGTGATTTTGATTGCGAAGAAGCGGGATCAACTTGCCGATGAGCGAACTCTTGCCGACGCCGCCGGAGCCGGTGAAGGCGACGACGCGGGCGTTTTTCGCAGAGGGAGAGGGGAGAATGCCTGCTTGAATCTCCGCGAGGTATTCGCCGCGCGCCGCGTGGCTGATCAGGCGCGCGAGTGCATTGCGATCGCCCTGGCGCAGGCGATCCATGAGCGCGGCGATCATGGCTTCGGCTCCCGCGGTTGATTCAAGAAGGCGACGATGTCATCCAGCGACGTGCCCGGCCCGAAGATCTTGGCGACGCCGAGCGCTTGAAGTTTGGGTATGTCGGCTTCCGGAATGATGCCGCCGACCATGACGCCGATATGTTCGACTTTCGCTTGCTTCATCATATCGAGCACGCGCGGCACCAGCGTCATGTGAGCGCCGGACAGCAAACTCAAACCCAGCCAGTCCGCGTCTTCATCAACAAGCGTGCGAACGACGGCCTCCGGCGTCTGCCAAAGCCCGGCGTAAATGACGTGCATCCCCGCATCACGCAGCGCCCGCGCGACCACCTTGATGCCGCGATCATGGCCGTCCAATCCGACCTTGGCAAGCACGATGCGAATGGGTCGGTCCATGCGAATTAACCACAGATGAACACAGATGGACACGGATGGTCAATCGAAATCACCGCGCGTCTCAGCATTTAGATTGCATTAGCGTCAAAGTAAAAGGACGCACAGGCTTCTATCCGTGTCCATCTGTGTTCATCCGTGGTTCATTTACTCTTGGCGTTCTTCAGTTTTTTTTCGACATCGACCTTGCGTTCCTGATCGCGGCGCGTCTCCGTCACCACCTCAAGGCCTTTTTCCCACGACTTGATGGCGGCTTCGCGTTCACCGAGCGCCATGTAGACGTCGCCGAGGTGATCGTAAATCTCGATGTGCTTAGCGGACTTGTCTTCGACCGCTTTCAACAGCCATTCCTTGGCTTCCTTGTAATTCTTCTTCTTGAATAAGACCCAGCCGAGACTGTCGAGGTAGGCGCCCTTGTCGTGATCGGTTTTCGGATCGAACTTGGGGCTCTTCTTGCGAGCTTCGCGGTCGAGATCGATCGCCTTGCGAATCATCTTCTCGGCTTCGTCCAGTTTCATATCGTGATCGGCCAAGATGTAGCCGAGGTCGTTGTAGAAGCCGGGGTATTCGGGACGCCGTTTGATGAGATATTCCAGGTGCGTGGTCGCTTGATCGATTTTCTTGAGATCGATGTAGATGCCGCTCAGGTCGTAACGGTATTGTTCGCCGTATTCGTCCTTTTCTTCGGGTTCCAGACGCGGGTCCTTGGCGATGCGCTTCAGCACGTCTTCGTAAACGCCCGCGGCATCTTCGAGCTTGCCGGCATCGCGCATGACCCAGCCCTTCAACGAGAGGTCGATCCAGTCGTCCTTGCCCTTGAGCAAATTGTCAACGAGACGAATGGCTTGATCATACTTGCCTTGCTTGGCGACAGCCTTGACGTACGCCTCATAAACAAACGGGCGGATGCGAAGCGCGGTCTTGAAGCCGTCCTGCGGTTCGCCGATCTCGACTTGGCCGAAGCGATCGACGACGGTGCGGCGGACCTCGCGAATCTTGTCGTCGTCGGTGTTGAGTTCGAGCAGCTCCTTGGCGACGCGCGCCGAGTCGGCGTATTGCTTCGAGTCGAAATAGGCGTCGATCATCACACCGTAGGATTGCCGCAACTTGTCGGCGCTTTGCACCTTGGCGGCTTTTTCCATGCACACGCGTAAGAACGTTTCGGCCGACTTCAATTCCTTCAAGTCGATGGCGGCCAGGCCGAGCACGAGGGCGGCGTTATACGAAAGCGCCTTTTCTTTGGCGGCGGGTGTTGCGAACTTGATCATGGCCTGCGCATGTTTTTTGTCGTCGAGCAGCGTCCTCAAGGCGCCGCGCATGGGATCGTTGCCGGTGACGAGATTGAGTTGCGCCAGCTCTTTTTTGAGGGCATCGTCGCCGGCGCGTATCGGCGTTGCAACGCAGTTGATGCAAAGTACGGCGATCACAATTGCGCTGACGGATTTCCTGGCCATCGTAACTCTCCATGCGTCATGGCGTGGGCGGGCCGCTGCCCATTGATGTAGATGGGATGCTGGGTTTATCGTAACGGAAACGCAGATTCGTTGCCATGCCAGCTTTGACGAGTTGACGGACTTTGCCGAATTTGCCTAATTGCAAATCACGAAAGCCCGAAATGCGAAAACACGAAAAAAAAGTGGCGAGGTTTGAGTCGCCTCTCTCTTTTTCGTGTTTTCGTGTTTCGGGCTTTCGTGATCTCAAACGAAGGAATTTACGGACACGGACGAGCCCAGTTGCCTCCCGGCGCAGACGGAACCGGCGTCGCAGCCGGTGAGGAAAAGCTGGGCGGCGGGCAGCACTGCTGCGGCGGCGGCGACGGACAGCAATACGGCGCCGGCTGACCGTAATGCGGCCGATCGCACCAGCGTTCCCACATGCGGCAGCAACCCGCGCTCGCCAACAAAAACAACGCAAACGCCGCCACGAGGAGTTTTTTCCCGAGCATCGACCTTCTCCTGATCCCGTTTTTCGCACGGTGAATTAGATTAACCGCGTTGAATACGCGTCCGATAGCTGGATTCCTTTTTTTCGTCAAGTCCGCTTCGCGTTCGGCCGATTCTAGTTGATTCCGCCCGCGCAACTGGACTGTCGCGAAAACCAGGCAATTTCGTAAAATAAGCAAGCTCACGTATGCCGATGGGCTGCGTTAACAAGGAAAGCGAACCAACACTCGGGTGCTTATCATGATTCGAACCTGGCTCCTCGCGACCGCAACATTCCTTGCCGGAACGACGCCGCTCGTCGCGCAAACGGCCTTTACCACACCGTACTACCCGCTCAACGTCGGCGACAAGTGGACGTATCGCGCGATCGATCTGAAAGCGCCGGCGGCCAAGGTCGATCGCTTTGAAAAAGTCGTCATCGAAGTCGAACGCCAGGACGTTTACAAATACGTGAAAGACAAGGATGAAAAGGCGGAGAACATCGGCTACATCCTCAAGAATTCCAGCGGCGGTAAAACGACGCGCGACTACGTCATCGTGCTCAGCGACGGCGTCCATCGCATTCATCTTGCCGAGACGCCCATCACGCCGTCCCTACTCTTCTTCAAAATAGTGAAGGGCGTGAATTCGTGGACGGTCAATTCCAAGACCGGCAACACGGAAATCAAGGGGATGTTTTCGGTGCGAGAGGAAAAGGTGAGCGTGCCGGCCGGCAAATTCGATGCGTTTGTTGCGTCGTTCACCAATGAAAAAAAGGACAAGATCGAACGCGTCGAGGTCGATACCTGGTTCGCGATGGACATCGGCATGGTCAAACAACGTACGCTACAAAAAGGTCGTGAAACGGCGCTCGAATTGGAAAGTTATGTAACCAAGAAATAATCTCAGCGAGCCACGGGGTTTATCCCCGTGGTTCGGATTCCCTTTCCACGGGCATGAACTCCGTGGCTCGCTAACTTTCGACTCTCAGCCACTTCTTGATCTTGCTCGTCTCCTTCGCCCAGTTCGCGTCAAGCCGATGATCGAGAAACGCAGCGTACAGCAAATCAACTGTCTCCAATAGATGCCTTACTTGCGTGACGCGTTCTTCCAATCGGGCGCGGTCATCCTCAGCTTCGGTCGGCGGCAATCGCGCGCTTCCGATCGCCAACGATTCCGCTTGCAACGTCAGCTCATACTGCGAATCCTGACGCACGAGCGTCAGTCCCATCTTCCGCGGCAGTTTGCCGACTTGAATCGCCCGAAAAGCTTCCGGCAATTTGGACGGACCGTCGCTGGAAATGCTCTCGCGCCCCGATTGGCCGCGTGGACATTCCAGGGCAAGCGAGCGAGCGATCATGACCGCGACTTCGGAATCGTCGGTCAGCTTGATCGTGTCCGATTCATTTTCGAGCCAGTACCAGAGCCAGAGCAGAAACTCGTTACCGATAAAGTCGCGATTGCTTTCATCGGGCATCCACGCCGTCTCGTTGACCTGGCCGCCGGGCGCGAAGCCGGTCAGCTTCGCGTCATCGACGGCGCGCGTGCGATTGGTGGCCTCGGCGTGGGCGAACGCTTGGCGACCGGCGCCGAGTAAATCGAACTTGCGGTCGAAGGTGTGATGAAACAGCGTGATGAGCCGATCGAGCGCCGTCACGGACGTCGTGCCGACCAGCAGCTCGTTCGCCGGCGCGTCCCAGAGCACGGGGATGGCTTTTCGTCGCAAGTAGCGGCCATCCTTCGCTTCGGTTTCAAGGCGATCCTTGGCGTATTCGCGTGCCTGGCGTTTTTGCTTGCCGCTGGGATGGCCGCTTGGGTTCGACGCGGTGAGCGCTTGCAGCTCGACCTGATAATAGGCGCGCAACAAATCGCTCGGCATCTTCTGCTCATCGACGCGCATGCTGACGTGGAGTGCGTCATTGACGACATTCTTCGCGAGTTCGAACGTCGCATCGAGGATATGGTCCCCCGCGATCCAGCCCGCCTGCGAGCCGTCGCTCGAGGCGGCGCGTTGCCTGCCGATGGCGTTGTCGGCGAGGCGTGAAAGGTCCTCCGTGCTAAAGGTGCGCGGCGGACGGCCGCTGACTCGAAAACGCATGCAGGTTACGCGGCCGGTGAGAAAGCCCACGCGTTGTTCTCCTTATTCGCCGCTTGCGGCTTCGCGATCGCTTGGCGCCACGCGAACGCGAAGCCGCAAGCGGCGAACGGTCTGCGCAAATGAAGAACCCGAAGCATCAACATCCTTCGATGTTCACGCCTCGGGTCACAGTTGGGTGTTTTGGCGAGGGGATTAGTTGTTGTTCCAGCGCTGATTCGAGGAGAAGCGCTCGCTGTCCTTCTTCTTCATTTCGTCTTGGATGACGGGATGCCAGCTTCCATCTCGTTGTTCCGGCGGCACGTAATGTTCACGGGCCCAACGACGCAGCTGAAGCTCTTCGATCAGGTCCATCTCCAGTACACCATGACTCATAAAGACTCCCCTAACAGATATGACGGTTTGCCATTCCACGTGAATGGTAACATTCTAGTGTAGGAGTGAATCGGCCAAAATCAAGCGCCGAATTGACCGTCCGCAACATTTTCCTGGCCGGTAAATTCAGCAAATATTGCCAAATTTCCCATCCTGTCAAAACCGCTTTTGTCGCTGCAAAAGGTACTCCATGAGTGCCTTGTCAAACCCGATGCTCGTGTCCATCGCGACGAAATCGATGCCCGCTTTTGCGCAGTCTTCCTTGTATTTCGCACGAAATTGCTGAAGCGCCTCAAGATAATCCGGCTTCATCCCCGCGGCGTCGAGCGTCATTTTTTGATTCGCTTCCGCGTCCTTGAATTCGACCAGGCCATCGAAGGGAAAATAAACCTCGGCTTCGTCGAGGATGTGGAAGACGATCACATCGTGCCCGCGATGGCGAAGCTGGTGCAAGCTGTTCATGATCGGCGCCGGGTCCGCCAGCAAATCGCTGAACAGCATGACCAGACTCTTGCCGCGCAACATGGCCGCCAGCTGCGACAAGCCGTTCGCGACATCCGTTTGGCCCGCCGGCTTGAGATTCGCCAAAAGTGCGAGGATCGTGCCTAGTTGCGTGCGTTTGCTGCGCGGCGGCAGCGCCGTGCGAATCTGTGTATCGAACGCGACGACGCCGACCGGGTCTTGCTGATGGATCATCATGTAACCCAGCGCGGCCGCGAGGCATATCGCGTAATCGAATTTGGTCAGCTCTTGCCGAAAGGTGTACGCCATCGACGCCGACAGATCCATCGCGAGATAGCCGGTGACGTTCGTCTCGGCCTCGTATTTCTTGAGATAATACTTGTCGGTCTTGGCGTAAACGTTCCAGTCAAGGTCCTTGAGATCATCGCCCGGCGTGTACTTGCGATGCTCGGAGAACTCGACGGAAAAACCGTGGAACGGACTGGCGTGCAAACCTTGAAGGAAGCCTTCGACGATGAACTTGGCTCGCAGGTCGAGGCGGGCGACCTGGCGGATGACTTCGGGACGCAGATATTGTTCGGGTTTTTTCATGTGGCCTGGCTTGGCGTATCGAAGCGGTCCGGCTCCAATCACTTTGGTTGGTTTCGTTTTTTCGCACGTTGACGGACCGCCTTCCAGAATGCAGCTTTGGACAGCCCTTTGCCTTCCTTGATCCTTTTGCGGGAGCAATTAAGCAACACTTGAATACGTGATGAATGTTCCATCTGTATCTCCGCGCACGTACGCGTTGTGCGCACGCATAAATGTCCCAAATCCCGATGATCGAATTCAGACAGGACCTGCCAAACTTGCCAATCGTTGCCGATGTACTCGGAAGGCCGGAATTGACCGCCAAGTTTTCAAGAATCAACTGAACATTGAATGTGAACATTGATTTCTTTGACAAACTCCATTGCCCACGTAAGGTCGAGGTGAGGCGGCCACCTTTTGTCGGCCTCGGTACTCCAATCGGTGAATGGCAGCTGCGCTGGTCGTGCTTTAGATTTCGAACAAATAACACACTCCGTTGCAACCCCCGAACGTCGGATTGCGCGCGCCATAGTGAGGAACGTCTGACTGACACACAAATCCGCGTATTCAAATCTAAAAAATGGTTGATAAGGATTAACCTTGCCGTCCGCGTTCAATTCCCAGCGTGTTGGAGGCTCCTCAATTAGCAATGCGCACTGGTTCTGTCCAACAAGCACTACGCACGGAATTTCTTTTCCAATCCGAGTTGTTCCCTGGTTTCCAGGAAACGGCTGAATGAGTCCCCACGCCTCCACCTCGGAGGAAAAGTACTCAGAGCGATAGCGAGTGTAGCTGCATGACCGAGACATTTGAACGCAGTATTCTTCTCCAAGAAAACACCAGGTAACTTTCTCGTCAACGAATTCCGATTCCAAAGCGTCGCGCAGAACTGTCCATTTTTTGTTCGATTCGCTCATGCACGATTCCTCATAAGAGGATTGTGAATTTGGTTCAACGCCCTTTAAGGTTGCTTGTTGCCGCCGCCACTCCTCGTTGAATGCATCGTCTCTTGGATTTGCGCGATCACTTTTTCGCTTGCTTCGCCTTTCGTTTGCGCTTCGGACTTCGTTTCGAGACCTTTGCCGGCGCTTTCCCTTCCGCTAGCGGTTCGATGCGGCGCGGCGGATAGGAAACGTATTGCCGACCGCTTTCCTTCTCCTGTCGGCGAGTGTCCTCGAAAATGGCCGCGATATCGTAGTTGAACTTCGCCGCATGTTCGTGTCGCGCCTTCCGAACTTCTGCGACAATAGGATCGTCGTTCATGGCTTTGCCTCAATCAATTCTTCGGGCGTGCAGATTATGGTTGGTAGATATCCTGCTCCTGAACATGTATCATTGATCAGCGAACGCATCGTTGCATTGGCGATGTGTTTGAAGTTCCATGTCGCCAAGTATTCTACGCCATTGACCACGGCCAATGCAATGTGCATCGCATCTTCCAGTTCTGATGGCGGCATTGCGCCTTTCGCAACCAAAGCGTCCACAAGATCTTGAGCTTCGTGCGTGGCTACGAGCAAAGGCAAGCCTTCCAAGACCGCAAGCCGATCCTTCGCTGCGTCCGCATCCCCGAATCCTGCTTCACGAATTACTCGTTCGGATGCGACCAACTCGAATGTGGCTGGCGCATTGCGCCACCAATCGCGCGTAATCTTCTGGCGTGCCGAGATAATCAGGTCACCGCTGGGCCACGCGGTCAAATAGCTTACGACGGACGTTTCGACGTAGACTTTCGGCTTCATATTCGCTCACTTCCGCTTCTTCTCATACTTCTCAATCTCCGGCGGCTTGATCGTCTCCAGCAGCTTCTGAATCACGTCTTCGCTCGTCTTGCCTTCCGCCTGGGCCTGAAAGTTCGTACTCACGCGATGCCGCAAGACGGGGATCGCGACCTTCTTGACGTCGTCGATCGCGACGCTGAAGCGGCCGTCCATCGCGGCCATGGCGCGGGCGCCTTGCACGAGGAAGATGCCGGCGCGCGGCCCGGCGCCCCAATCGACCATGCGCTTCACGAACTCCGGCGCCGCCGCGTCGCGCGGCCGCGTCGCGCGCACCAGCTTCGCCACATATTCCGTCACGAAATCGCCGACCGGCACGCTGCGCACCAGCTTTTGCAGGTTGAGGATCGCCCGGCCGCTCAGGACCTTGCTGATCTCCGCCGCTTCCTCCTTCGTCGCCAGGCTGATGATTTTGCGTTCCTCATCGTAACTCGGATAATCGACTTTGATGTTGAACATGAAGCGATCGAGCTGCGCTTCCGGCAGCGGATACGTGCCTTCCTGTTCGATCGGATTCTGCGTCGCGAGGACGAAGAACGGCTCCGGCAAGTTGTAGGTCTCCTGGCCGACCGTCACCTGACGCTCCTGCATCGCTTGCAAAAGCGCGGCTTGCGTCTTCGGCGGCGTGCGGTTGATCTCGTCCGCCAAAACGATCGACGCGAAGATCGGCCCCTTGACGAAGCGGAACTCGCGCTTGCCGGAGCTTTCGTCGAGGATCGTCGTGCCGGTGATGTCGGACGGCATCAAGTCGGGC
>DAIOGM010000269.1:0-10304 GCA_036745215.1 Gemmataceae bacterium
CTTCGTTTGACGCGAACCGGAACGAAGCTCATCTTTCAGGTCGCCGACGGCGCCGCCGCCTTCGCGCAACCGAAGATCATCGACTTCGAAACCGGCGACGTCGTCAACGTGCGGGCCGTTTGCAACACGGGATGGGCCGCGTTTCCGCTGGATGTTCGGTTCATTCGATTGGACCTCAAGGCCGAGCAGATTCCGAACGACCCCAATCGCGCGTCGGCCGACGCGGAGGCGGCGATCATGCAAGAATCCGGGTCTCACCACTGGCTGTTCGGCGGTGCGCTCGCGGTGTGCGCTTTATCTGGATTGAGCGTGGCCGGCTTTTCCTTGATGTTGGTGATGCGGCTTCGTCGACGCGCGGCAAAGATCACGACGGACGGCACAAGAGTTGGTCCCGCCGTCGCGCCGACGATCTCGTTCATGTGCGCCAAGTGCAACAAGAAGCTGCGCGTCAAGGCGGACGCGTCGGGCAAGAAAATCAAATGCCCCCATTGCGGCGCCACCACCTCGGCGCCGGCTGCGCCGCCAAGAAAGACGGCGTTGAAACTACGGATGCTGCTCGGCGTCGCTGCGCTGATCGCCGCGGTGTGCGTGTTGATCTGCATCGGCGTCAGCTCCTTGTTGCTCAAGGAACCTCCGCTGCCGACGACGCAAAGTTCGCTGCACGATGAAGCCGAGAAGGTGCGCCGCCTCGAAACGGACAGCATCGACGCACGCTCGTTTGTGAAAGTCACTGACAAGGATCTGATCGCGCTGCGTGACTTGCCGAACCTCAAACGCCTGAACATCGACCACACCGAGGTCACCAACGCGGGCATGCCGGAGATCGCGAAGATACCGAGCCTGCGCGTCCTGTCGTTGTCGAAGACGCAGGTGGACGATGCCGGCCTGGCGCAGCTCAAGGCAATCATCGGCCTGGAAGATTTGCGACTCGATAGCATCGGCATCTCCGACGCCGGCCTGGCGCAACTCAAGGCGTTTCCGCAATTGCGCCGCCTGTCGCTTTATCAAACCGGCATCTCCAATGACGGCTTGATTCATTTGAAGGATGCGTTCTTTCTGGAACACCTGAGCCTGGACTCGACGCGCGTCAGCGATCGCGGCCTGAAGCATCTGTATGGACTGACCAACTTGCGTTACGTGAGCGTCTGGAACACGGCTGTCACCGACGCAGGCGCAGAAGAGTTGAAGCGTGCATTGCTGACCGACGCCGGCGCGGCGCATCTGGCGACGTTGACCAACCTGGAAGTCTTGAGCCTGGATGAAACGCTCGTTACTGACGAAGGCATCAAGGCGCTCCAGGGACTGACTCGGCTCAAGCATCTCAAGCTTTGGCGGACCAGCGTCACGCCGGCCGGGGCCAAGGATTTTCAGCAAAAATTGCCGGCGTGCAAAATCGGCGGCCTGAAGTTTTAGCGAAGGCTCCTCCGCGTTCTCTGTGCCTCTGCGTTTCTAAAAAAAAACCTATTTGAAATGCAGAGACGCAGAGGACGCGGAGAATGCGAGACGGCGCGGATCGGGGCGGAAATAAATGTACCCATAACGTTCGCTGCGGCACCATATCATGGTGGAACGTGTTCGTCGGAATTGGGTCCTGAGGCCGCCGCCATGGTTTCGCAAAGTCGCATGTGCCGATTGCTTTTGCTTGCCCTCCTATTATCGACAGGAACCCGCCAGGCGCTTGGCCAAGCCGGCAACCAGCGCCCGCTGCCCGCCAAGTTTGAGGTTGACTTGCGCGGCGAACCGAAGTCGCGGAACCTGCTGTTGAGGGGCGAAGGCGTTATTTGGGAGGACGCCGGGGCGCGCGTGTCATTGCCGGGAGGGCAGGGGCCGCAGCGCGCTTCGGGTTTGGCCACCGATTTCGGCGTCGAAGGCGATTTCGACATCATCTTCGCTTACGAGGTCATCAAGGCCGAGAAGCCGGACAAGGGCTACGGCAACGGCGCGAGCTTGTATGTCCCCATCGACCAGAAGTCGAACAACGCGGCGTCAATGGCGCGGCGCATCACAACCAACGGCAACACGATATTCGTATCCGCCCGTACGCAGCTCAACTCGAAAGGGGTTGGCCGGGCGATGCCGTCCAATGCCAGCAAAGGCAAAATGCGCATCGAGCGCATCGGCAAAACGGCGCGGTTTTCATGCATGGAAGGCGATGAACCTGATTTCAAAATCCTCCATGAAATCGAATTCAGCGACGTGCCGATTGCCTATGTGCAGGTCGGCGGCAACCCCGGCGGCGGCGAAGGCGCGCTCGAGATACGTTTGCTGGCGCTCAGCATTCGCGCCGAACGATTGCCGGGCTTCGGAGGCGTTCAAGCGGCGGGCGGCCCCGAACCGGCGGAAGAAGTGCAGCGATCCTGGACGTGGCTGTACCTCGGCGGCGGCATCGCCGCGGTATTCATGCTTCTGATTGTGATTTTGATTGTTTCATTCCTTCTCTTGCGCGGCCGAGTTGCCGGCGCCAAAACGAACGCGAAAGGAAGCGCCGACCAATCGGCTTCCAACCAGACGCCCGTTTCATTCGTCTGTACCGAGTGCGACAAACCGATCAGGGTGAAGGCGACCGCGGCCGGCAAGAAGATCAAATGCCCTCACTGCGGACACGTCGCAGCCGCACCGGGAAAAGTTCGCGCATGAGCGGAAAAAGTTGTACCGGATGCGTTCAAGAGGGCACATAATTGGTAGATGGAAATGGCACGCAGTCCGGAACCAGGTGATCTGATGGTCCCGTTGACGACAGGCATTCAGCCCAAGCCGTCGGCGCCCGCGCCGCCCATTACCGTTGCATGCTCCGGCTGCGGCGGCAAGCTTAAAGTCCGCGCCGAGCTGGCCGGCAAGAAAGCGAAGTGCCCGAAATGCAGTTCCGTCACACGGGTGCCGGTTCCCGCGCCGCCGCCGGCGCCGGAAGAAGACGTCATCATGGCGGAGCCGGACGACGCGACGTACGTCGAAGCCGAGCCGGATGAGCCGCGGGTGTCCTTCTTCAGCAGGCTCGTTGTCGTCGCGGCGATGTTCGTGATCATCTTGACGGTGATCGGCTGCTCGATTTACGCCAACCTGTCGTTCACGGTCACCAAATCGGTCAACTTCAAATACTTCCCGCCGTTCATGGCTCATCACAACGGCAACATGAATCGCCATCTCGGCGCGGAGTATCACGAGATCGCCAAAGCGATCGTCGCCGGCGAAGGCTTCGCGAATCCATTCAAGGAAAAGACCGGCCCGACGGCGTGGATGCCGCCGCTGTTGCCGGCGCTCACCGCAGCGCTCATGTTAATATGCGACGATCGCGACTCCGTCATGACGGTGATCCTGTTCTTTCAAGGCGCGACGTTGATCCTCACCGGATTGATCGTATTGATCCTGGCTCGGCAAACGACGACGTGGCTCGGGCTGCTTTCCAATCTGCCGCCGTTCCTCCAGGGCCTCGCCAACCTCGGCTGGACCTTCTGGATTGTCGCGGCCTTCATGATCGGCCTGTTGTGCGACTTTCGTATGTGGTTTCAGGTGACGCACGATTGCTGGTTCATTCTGCTGGCGCTCGATCTCGCCGTCATCGGCTACTCATGGTGCAAGCCGATGCAAGGCTGGAAATCGTCCGTCGGCTGGGGCCTGTTCGGCGGCTTTTGCGCCATGACCAGTCCGATCGTCGGCCTGGTCTGGGGCATGCTGACCCTGGCATTGCTGGCGCGTGAACGCGCCTGGATACGCTTCGGCATCATGTGCGTTTTCGCGGGTCTCACGGTCACGCCCTGGATCGTGCGCAACTACATCGTCTTTGGCCGGTTCATTCCGATCAAATCGAACGCGGCTTACGAGCTGTATCAGTCGCAATGCTTGATTCCCGACGGGCTTCTGCAACCCAATGCGTTCGGCTCGCATCCTTACGGGAACGCCGGTCGCGAACGACGTTTATACAAGGAATTGGGCGAGTTGCCGTTTCTCGACAAGAAACGCGAACTATTCTGGGAATCGGTGAACAAGGATCCCGTGGACTTTCTCGATCGGGCGGCGTGCCGATTTTTGGGGGCGACGCTCTGGTACATTCCGTTCAATCGCGACGAAATACGCAATCGGCGGACGTTTGTCTGGATCAATCGAGCGATTCATCCTTGGCCGTTCGTGGCGCTGTTGTTCCTCGCCGCGACTGCGGTATGGCAACGCCTCAGTCCGGCCCAGTGGGGAGTCATGATTGTCTACGTGTTTTATCTTTCCCCGTACATCGCAATCAGTTATTATGAACGCTACGCAATTCCACTATTGGGCGTCAAAGTCTTGCTCGTGATCTGGGCGCTGGATCGGCTCCTGTGGCTCGTGATTTCGCTGATCAAGTGGATTATCGGCCCGAAGTACAGTTAACACAAACGAGCCCAGGGCCGCGGAGACGACGTGATGATCGTGCTAGAACAAACGGCGTCTGAAACCGACGCGGCCATGCCGGACGCGGCCGATACCGCTCCGCCTGCGGTGTGCCTGTCGGTCGTGATTCCGTGCTACAACGAACGCGACACGATCGTCGAAGTGCTCAGCCGCGTCCGCGCCGTGCCGATCGAAAAAGAAATCATCATCGTCGATGACGGCAGCACCGACGGCACCCGCGATGTGTTGAACGCCATGGAACCGGCGGCCGACCTGCGCATCGTTTTCCAGGACCGCAATCGCGGCAAGGGGGCGGCGCTGCGTGCCGGCTTTCTGCTTGCGAAGGGCGATATCGTCATCGTTCAGGACGCCGACCTTGAATACGATCCGGCGGAGTTCCCGCGCCTCGTGCAGCCGATCCTCGATGGTCACGCCGACGTCGTCTACGGCTCGCGTTTCTTGAGGCCGGAGACGCGGCGCGTGCTGTCGTTCTGGCACTCGCTGGGCAATCGCGTGGTAACGACGCTGTCGAACTTCTTTACTGATTTACACCTGACCGACATGGAAACCTGCTACAAGGTTTTTCGCCGGCAGATCATTCAAGAACTGACGCCGCGATTGAAACAAAATCGCTTCGGCATCGAGCCCGAAATCACCGCGAAGCTGGCGCGAGCCGGCCATCGCATTTACGAAGTCGCCATCGGCTACAACGCGCGGAGCTACAAGCAGGGCAAGAAAATCGGCTGGCGCGACGGCCTCAATGCGCTCTGGTGCATCCTGCGCTATTGGAGGTGCGATTGATGTTTGTTGCATTTCCGTCCTGCCGGCGGCGAGCCTGCACGACAAGAAATGTGCAAGCGAGACGCTTGCACTACGGATTTACATTGATCGAATTGCTCATCGTCATGGCGATCATTTCGATCTTGATCGGCTTGTTGGTGCCGGCGGTGCAGCGCGTGCGGCATTCGGCCATGCGCGCCGTTTGCGACAATAATCTCAAGCAAATCGGCCTCGGCATGCAGCAACATCTGACGACGTTCAAGGTGTTTCCGTCCAACGGCGGTTGGGACGGCAGTCAAACGATTCCTTCGGTGGCCGGGCCGCCGGTGACGGTCAAGACGTTCGATTACATCACGATGCAAGAGTACAAGTTCGGCGTCGGCGATCCGAAGCTCAGTCCGAAGAATCAAACGGGAAGCTGGGCGTTTGCCATCTTGCCGCAGGTCGAGCAGGACATCATCTATGAACAGCGCGACTGGAAGGTCGGCATACCGCTGTACATTTGCCGGACGCGGCGGTCCTTTGAGCCGAAGCCCAGCGTGCCACAAGACGTCAATGGCGTCTACGAAACCGGCGGCTGGCACTGGGGACGCACCGATTACGCCATCAACATTACCGCGTTCGGCAATCGCCCGGACGCGCGCCCGGCGGTGCACATCCTCGATGGCCTGTCGAACACCATCATGATCGGCGAGAAAGCCTATGACGCGGCCGCCCAGGAAGGCAGCTGGTACTACGACGAAGGATTCTTCACCGGCGGCTCCAAGGGCACCGGTCGCGATTTCCCAGGCATGAGTCCCGACGGTCCCGGCATCAATTACAAGGACAACTGGGGCTCGCCGCACCAAACGTCCGTTGCATTTCTCTTCGCGGACGGCACGGTGCGCCCCTTGCGATTCGATTGCGATGTCAACGTCCTCGCCGCACTTTTGTCGCACGACGGCAACGAAGGAGTGACGCCGCCATGAGCCGCATCGCCGTCGTTATTGCGTTGTTCGGTTGCCTGGCAGCGCCGTTGTTTGCGGGACCGATGAAAGCCGAGTTCGATTTCGCCGACCGAGTCGCACAGCTCAAGTCGCATTTTCGTCCGTATAACCACGAAGGCCAGCAAGCGATCTACTTCGAACCGACCGGCGTGCGCTTTTGGCTCGGCACGCCGATGAAAAAACCCAAACAGGTCGGACTCTACACGCCGATCAAGCTGGTCGGCGACTTCGAAATCACCGTGCGCTACGAATGGCTTGGCGACGCCGAGCCGACGACGGGATACGGCGTCAGTTGCGGCATCGCGATTGGACATCAGGGAAAAATCATTCAGGTCGTGCGCGGCAACAAAGTCAAGAAAGGCAATTTTTATTGGGTTACGGAAGGTATTCCAAAACCGAATGGCCCCCCCGAATTCAAGGATCGCGAGGAACGTCACACGCGCGCCAAGAGCGGCCGATTGGCATTGCGACGCGAAAAGAACACGATCTTGTGCCTTGTCGCGGACGGCGACGAAACATTGGAGGAAGTGGACCGCATCACCAAGTTTACCACCGACAGCATTCACGAGGTGCGCTTCATCGCGGACCCGGGTGAGTCGCCAACGGTCGTGGACGCGCGTCTCAAGGAAATCCGCTTCCGCGCCGAAGACATCCTCTCCGACGTGCCGCTTCGCGAACGTCAAAGTTCGCTCGGCTGGTGGCTGAGCGCCGCCGGCGTCGTGGTCGTCATTGGGCTAAGCGTGCTCCTGTTCAAACGCTATCGCAATCGCGAATCCTAATGTACTCATCACGCTCCGCGTGATGAAGAGCAACTCGTTCACAAAAGTGAATAGTCAACCATAGGAAATTGCCAAACCTCATCACGCGGAGAGCGTGTGATTTTTTCGTAGGACGGTTTTTCAAACCGTCCGAGTACGTTGAGTTTTTCGGGTTCGGACGGTTTGAAAAACCGTCCTACGGAAAAAAAATCACATCCTCGGAGCGTGATGACTACCTTGCCAACTCCGAATTCATTAATCTTCTAGTTGCATTCTAATCTCTTTCGACGCACAATACCTCCGTCGCTTTCGCCATATACCTTAGGTGAACGGATGAGTGATCAGGCCAGTGCGCGGGAGTCGATGCTTGAACGCTATCGAGAATACCTGCAGTTGATCGCCCGCCTCGAAGTGGATGGCCGCTTCTTGGGCAAACTCGATTTTTCCGGCGTCGTGCAACAGACGCTTCTGGAAGCGCATCAAGGTTGGGAAAAATACCGCGGCAAGTGCGATTCCGAGCTGCTGGCCTGGCTGCGCCGCATCCTGGGAAACAACCTGATCGACGAGATGCGCCGCTTGAGCGCCCAGGCGCGCGACGTGCAACGCGAACGTTCGCTCGACGCGGGTTTGGAAGAATCGTCGGCGCGCGTCGAGAAATGGCTGGCGGCGGACCAGTCGTCCCCCAGCGAACGCATGATGCGCGAGGAACAGATGTGCCGCATGGCCTGCGCGCTCGCGCAGTTACCGGACGATCAGCGGCTGGCGGTGGAATTGCACCATTTGCGCGGCATGTCGCTCGCGGAAGTCGCCGAGCAAATGGACCGGACGCGCGGCGCCGTTGCCGCACTGATATTCCGCGGGCTGGAATCGATTCGAAAGATCCTGGACGATGATCAATACCAACCCCCCGGTCCCATCTGAGCGGCCCAACCTGGACGACGCCCTGGTTGAATGGCTGGAGATCGCCGAGACCGGCGTCGTCCCCGATGAGACGGCCTTCCTGCGGCGTCACGCGCACCTCGCGGATGAACTCAAAATCCATCTCGCCAACTGGAAGGCGGTCCGCGAATACGCGCCGCCGATGATCGCGCCCGGTACGGACACGCGCGTCGAAACGCAGACGCAGAGGCCGGAATGGACGATGCCGCGCCTGATGAAAGCCTGGACGTCCCGCGCGCCCGGGCGCGTGCCGGAAATCCCCGACTATGAAGTCGATTCCGAGCTGGGCCGCGGCGGCATGGGCATCGTGTACAGGGCGAGGCAAGTCAGCCTGGACCGCTGGGTCGCCATCAAGGTGCTGCGCGACCGCGGCGATCAGGACGCGGCTCGATTTCAAAATGAAGCCTCCATCGCCGCCCAGCTTGATCATCCGCACATCGTGCCGATCTATGAAATCGGCGTTCATCACGATCAGCATTACTTCGCCATGAAGTGGATGGAAGGCGGCAGCCTGTCGCAGGTCGTCAGTCGCAAGAAAAAGGCCGTCACGAAGGACGCGCAGCGCGAAGCGGCGCGGCTCGTCGCCACGATCGCCCGCGCCGTGCATCACGCGCATCAGCGCGGCGTCTTGCATCGCGATTTGAAGCCGTCCAACGTCTTGATCGACGCTGCCGGCGCCCCGCACGTCACGGACTTCGGCCTCGCCAAACGGCTCGACGCCGACAGCGGCATGACGCGCACGGGCGAACTCGTGGGCACGCCAAGCTACATGGCCCCGGAGCAGGCGTCGAGCCGCAAGTTGCCGATCACGACGGCGACCGACGTGTACGGCCTGGGCGGCATTCTTTACGCTCTGTTGACGGGCCGGCCGCCGTTTCAGGAGGAGACCACGCTGCACACGTTGGATCAGGTCCGCGAGCGCGAACCGCAGACTCCCAGCTCCATCAACGCGGCCCTCGATCGCGACTTGCAAACCATCTGCTTGAAATGCCTCGACAAGGACCCGCGCCGCCGCTACGTCTCCGCAGATGCCCTCGCGGACGATCTGGATCGCTGGCTCATCGGCGCCCCGATCGAGGCGCGGCCCACGGCCAACGTCGAGCGCGTCGGCAAATGGGTGCGGCGTTACCCGGCCGCCGCGGCGCTCATCGCGGTTAGCGTCCTCGCCGTGTTCGGGATGATCGTCGGGCTGGCGGTGTACAACCACAACATCGGCAAAGCGCTTAAAGACGCCCGAGATGCCAAGGATGTGGCGGTAAAACGCGTCAAGGAAACTCGGCAGCTCCTCTACATCGCCGACTTGCAGGCCGCGCGGCAGCACTGGGAAGCCGGCGACGATGCTTCCGCCCTCGACCGGCTCGAACGCCATGTTCCGAAGGACGACGAGGAAGACCTGCGGGGCTTCGCTTGGCGCCATTTGCAATCCACGTGCAGCTACGCGCCGCACGTCGTCGGCAAACACGATGCGGCCGTGTTGAGCCTCGCGGTTTCCCCGGACGAACGCTGGCTCGCAACGGGCGACAGCAAGGGCGGCGTCAAGATCTGGGAACTCGCGACCGGCGCTCCGATCCAATCGCTTTGCGCGGACAAGAACGAAGTCACGACTTTGCGCTTTTCGCCGGACAGCAGAACCCTGGCCATCGGCGGCGGCTCGTTCCGCATCCGCCTTGTTGACACGGCGAACTGGAAAACCAAGACCGAGCTGATGGGCTTCTGGAATACGACGCGCTCCCTCGCTTTTTCGCGCGACGGCGGCAGCGTCGCCGGCTCTTTCGCCGACGATAAAATTCGCATCTGGGCGCCGGGCAAAAAATTTCTTGTACCCGTGACGACGCTCCGCGGCCATAAGGGACAGGTTTCGAGTCTGGATTGGTCCGCCGACGGCAAGCAAATTCTGTCGGCCGGCAACGACGGCACCTTGAGGGTCTGGGACGCCAAGTCGGAGCGCGAGGTGCTGCAAATCACCGCCGCTCAAGAATCGACCATTCTGACCGCCGCGTTCCATCCCCATCGGCCGCTGTTGGCCTCGGGCGGCTACGATCGCTGGCTGCGCATCTGGGACGTAGCGACACGGACCGAATGGACCGCGCACGACACGCGCGGCTCGGTGCGCTCGCTCGCGTTCGCGCCGGACGGCCGCCAGCTCGCCAGCGTCGGCGGCAACGGCATGATCTGCCTGTTGGAACTGCCGACGGCGTGGCGCGGCCATCGCGTGCGGCGCGTTTTTCACGACGGCGAAAGCACGCTCCGCGCCGTCTCGTTCCTCCGCCAGGGCCGATCGCTCGTCACCGGCAGCGAGAGCGGCGAAGTCAAGATCTGGGACGTCGCCGCCATGTCCGGCATGGAATCGCAAGTCGTCGCGGGCGGCCATCTCGACGGCATCGCCGCCGATGCTCGCCGCGCCTTCGTCACCGGGCCCGGTTGGAAGGTGCACATTCAGGACCTCCAGACCGGAGAAAAGATCGGCACGTTGCCGGAGCCG
>DAIOGM010000270.1:0-10296 GCA_036745215.1 Gemmataceae bacterium
GATCTTGTCGAGACGTTTCTTCCACGTTGCGAAGTCGGCGCTCGCCAGGCCAGGCAACGCCGCCGCTGCTTGCGGATGCGTCTTGTTGAACCAATCCACCCAGCGGTCGCCGGCGGTCGCCTTGGTTTTTCCGGATTCGATGCGCTCGCCGGTCCAGCGTTCCAATAACGACACCAGCGACTTGCCAACTTTGGCATCGACCTTTTGGCCGTCGAGCCGCCGCAACGCGCGCACCGCCTTGCCGATCTCCGCCGGCGCCGCCTTGTCTTGTGGCAGCGACAAGAGCGCGGACGCCGATACCTCGACAACGCCAGGTTGCGTCGAGTTGAGCGTCTCAATCCAGCGGCCGCGGTCCACCGGCGAGCGTTTGGCGGCCAGGGCGAGGGCGATGGTGTCGCTCAATCGAGCGTCGGCGAACTTCTCGCGCAAGATCGGCAAGGCTTCCACGTCAGGCAACGCGCCGACGAGGCGCACCAGATCGGGCGTCCAGGCGGCGCGGGCCGCGTCTTCATCCAGCTTGGCGATGCCGGCGACCAGCTTGCGCGCGGCGCGTTGTTTCGCGGCCATCGGCAGATGATTCGCATAAAGCGCATGACCTGGCAAACCGAATTCCGGGTCGTCAACGAGCGCCGCCGGCAATGCGGGATCGTGGCTCATCAGACGCTCGAACATCGCTTCGAGAATGCCAGGCACCTGATCGCTCGGACTGACGCCGCGCGCCACGAGCTTGACATGAATGCCGTTCAAGGCCGCCGCCGTTTGCTGTGTCACTTTGTCAGAGCGCTTGCCGGGCAGACGCGCCGCGATGAGCAGATAATGGATATCGTGTTCGGGCGCGCTTTTGGCCGTCCATTTGTCGGCGATGCGTTCGAGCAATCCGGGAACATCTTCACTCATCATGCCGAGTAGGCGGGCGAGTTCCATATCGAGTGTCGCGTCTCCGGTGGGAAAGGCTTTCGCCAGCTCAAGCGCTGATTCGCGGCGCGAGGGTTGCGGCAGCTTGTCCGGCGAGCGAGCCATGAATCCGACGAATGCCTTGTCCGGGCCGTCATCGGTGTTGACATCGCCGAGCGCGATTTGCAGGAGCCGCACGGCTTCGAGGCGAAGCCAAACATCGTGCTTTTCGTTGAGGATTATCGGTCGGCAAGTTGCGAACTGCACCTCCACCGCGGGCGGAGCGACCCAAAACAACGCGATTGATTCCGACGGCAAGACCTGACGCGGATCGGCGTACGCATTCAGGAAACTTGCTTTGCCCGGGCCCTTGGCGGCGAGGATCGCCGCCGCGCGTACGCGCCGATCACTGCTGATAAGGCCGGTGCGCCAGTGCGGAGCGAACCCAGTCGCGTCAAGCGATTCGGGAAATGCCAGGATCGCCTCACACGCGGCTCGGGCGACGCGCGGATCCGGCCAGAGCGTCACTTCGCAAATGAACTTGCGGGCGTCGGCAGAATGGTTCGTGCGCGACAAGGACCAGACGATCCGTTCCATCAGGTAACCCGATGGCTTGGCGGCACGTATTTTCTGGGCCGTCTCGACGCGGATGCCGCCGAAAAGTTCAGTCAAGACTTCGACGGCGCGGATACGTTTTTCCAGACTCAGATTGCCGTCGAGTGCTGCCGCGGTGAATACGTCCTGGCCAAGCTTCTTCACGAGTGGAACCCACTCGGCGCGCGACCAGCTACTCAGGGGTTGATCCGCGTCCAGCACGCGTTCCAGCGGATCCACGGGCCGCGCCGCCGGCGGCGCGACGTAATCGACGCGAAAGACGCTGCCGCGTGTGCCGCGCCCGCCGATCGCGATGAAAAGCTCACCCTTGCGACCAACCGCCATCGCCGTCGGCGCGAAGCCGACGTCGCCGGTCGTCTCGATGAAGATTTCCTTCTTCCCCGCATAGGTCGAGCCGTTCCGAGTCAGCGGAAAGAAATAAACGCGGCCAAAGCTCCAGCACAGGCTGAAGACGCCGTTGCGATATCGCTCCGGGAATTGCCGATGCCGATAGACGACGACGCCGGTCGGCGAGCCGCGGCCGATCTCGACCAGGCGTTCGACGCTGTCGGGCCAGTGCGGCGAGCGCGACCAGCCGCGTTGCCAGCCGGGCAGGAGCCAGCCGTGATGCAACCCTTGCGCGACATCGAAGAGGCGCGTCGGCGCGTAGTAAGGCATCTGCTGCACGCGTTCGCCGTCGGCGTCCACGGTGAAGAGATTGCCAAGATGATTGAACGCGAGATCGTACGGATTGCGAAAGCCGTGCGCCACGACTTCGCGCAACTTGCCATCCGGAGAAAATCGCACAACGGCGCCGGCGTTGGGCGACTTGATCGGCGACGCCAGACTGTTGGCATGTTCCTTGGTGATGCCGGCGTCATTGCCGGCGACCATGTAGTACCAGCCATCGGGACCGCGGACGATGCCGTTGGCGGCGTGTTCGCCGTCGTTCTTGGTGGAGAACCAGACGGGCGAGACCTTATCGCAACGTCCGATGCCTTTGGTGTCGTAAAGTCGGCGCACGCCGTTGTCGCCGACGCAGATCAGGTCATCGCCGTCAAACACCATGCCGTGAGCGCCGCTCTTGGGCACATCGGAAAACAGCGTCGCCTTGTCCGCGATGCCTTTTTCGTTCTCGTGCAAGATCTTGATGTAGCCCTTGCTCGCCACGACGACGCGGCCCTTCGAATCGATCGTCATGGAGTGAATGTCGGTCGCCAGCGAATCGTCGGCGTAGAGCGTGATTTCGAAATCCTTCGGGACGCGGAAGCCGAGGTTCTTCGTTGTTTCGCCCGCGCCGGAAATTGTCGTTGTCCACGTAAATACCATCGCGGTGAGGAAAAACGGCAAACCAAGACGCGTGAACATGGCAATTTGCTCCAATGCGGTCAACCCTTCGAAATCGCGATTCCTTCTGACGAATACTCCGCGATCCAATTTTGAGAGTCGGCGAAGCCCTGCTCCAAGGCGATTAGGCGTTTTCCATTGACGACGCACGTGCCGTCCTCACCGAACCGAATCGGCGTAATCGCCGTTGATCCGCACGTGAGGCATCGAGCGGGCGACTTGCGAGTCTGGAACCATCGCAATCGAACTTGAACTTCATCGATCGCGCCTTGGATGGCGTCCGCGCTCGGTAAAGCAAAGTGAATCGACTGCGTCGGATTTTGCAGTTCTTCAAGCCAGTCGCGCAACTCGTCGATCGACGAAACGAGTTCAGCGGATCCAAAACGGCGACATTGCTCGCACCAGGCCGCTTGTTGCTCGATGTGCAATGTGGAGCCATCATTCAGTCGATAGTTGAGCGTCAAGAAAAACCAAACCCAGTGAGGTTCGGCGTCATCTTCGGCTCGAAATCTCGTTAACCAAGCCATGAGAACCTCTGCGAGGCATCGAAGTCGCTTCCGTAGCCACAAGCTGCCAGCTTGTGAGCCGTGCGAAAGCAGACAAGCTGGCAGCTTGTCGCTACGAGGCGAGCAATTCGCGCACGAGGTTGCTTTCCGCGACGAGCGGCAACGGCCGACCCAGACGATCGGGGATCATGCGATGAGCGTCCACGCCCAGGAGATGGTAAATCGTGTGCAAGATGTCCTTGGGGCTGACGGGCCGATCCGCCGGATACGCCCCGCGCGCATCGCTGGCGCCGATCACGCGGCCCTTCGCGACGCCGGCGCCGGCCATCAGGATGCTGTAAACTTCCGACCAGTGCCCACGGCCATCGACCGAATCGCCGCGACGCTCCGCGTTGGGAGTTCGCCCATGCTCGGTCAGACACAGCACCAGCGTTTCATCGAGCAAACCGCGTTGTTCCAAATCGTCCAGAAGCGCCGTGAAGGTTTGATCGAAACCAGGACACAGTTCGCTCGACAGCCGTTGCGACTGTTTTTCATGCGTGTCCCAGGCGCCGCAAGATTGGCCGAACTCGTCCCAGAAAACGCTGACCAGGCGTGCGCCGCCTTCAATGAGCCGGCGCGCTTGCAGCGCGGATTGGCCGAACAAGTGGTAGCCGTAACGTTGCCGCACCGCTTCCGGTTCGCGCTGAAGTTCGAGCGCCTGGCGCATCCGCGGCGACGCGATCACGGATATGGCCTGCTGCCGATTGCGATCGAGCGATGCCGCGGCGCCCGAGCGTTCCAGATGGCGCTGTTGTTGATCGAGTTGTTCCACTAAACTTAGCCGCGTGTTCAGGCGATCGATCGTCAGCTCAGCGCCGAGGCTGGTGTCGGCAATTTCAAAGCGGCCGCGCCGATCGATGCTGCCGAACGGATCGTCGGGCCGATACGTGGCCGCGCCGCCGGGCTGCCCGACGAACTCGGCGACAACTGGATTGTAACGCGGCCCCAGGAAGCCCGCGAACAGGCCGGCGCGCTGATGCGGAAACGAACGCGTGCTCTGCACCCACGGCAAGTGCAGCGTGCGCGGCACATCGGGCAGCCGGCGAGAAGGATGATCCTGGTCGTCAAGATAATCGAGCACAGAGCCGAAATAGGGCCAGTGCCGGATGTCGTGGCGATTGAGCTCCATCGGGATGTCAACGCGATCGATGCCAGTCAGCGCATAGGCGACGCCGTGGATCGGATGCGGATGCGACATGGAGCGCACGAGCGCGACGCGATCGAGTTGACTTGCGAGACGCGGCAAATGTTCGCACAGGCGCACACCGGGCAAGCGAGTTGGAATCGTCCGGAATGGCCCGCGGATGTCGTCCGGCGCGTTCGGCTTGGGGTCGAGCGTATCGAGCTGGCTGACGCCGCCGTAGAGGAACAAGAGGATGACATGCTTGGCAGGCGCGCGGTCGGCGCTGGACCGTGCGGACGCCAGATCGTTCAGGCCGAGGCCAAGAAGCGACAGGCCGCCGGCGTGCAAGAGATCGCGCCGGGTCACGCCGTCGCAGAGCCGTTTGCGGGTGCCGAGGATGCGCAGCATGATCGTCCTTTCGGTTGCCGATTGAATATCCTTACTCTACCCGGCGAAAATCGGCCGAGCAATCGTTAATGGGATAATCGCGTTATCAGGACGACATTTGTCTCCGCGTCCTCTGCGCCTCTGCGTTTCAAAATGAACGACGAGCGATACCCTTTTTGAAACGCGGAGGCGCAGAGGACGCGAAGAATCGAGGAGGCAATCGATGCAGCATTCGCATGGTTCAACTCGTTGGTGGCCCACGTTCCTCCTATTCGGCATTGTCCCGTTCGTGGTCGCCGGGGAGCCTGCCGACGTTCGCATTCTGAAGGGGCACACCAGCTCAGTGCTGGCCGTCGATTTCTCGCCCGACGGGAAGGCATTGGTCAGTTGCAGTCGTGATGGCACGATCAAACGATGGGACGCCCAAACCGGTGAGCTGCTCAAAACGTTGACCGAGCATACCGGCGATGTTTACACCGTCGTCTTCGCACCCAAGGGTGATCTGCTGGCGAGCGGCGGCAAGGACAAGAGCATCAAGCTTTGGAACGCCACGACCGGCAAAGTCATCCGCACGCTGACGGGCCATGACGATATCGTGCGCTCCGTCTCGTTCTCGCCCGATCAGAAGACGCTCGCCAGCGGCAGCGTGGACCAGACCGTCCGGCTTTGGGACGTGGCCACGGGTGATCTGAAGCAAACGCTGAAAGGGCACACCGCGCGCGTGATGTCCGTCGTGTACTCTCCGGACGGCAGCGTGTTGGCCAGCGCCAGCTCCGACAAAACCGCTCGTCTCTGGGACGCTCGCACCGGCAAGCTTAACCGCGTGTTGACGGGACACGACGGCGGCCTGGAGTGCGTTGATTTCTCCCTCGACGGCAAGCAACTTGCGACTTCAAGCCAGGACGCCACCGTGCGACTTTGGGACGCGGCCACCGGAGAGGTTCAACACATCTTGAAGGGCCACGAGAGCGAGATCGATGCGGTGAGCTTCTCACCGGACGGCAAGATGCTGGCGAGCGGCTGCAAGGACAAGACGATCAAGCTGTGGGACGCGCGGACGGGGAAGTTATTGCGAACCTTGACGGGCCAGCCGGGCCGCATCGAGTCGCTCGCTTTTTCGCCCGATCGCAAGACGCTGGCGACCGGCGGCGGCGGCGGGGATTCGTCCGTGAGGCTGTGGGATTTGACCAAGGAACCATAGGCGCATTGCACTCGGCAATCAGCGTGCTAACGATGATGCAGTGCGTCAAGTTCGACGGATCATTTCTTGGAATCACGAATGCAGTACAGATTCTGATACCCTCGCAGGAAGATCTCGCCATTCGACACGGCCGGCGCCGCGTAGATGGGTTCGCCGAGCTTGTTGCGGGACAACACCTCGAACTTCTCGCCCGCCGCCAGCACGAACGTTTCGCCCTCCAGGCTCGTGACGTAGAGCTTGCCGTCGGCGACGAGCATTGAGCCCCACAGGTTGCCTTCAACGCGTTCCTTCCAGAACGGCTCGCCAGTCTTGGGGTCAAGACACTCGATGAAGCCGGGCGCGTCGGCGAGAAAGAAGCGATCCTTGTGGAAGACGCCGCTGCCGACGCGTTGCGGGTTCTTGCCGGCCTGCCGCCAGACGCGGTGCGTGGCGGTGACGTCGCCGGAACCGCCGGGCTTGACTGCCAAGAGTGGGCCGTTGTGACCGCAGATGCCGACGATCAGGTCGCGCGCCTCGTTGACGGCGGGCATGGCGTAGATCTCGTTGCCGAGGCCCTTGCACGTCCATAGGTGTTTTCCAGTAGCCGGGTCGTATGCCTTGAAATAGCCCTCTCCGCCGACCTCATCGCCAGGCAACGGCAGTATCAACTCGTCGCGCCCGGCCGTCTTGATGACGATCGGCGTGCTCCAACAGCCGAAGACCTGGCTGTTGATGGCTTTCTCATCGGACTTCCACACGGTCTTGCCGGTGCGTTTGTCGAGTGCGATGAGGAACGTGTTCGGCTCGCCCGGGCCGTGGAATACGATCAGCAAGTCTTTGTACAGGACGGGGCTCGATCCGTTGCCCCAGCGCGACACGACCGGCCCGAAGTCGCGATGCCACAGTTCTTTGCCCTGGAAATCATATGCGACGACGCCTGCCGATGCGAACCACGCGTAGACGGCTTCGCCGTCGGTAACGGGAGACGCGGAGCACGGCGGATTTTGTTTGTGGGACGTCTCGATGGTTTCGCAAGCCAGCTCGCGTTGCCAGAGTTTTTTTCCATCCTGGCGATCGAGCGCGATGAGGGCGCGGCGTTTGCCGTCGTCGAGGCCTTGCGTAAGGAAGACGCGATTGCCCCAGATGATCGGCGTCGAGTTACAGGACGCCGGCATCGCGACCTTCCAACGCACGTTATCCGTCGCGCTCCAGGTAAGAGGCAAGTTGCGTTCGGTGCAAACGCCGTCGCCGTTGGGCCCGCGCCAGGCAGACCAGTTGTCGGCGCGGAGTGATGGAATGGCGGCAAGAAGGAATAGAAGAGCCAAACAGGGTCGCATAAATCGATCACTTTCAGAGGGGGTATCGGGGCGTGTGTATTCGGTTCTGTTGACGATTGGATGCAACGAATCGTCACGTTTCGTGAACGTAAGTCCTTATTTTTCAACGGCCATTTATTAAAGCAAGCCGACATGCATTGCATAGGGTGGGTGTTCCATCATTTTGTGCAACGAATCCCGAAAACAGTTCTTCAACAAGCCAAGTCGCAGGCGCAATGCAAACCATTTTTGGCAGTCCCCGTAGTGTTCCGCGCGGAACATACCCATCTTAACATTTGGGCCGCGACCGGGAACGAGCATCAGTATCCGGCTGCGCTGCCATCTTTGCGCGACTCCGTGCCGCCGTGGAGAATGCCGGTGCGTGGGTCGATGAGAATGGCCTGATAACCGCCATTGCCTGTGACAACAGTGTTGACCTGGTGCCCGCGCCGTTCCAGATCGCGCAGCACGGACGCGGGGAAGCCGCGCTCCGCCTTGATCAGGCCACCCTTGGGATCGCCGGGCTTGCCGGTGGGAGTGGGCGATCCTTCGTGCTCGATGCGCGGCGCCTCACCGGCTTCTTGCACGTTCATGCCGAAGTCGATCATGTTGACCAGCACTTGCACGTGCCCCTGTGCCTGAAAATCGCCGCCCATGACGCCGAAGACGAGGTAGGGCTGGCCGTCCTTGGTCACCATCGCGGGGATGATCGTGTGGAACGGCCGTTTGTGCGGCTCCAGGCGATTGAGGTGCTTGTCGTCGAGCGCAAACAGATTCCCGCGGTTTTGCAGCGCGAAGCCGAGGTCGCCCGGCACGTGATGGCTGCCGAAGCCGTGGTAGTTGCTTTGAATGAAGGAGACGCAGTTGCGATCCTTATCGACGACGCTCAAGTAAATCGTGTCGCTCGTCGCCAACTTCGGATCGCCGGACGGATGATCGGTGCGAGCCTTGTTCATGTCAATCAACTTGCGACGTTTGTCGGCGTACGGCATCGAGATCAACTCGGCCGTCGGCAGCTTGACGAAATCGGGGTCGGCGTAGAAGCGAGCCCGGTCGGCGTACGCGAGTTTCTTCGCCTCCACGAACAGATGCCAGTAATCCGCCGACTGGGGCCCCATCTTCTTGAGATCGTACGCGGACAATAGATTGAGCATCTGCAAAACGGCGATCCCCTGTCCCGGCGGCGGCAACTCCCAAACTTGATAGCCGCGATACGTCGTGCTGACCGGCTCGATCCACGTCGAAGTGTGATCCGCGAAATCTTTGAGCGTGAACAGGCCGCCGACCTTGTCCGAATAGGCGACGATCTTCTTTGCAATGGCGCCCTGGTAGAAAACCTGCGGCCCGTCGTTCGCGATGGCTTTGTAAACGCGGCCGAGGTTCGGATTCTTGAAAACGTCGCCGGCTTTCGGCGCATTCTCATTCGGATAGTAGGTCGCAAACGCGTCGGGCGATTTGGCCAACTTCGACTGGCTCTTGGCCCACGATTCCGCGATTACTTCCGTGACGGGGAAGCCCTCGTTGGCGTATTCAATCGTCGCGCCAAGGATGTCGCTCATCGGCAGTTTGCCGAATTTCTTGTGCAATTCGTCCCAACCGGAAACGCAACCGGGCACCGACCACGACAGCGGGCCGTATTCGGGGATTTCGTCAAGCTTTTGCCCTTTGAAATAATCGCGCGTCGCCTTGTACGGCGATCGGCCGCTCGCGTTGAGCCCGTAGAGTTTCTTGGTCTTGTTGTCCCAGACGATCGCGAACAGATCGCCGCCGATGCCGCACGACATCGGCTCCATCAAGCCGAGCGCGGCGTCCGCGGCGATGGCGGCGTCCACCGCGGTGCCACCTTTTCGTAACACATCGAGGCCGATCTGCGTTGCGAGCGCCTGGCTGGTCGCGACCATGCCGTTCTTGGCCATGACCACCGAGCGGCCCGTTTGATACGGTCGTGGCGTGAGTCTTGTGCCCAAGGGACGTTCCTGACCGTAAACGCTGGCGACGCATAGAAGCAACACACCCTTACTGATAACGATTGGCTTGAGCATGGGAAGGCGCCTTCGCAGGTGTGGTTTCCTGATCCCAAAGTACAAGGTCGAGTACGGCGGTCTGCGGGCGTTAACTTTGGCCTAATTTGATGGCAAAGCGTGCCAGCTAATTCAGCACGGATGTAATACGAACTCGCCCCATGTGCGGCTAAGTCGGAATCAGTGATTAACATTCGTCGCGCAAAAGTGGGGGGGTGTCTGTGTGTGTGCGCGACGAATCCGGGGGTGTCTGTGTGTGTGCGCGACGAATCGGCACCCAAAAGTTGATGGTGTTTGTATAACATCATCACTATGTTGGAAACCATCGATCAAGCCGTGAAATCGAAGTACGGCGCCGTCGCCGCCAGCGGACTCTCGACCGATCACGCCGGCGTTCGCGCCGTCGCGGAGGCGTTCGGTTATTCGCCCGAAGAACTCGCGTCCATCCCGGCCGAGGCGAACATGGGCCTGTCGTGCGGCAATCCGACGGCGACCGCCAACCTGCGGCCCGGCGAAGTCGTCGTCGATCTCGGCTGCGGCGGCGGGCTCGATGTGTTCCTCGCGGCGGCTAAAGTTGGACCGACGGGCAAGGCGATCGGCATCGACATGACCGCCGAGATGATTGCACTCGCGCGCCAAAATGCCGCCAAGGGCCGCGCCGGCCAACCGGTCACGAACGTCGAATTTCATCTAGCGAATATCGATCAATTGCCGTTGCCGACCGGCTCGGTGGATTGCGTGATCAGCAATTGCGTGATCAACCTGGCGCCGGACAAAACCCAGGTGCTCGCAGAGGCCTTCAGGGTCCTCAAACCCGGCGGCCGGTTCGCCGTGTCGGACGTGGTCGTTCGGGGTGACGTCTCTCCTTCCGTGCGCAGGGACATGG
>DAIOGM010000271.1:0-10282 GCA_036745215.1 Gemmataceae bacterium
AGGAGACAAGGAGACAAGGAGACAAGGAGATAGGTGCGTGGTCGATCAAGCGAATGCATCGCTTGATTTTGACGTCGAACGGGTATCGCATGTCGTCCAAGGGCAATGAGCAGGCGTTGCGCGTTGACGCGTCCAACACGTTGTACTGGCGGTTCAACATGCGTCGGCTCACGTCCGAGGAAGTGCGTGACTCGATCCTCGCGGTCAGCGGCAAGCTCAATCTCAAGATGGCGGGCCCGAGCATCTATCCGCCGATCCCACGCGAAGTCCTCGCCGGCCAATCGCGGCCGGGCAACGGCTGGAAGGTGTCGTCCCCCGAGGAAGCGGCGCGGCGCAGCGTCTACATCTTCGTGAAGCGTTCCTTGCAAGTGCCGATCCTGACGCAGTTCGACCAGGCCGACACCGATGCGAGTTGCCCGGTGCGCTTCACGACCACGGTGCCCACTCAGGCGCTCGGCATGCTCAACAGCGAATTCACCAACGAGCAGGCCAAGCTTTTCGCGGCGCGGCTCATGAAGGAAGCGCCGGAAAGTCTGGAAGCGCAGATTCGCCGCGCCGTTCGTTTGACGACAGGCCGCGTTGCGTCGGACGATGACGTGAAGGCGGACGTCGCGTTCGTCAACCGTTTGCGCGAGACGAGCGAGCTTGATGAACACCAGGCATTGCGATTCCTGTGTTTGGTGATGTTGAACGCGAACGAGTTCATCTATCTGGATTGAATGTACTCATCTCGCTCCGCGAGATGGATTGAGAGTGGACATCTCGCTCCGCGAGATGGTTTTGTGGGAGAGCCAACCATGCCTCGACAATTCTGCGGCCGCACTCGACGCGAGTTCTTGTGGGAAACCGGCGCGGGCTTCGGCGCCGTCGGCCTGGCCAGCATGTTGGCGTCCGACGAAGCACGCAGCCAACCCGCCCTGCCCGCGCACGTCAATCCGCTGACGCCGCGGCGGCCGCACTTCGCGCCGAAGGCGACGAGCGTCATCTTCCTGTTCATGTACGGCGGGCCGAGCCATATCGAATCGTTCGATTACAAGCCGAACCTTTACCCGCTCGAAGGCCGAACCATCGATGTGCGCACGTTCGGCCGCGGCGGCCGGCGCAATCAGGGTCGCATCGTCAGCCCCAAGTGGCGTTTTCGTCAATACGGCCAGAGCGGCAAATGGGTGAGCGATCTGTTCCCCAACCTCGGCACCTGCGTCGATGACATCGCGTTCGTTCATTCGGTGTACGCCGACTCGCCGCTGCACGGCTCCGCGATGTTGATGATGAATTCCGGCCGAATCCTGGGCGGCCATCCGTGCCTCGGCAGCTGGGTAACGTATGGCCTCGGCAGCGAGAACGAGAACTTGCCCGGCTTCGTCGTCATGCTCGATCGCTCCGGCGGACCGATCTCCGGCGCCAAGAACTGGTCGAGCGGCTACATGCCGGCCGTTTATCAGGGCACGACCTTCCGCGCCGACGCGGTGCCGATTCACAACCTCGACCTGCCCGCCGGCATGACGCGCGACGTGCAGCGCCAGGTGCTCGATCGCCTGCGGCAAACCAATGAGGCGCACCTGCGCGATCGCCGCGACAACACCGAACTTGCCGCCCGCATCGCCAGCTACGAACTCGCGTTTCGCATGCAGGAGCACGCGCCGGAAGCCGTCGATTTCTCGCAAGAAACCCGGCAAACGCAAGCGCTCTATGGGCTGGATCAGCCGCGCACCGCCGACTTTGGCCGCAAGTGTTTGCTCGCCCGCCGGCTCGTCGAACGCGGCGTGCGCTGCATCCAGATCTACTCCGGCGGCGGCGATCAGGCGGACAACAACAACTGGGACGCGCACAACGACATCGTTCTCAATCACACCAAGTTCGCCGGCCAAACCGACAAGCCGATCGCCGGCCTGCTCAAAGATTTGAAGCAGCGCGGCCTGCTCGATTCGACGCTCATCCTCTGGGGCGGCGAGTTCGGCCGACAGCCGACCGCGGAGTACGCGCAAGGCACCGGCCGCGATCACAACTCGTTCGGCTTCACGATGTGGCTCGCGGGCGGCGGCATCAAGGGGGGCGTCAGCGTCGGCACGACGGACGAACTCGGCAGCGCCGCGGTCGATGATCGCTTCCACGTCCGCAATGTGCACGCGACGCTGTTGCGCCAGATGGGGCTTGATCCCAATCGGCTATCGTTCTTCTACAACGGGCTCGATCAAAAGCTCGTCGGCGTCGAAGGAGCGGAGCCGATTCGGCAGATTATCTGACGTTCAATGACTTGCCTTGCGCCTGCGAGTTTTACACGCACACACCACGACACCCCCTCCAAATGACTTGCCTTGCGCTGGCGAGTTTTACACACACGCGCAGGCCGGCATCCTCGCACCGCCTTCATCCAATCGCCATTGACCCAAGCATCACTGCCGGGCCATAATCCGCCCCCGAAATCGTCCTGAAAACGACCCCGGAGGCCGATCGCAATGCCGACTTATGTTCGCCAATTTCTCGCCGCCACGTGTCTGCTCGGCATCGCCTCAATCGCCAAGGCGGACCTTATTTTTGCTCACCCGTATGGCATTTCCGACGGCGGTCGCGAATTGACGGGGCCGATTCGACTTGTGTATGAGTTCACCGCTGATCCCTCAGTTCACCCAATCTCCGTTGCCCCATTGTTCGACCTCAGTATTCATCCTGCGGACGCGGGCAAAGTATTCACAGCAGACAGTTCGACGCCGTTTTTTGCGGAGAACGTCGCGTTAGCCACCGACGGCATTAACAATAGTGTCGGCATTTTTCTTGGCGGCGCCGGCGCACTGATTCCTATTCCTGAGGACGCCATCATCTTCGGCGGGCCGCAACCTCCCGTCTTCAAGGGCGCGCCGGATCTGAAGGGATATTCCATCAAGCGCGCAACGTTGCGTATCGATCAATTTGTAACGCTCCCAAACGAGGCCGTTTGGTACGACCATTTTTTCGGTGCGACCGTGTCGTACTTCGACGACGAAAATCCTCTGCCAACGCCGGAACCAACAAGCGTCGGCCTGGCGCTCTTGGGTGCAGGGTGCATTCTCGTTTGGCACAAAAGAAAGACAAGAAACGATCAACTTGCGAATGTTCTGTAGGACGGACATTCCTGTCCGTCCGTTGACGTGCGGGACGGACAGGAATGTCCGTCCTACGGTGTAATCACAGACTATTTCTGCCCTGGAGACCGATCGAAATGCGGACGCATATTCGCCACCTTCTCGCCATTGCATTCTTTCTTAGCCTCGCCTCAATCGCCCGCGCGGATTTAATCATCGCGCCGACGTTCCAGCGGGAAGCCCTGGTATTCCAGCCAGCCGATTCCATCTGGATCGAATTCACCAAGGACCATTTTGGCTACTCCGACCCTGTAAAACCGCTGTTCAACCGCGTTTTCAGCCCTGCGGACGTGGGCAAGACATTCGTCGCGGATAGCAGTACGCCTTACTTTCTGGACAACATCGCACTCTCGACCGACGGCGTAAACGACCGCGTGGGCTTTCCGAATACGGTTCCGTATGAAGCGGTTTTCTTCTTTGGCGCGCCGCATACTCCCTTCTACATGGGCAAACCTGATTTGAAGGGATTCACCATCGATCGCGTCACGTTGCACGTAGATGAAATGATTTTTCAGTCGAACAAGTTATTGGATCAGCCGGATTTGTTGTACTACACCTTCAAAGCAACGGTGGCATTCGAAGGCGCCGGTTCCTGGCCGGCAGAAGAAAGCGGGGGCGGGCCCAGGGCCGCACCGGAACCGACGAGTTTCGTGATCGGCATGGTTGGCGTGCTTGGCGTCGTTGCCGTGCGCGTCAGAAGAAGCCGCAAGTCTTGAAGGTGCGCCGAATATTAACTCCGAAGCAGTTTGTAGTTTGTAGGGTGAGCCGAGTCTTCGAGGCCCACCGGAGGCACAACGTCGCGCTCGGTGGGCCTCGAAGACTCGGCCCACCCTACGGTTCCGCGCCTCCCCTATTTCCTCTGCCGCTTCTGCCAATCCGCGAGCCAGGCGTCCGGGTCCCAGTAGTGCTCTTCCTTGGTGCGGAAAATGTACGAATGCATGAACGAGCGCGGCCGGCGGCGTTCGGCGGGAAGCACGTAGGCGGTCGGGTCGAGTTCGAACGCGAAGCCGACCGGCAGCGGCGACGCGGGCGCGGCTTCGTTCCAGCCCTTGTTGCCGGCGAACCAGCGGCCGGTGAAGTCGCCGAGCGTCGTCAGGTCGAAACGCGTGATCTTGTTCTTGACGCGGTCGAATTCGATCGCGCCTTCGACGCGGGCGTCGTAACGATTTTCGATGTTCTTGATGAACTTGCGGTCCGGCCACGTGTGCAGCACGCCGGGGCCCGACAAGAGCACCGAGCCGTGCAGGCGTACGCGCACCATTTCCGCATCGACCGCCTCGACCGACACGAGCAGTTCGCTTTCGCGCACCGAATCGGGCTTCCACGATTCCTCCACGACCCAGAGCGTCTGCGGCACGAGGCCATAGAGCCAGAAACGCTTGGCGAGCTTCGCCGGCGCCCGGAACACCTGGCCTTTTTTCGGATTGCGCGGCAACAGCGATTTCCATTCTTCCTCCTTGAGCCAGAGGGAGCTGCGCTGGCCGTGCGGCGCGTGGGTGCGCAGGCCGTCGAGATCATCGCCGGCGGGGAGGCGATACGGCACTCCGGTCGCTGACGCTCCCGGCTCGCCGGATGTTCGACCCAGGGGACGATCGTAAATCGTGAGCACAAGGCCGTTCTCCGGCGGCTCCGGCTGCGGCTTGATGTCGCCGTCCACCGCCTTGGGCCGGCGCTCCGCTTCCGCGAGTTTCGCATAACCGGCCAGGACATCTTCGAGCGCTTGAGCCATGCCGTCCTTGCCCTTGACCGAGCCTTCGAGGAGCCGGCCCGACGAGGTCATCATCACGAGCTGGGTGCCCTTGAGCCAGCCGCTGCCTTCCGTGGGCAGCGACTTGGCGACGTAGAAGCGCTTCCACGAATCCTGATAGATGGAATCCTTCGTGTTGATGTACCAGCCGGGAGCGAAGCAAACGAATTTTTCATTGAGCAGCTTGATCGCCGCGTCGGTGTACGTGGCCGAACCACCTGCCAGGTGGTGAGACGCGGCACTTCAGCAAACGCCGAGCGGCTCGTTGTAGCCCGCGCCGCCGGTGTAGCAGATGACGATCGGCTTATCCTCCGCGGCCGCCTTCTTGCGCGCGGCGACGACGTCGGTGAGCCACTCGACCTTGAGATGGCGCCATTCGTTGTCGTGCGGCCGGATGAGCGTGTGCAGCGCGGCGGCGTTTTGCGGCGTCAGATCGAGCTTGAAGGACTTGGCCGGTTCTTGGGCGTGGAGAGCGGATGACGTTAGCAACGCGAACGTTGACATCAAGGTAATTCGGCTTAACACGTCAGTTCCCTTCGTATACATGGGCACAAGAGTTTAACTCGCCTCGCAGCGTTGATCATTGCTACACTTTTTTTCAACCGCTCCACCGCTGAGAATCTGGACGCCTACAATTGCGCTGGAGCCATTTACGAGTTTACATGAGGGAGGAGTTGCGTCCCAGTCTTTTTTCAAAGATTGAGGCGTGTATCCATTTCGAGGCGGGGCCGGCGCGACGGTGCGAGAAACCGCGGCAACGGTGTCCCATTTATGCCGGAATTGCGTCGGACCCGCGTGGATGGTTCCTGTGGCGCGTGAACCCGGCAATTGGAGGTGCGAAATGCTCGGTGCGATTGTGGGTGACATCATCGGTTCGGTTCACGAGGGCGCGCGGACCAAGACGAAACAGTTTCCGCTGTTCGTTCCTGAAAGCACGTTTACCGACGACACTGTGCTGACCATTGCCATCGCCGATTCGCTGCTAAATGATCGTGATTATGTTGACGTGCTTCACGAGTACTTTCACGCCTACCCGAACGCCGGATACGGCGGCACATTCTTTCGTTGGTGCACGTACAGGAGTCGCGAGCCTTACAACAGTTGGGGCAACGGTTCCGCAATGCGTGTCAGTCCGGTCGCGTATGTGCATGACTCACTGGAGGAAGTCCTTGAGGAAGCGAAGCGAAGCGCGGAAGTTACGCACAACCACGAACACGGCATATGCGGCGCTCAGGCGACTGCCGCGGCGATTTTCCTGGCAAGAACCGGATGCAGCAAAGTTGAAATCCGGCAATACATCCAGAAACGATTCGAGTATTACCTGGACGAGACTTTGGCTGAAATTCGACCAACTTACCAATTCGAGGTGTCGTGCCAGGGATCGGTTCCGCAGTCGATCATCGCGTTTCTCGAATCAACCAACTACGAAGACGCCGTTCGAAACGCCATCTCGCTGGGCGGAGACGCCGATACCATGGCATGCATTGCAGGAGCGATCGCCGAAGCTTTTTATGGCGGCGTGCCGGATGAAATCCGCACCAAGGCGCTCGGACTGCTGGACGAACGGCTGCGTGGAGTTGCAGAGGATTTTGTCGCCCGTTATCCGTTCCGCCGAACCGCCATTTGACTCGTGTTGCCTTTATTTCGGCTGCTCAACCGGCGGCAACAACCGCGGCGGCGGCAGCTTTTTCATCGGCACCGGCGAGGTGAGATCGAACGAGTTCTCGCCCGGCGCGCCGCTGCTCGGATAAAGCTGCGGCGAGCCCACCGGCGGCAACGCGGCGGGATATTGACGATCGTGCACGAACGGCCCGGCGGCGCGGAAACGCTCCTCGTGGAACACCAACCCGTGCGTGTTGAGGATGGTGCCGGTCCGCTTCTCCAGACTGGCGAGGGCAATGTTGTAACTCAACAGCGCGGCCGCCTCCGACGTGATCGCGTTGCCCCAGTCGTTGAGCGCTTGCAGCACGTTCAGATAGATGACCTGGCCGACCTTCGACTTCTCGTTCTGCACCTTGACGTTGATCTCGGCGGCCGCGCGCACTTCCTTGAACGCCAGGTATTGCTCATACGCGTTGTCGAGATCGCGTACGCTGATCGACAATTCGTGAATGGCGTTGTGCAAGCCTTGAACGAGATTGGCCCGGTCCTTCTCGATGAGGAGGCGCGATTGACGGGCGAGAGCGCGCCCTTGTCTCAGGCCCAGAGGGACGGAGAAGTTGACGCCGATGGTCCAGTTGCTGAATTGCCCCGGACCGGTCGCCAGCGTGTCGCCGTTGGGCATTGTCCCGCTCAAGCCGTTGAACTGGTACGCGGCGACGGCGTCGAGCTTCGGCAGCGCTTGATTCTCCGCTTGCAAAAGACGTTGCTGTTCGGCTTCGATGATGATTTTCAATTCGATGATGTCGGGCCGGCGCGCTTCGGCGAGCTGCACCAGGCGATCCCAGTGTGGCTGCAATCGTTGGCTGGTCGGCGCGGAGACGGGGATGATGAAGCGATCGTCGGTGGGGGGCAGACCCATGATATTGCGCAGGGCGGCTTCGCGCGCCAGCATGTTGGCCTCGGCGGCGATCAGGCCCGCCTTGAATTGCGAGTAGGACACGCGCGCCTGCGCCACATCCGAGGCGGCCGCGAGACCGGCTTTCTGCCGCGCCGCTTCACGCAGATACGCTTCCTCGGAGAGCTGCACCTGGATCTTCTTGGCCCACACGTCGGTGCGGGCGTTGACGAGGTTCCAGTACCCTTCGATGACGCCGCGGACCATCTCTTGCACGCCGTCCTTGTACTGAAAGAACGAAATCTCCGTGTTGAGCCGGGCGATGACGATCGGGGCCATGTTGACGCGAAAGCCCGCGCCTTGAAGGAGCGGCTGCGTGTAGCTGAGGGCGAGGTTGCTCGTTTGCTGCGGATTGAGCGGGAAGCCGGTGCCGGCCAAAAGGGGATTCGACGCGCCGCCGAAGTGGGCGGGGTTCTCCGTCCAGGTCAGCGCCGATTGGCCGCCGAGCGCATTGTTTTTGGTGTAGCCGAGCGTGCCAAGATAATCCATCACCGGGTTGCTCGTGAATTTCGAACGCCGCGGGTCGCTCAAATCCGGAACGGTCGTCGGCACATTCGTTCGGCCCCACTCGTTCGTCTGCTTGAGCACCGGGTCGAACACCGCCTGGTTTTGATCGATGGTGGTGTTCGTGATGGCGACGTCGTAGATCGTCTGCCCGCTCGACGTGGCGGCGGTGCCGGTGAGCACGCGGATGACGCGCGAGCGTTCCAGCGAGATGCGAATGGCGTCGTCGAGCGAAAGTTGCCAGTCGGACAGGTCGGGCCGGAGATTGGAAACGGTTCTCGGCGCCAGGCTATCGGGAATCGGCACCGCGGGGAGCAGATTGGTGTCGCGATTCTCGATGAAGCGTTGTTCGGGCAAAATATAGCTGTGTACCAAGTCGCGCGCGCCGACGCCGCAGCCGCATGCGGTCGTCAACAGCAAGCCGATCGTGAGGCAACGCATCATGCGTTTGATATTCCTGCCAACGCAACCCCCAGGAATCGCTGCGCTCATCCTGGGGCTTGAGTAATTTCTGTTTCTTCAATCGAGGCTTTGCGATGCAAGACCTCTGCGGCCTTGTCGAAATCCGTCGTATCGACGACGATCTCGCCGTCAACGAGCACGAGCGCGCGTTTCGCCTTGCGCGCGATTTCCTGATCGTGCGTTACCAGGATCACCGTCAGCCCTTCGCTGTCGTTGAGCTTGCGAAACAGGGCCATGATCTCGCGGCTCGTGCGCGTATCGAGATTGCCGGTCGGTTCGTCGCACAGGAGGATCGCCGGGCGATTGATCAGCGCTCGCGCGATGGCGACGCGTTGCTGCTGCCCGCCGGAGAGCTGGCTCGGCCCATGTTCCAGGCGATCGCCCAGACCGACGCGCTGGAGCATTTCGGTCGCACGTTTGGCGCGATCGCGGCGCGGGCAGTTCGGATCGTAAAGCAGCGGCACCTCGACGTTCTCCAGCGCCGTGGTGCGCGCCAGCAGATTGAAATTCTGAAAGATGAAGCCGATGCGGCGATTACGCACCTGGGCAAGCCGATCTTGATTGAGCCCCGCGACCTCCTCGCCGGCGAGGCGGTAACTTCCGGAAGTCGGACGATCCAGGCAACCGATGGTGTTCATGAGCGTCGATTTCCCGGAGCCGGAGGGACCAATGAGGGCCACGAATTCGCCTTCGCCAATATCCAGAGTGACGCCGCGCAAAGCCTCCACCTTGACTTCGCCCAGGTCATACGTCTTGCACAGATTACGCAGTTCGATCAAAGCCATGGTGAAGTTCGGGGAGTTTACTGGTTGTATCGACTTTTCAGCCGCTTGCGGTTTAGCGTTGCGAGCCACGGGGTTTATCCCCGTGGAAAGATGTCCGTACCACGGGGATAAACCCCGTGGCTCGCCAAGATGTTAATCGTAGCGCAGCGCCTCGATCGGATCGAGCCGGCTCGCCCGGCGCGCGGGATAGTAACCGAAGAACAACCCCACCGCAGCCGCGAACAAGAGCGCGATGATCGCCGCGGGAATCGACACCACGAACGGCCAGTTCGACGCCGGCAGCACCGCGTTGATCAGCAAGTTAATCAGGTATGACGCCGTCACACCCAGGACGATGCCGATGAGGCCGCCGATGCTCGACAATACCGCCGATTCGACGAGAAACTGCCAAAGAATATCGCGCGGGCGTGCGCCGAGCGCCATGCGAATGCCGATCTCGCGCGTGCGTTCGGTCACGGAGACGAGCATGATATTCATGATGCCGACGCCGCCGACTACCAGTGAAATCGCGGCGATCGCGGAGAGCATTGCCGTCAAGGCGCCGGTGATCATGTTCAAGATGTTCTCGACCTCGGCCATGTTGCGCACTTCGAAATCGGGCTTCTCGCCGGGCGGGATGCGGTGGCGCTCGCGCAGGAGCACGTTGATCTCCGCCTGGGCCTGAGCGCTCAAGTTCTCATTCTTTGCGGACACGAGAGCGATGCCGACGTTGGTGAACGCGGAGCCTTGCAGGCGTTTGCGGACGGTTGTGTAGGGCATCAGCACGATGTCGTCCTGATCCTGGCCCACCATATTCGCGCCGCGCTTGGTCAGGACGCCGATGACGCGGAGCGGAATGCTCTTGACGCGCACCTGCTGGCCGATCGGATCTTCATCGGGGAAGAGCTGGTTGGCGACCGTCTGGCCGATAATGCACACCCTTGCGGCGCCGGCGACGTCGCGGCTCGAAATGAAATCGCCCGTCGCGAGCGGCCAGTTGCGCACGATCAGGAAATCGGTGCCGACGCCGATCATCTCCTTGGGACTGTGGTTGATGTTGCCGCCGATGATTTGGCCGCTCGTTTGAATCAGCGGCGACACCGCGAGGACCGACGGACACTCGGTGGCG
>DAIOGM010000272.1:0-10270 GCA_036745215.1 Gemmataceae bacterium
CGCGCTGGGCATCGCGATGACCGTGGCGGTCCTGTGCGGCGTCTTCGCGCTCAGCGGATTGGCTTGACGCGATTGCGCGTGCAAGCGATCGTTGCCCAGCATATAGCTGAGCGCTAACGCCCCGAAGCCGGCGCCGCTCTTCATGAGCATATCGCGGCGAGAAAACACGGGATCGACGCGGCCACAAGAGGGTGTGCTTGGCATGGTCATGGTGGTGGATATTATATCGGCAGAGTTGATGAGAAAGCGAGAGAAATCACGTTCCGCTTCGCATTCGGCAAAGGAGAACATCATGGTTCGCTGGTTCGCATCCATCATCGTCGTGTTATCGGCCGCTGGCTTTGTCTCAGCGCAACAACCGATCGTCGAATTGAAAGTGAAGCCTCAGGAGAGCGTCTTCAAGGACGCCGTGTGGAACAAGCCAATTGTCATCAAATCGAGCGAGGACGCTGCCAAACATTTCGACAAGGACGCCATGGACAAGATCAACAAGGACGTCGATTTCAAGAAGCAGATTGTCCTGGTTTTCGCGTGGAAGGGTTCCGGTCAGGACAAGCTCGAGTATGTGATTCTCGAATCGTTTCCGGAGCAGGTGCCGTTTTCGTTGCGGCTCGGCAAGACAGACGATTTGCGCTCGCACACGCGCGTATTTGTGTTGCGCGAGAATGTGAGATGGAGCGTGAAGGGAAAATGAATCGGCGTCGCTTGCGGTTTCGCGTCAGGGTCCAAGGCGCGAAACCGCAAGCGATGATGATATCACTCATCGCGCGCGATCCTCGGCAATCTCGACGGCGCTATCGGGCAGGAAACCCTGGCGATGAAAAATCGTTTCACGGCGATTTTTCACACGCTGAAGCCATTGCTGCCAGGTCTCTTTTTTCGTCGCCTCGATGCTCAATCGCACGCGTTGTTCATCTTCTAAATCAACCGGCTCAAGCGGCTCAAAAACGCCGTGCCGATAGATCGCCTCGATCTGACTCATTGCATTCTCCTCATCAATCCACATACAAAAACTCATTCGCATTCAACAGCACCTGGCACAAATCGATCCACGCGGCGCGGCGAACGTCGATGTTCACCGCGACTTTCGCGGCGCTCGCGCTGCCGAATCGCACGAGCGTCAGGTGGTTCGACGCGGAGTCTTGCAGCATGCCGGGGGCGTTTTCGAATTGCCAGTACGCGACCGTGCTCTTCGTCGTGCCGGCCGCGTTGATCAGGAGCTGCTTTTGCGGCAACGCGGCGCTCGAAAGGCGCACGTCGTCGATCATGCCGTCCCAGGAGCGTTCCTGTTTGCCGATGGTGCCGCCGATGGTGAAGACGCGCGTTCCTCCTCCCGCTGACGCGGGAGGCTCGCTGGAGAACTTGACCACCTTGTGCGTCGTCGAATAGACGCCGAGCGGCTCTTCGTCGTTCGCGAGATCTTTCAGATAGAACGTGATGCCTTTTTCGCCGGCGTCTTTCAGATTTACGGAAGCCGCGGCGTAATAGGGTCGATTGAGTTCCAGATGCAAGCCGGAGAAGATCGCGTCGTTGACGAACTTGTCCTTGGCGTCCTGGCCCCAGAGTTGCAAAACGAGCGTTTGCGGCTTGTACGACGATTTCTTGCCCGTGACGCCGAACGCCCAGCCCGGCGCTTTCGCGTCGCCGTTCCAGTGGGACGCGACCGTGCGGACCTGGGCGTCCTCGAACACGCTGCGCAAGTAGACGAACGCCTCGATCGTGAACGCTTCGTCCGGGAGCTTGGCTTTGTCGACCAACTGAAAGCGGGCTTGCGCGCTGCCGGGCGTGATGACCGCAGCCTTGCCTTCGTGGAACGGAATCTTCGCGGTTTCGTATGGCGCCGTCTTGTCCTTCGGCGGGCTAATGCGCTTGATCTGATCCGCCAGGAAGTTGCGCGCGATTTTCGATTCCTTGCTGCTCGGCTCCCTGCCGAACGCTAATCGAAACGCGCGCTCGGCCTTCTGCTCGTCGGTGGAGGCGATGTCCTTGTATAAGAGGTCCGCGAACGCGCCGCCTTGCTGGATCATGTACGGCGAATTGATCATGAACAACGCCTGCGTCGCCGTCGTGCTTACGTTGCGCTGCGGGGCGGTGACGAACGCGTCCGGCAGATCAAAGATTTCCAGCAGCGGGTCCTTCGTGTTGCGCAGCCATTTCAAGTAAACGCTGCGGCGCGGCTCCTTCAATTCGACGCTCGGGCCGCCGAGCTTGCGATCGAGCTTGCCGACGACCGTGAGCATCGCATCGCGAATCTGCTCCGCATCGAGGCGGCGCGGCGACATCTTCCACAAGAGGCGATTGTCGGCGTCCTTTTGCATTGCGACGGCATCGGGTTCCGCGAGTGAAGATTGTTGATACGTCTTCGAAGTAACGATCAAACGATGCATCTTCTTGATGCTCCAACCGTCCTGAACGAAGCGTTCCGCGACGTAATCGAGCAGTTCCGGATGCGTCGGCTTCTCGCCCAGGTTGCCGAAGTCGCTCGCCGTGCCGACGAGACCGCGGCCGAAATGCTGTTGCCAGATGCGATTGACCATCACGCGGCTCGTCAGCGGATGGTCCGGCGCCGTCAGCCAGTATGCCAGGGCAGATCGCCGACCGGACGTGACGCCGATCGGTTCGATCTTCGGCGTGCGGTGTCCGAGCACGGTCAAGAATCCCGGCGCGATCGGTTCCGCTTTCTTGCCGATCGTCGTCGGCGGCGGCGTCGGGCCGACTTCGCGCGATGCCTGGCACATCGGCAAATCGGCCGGCTTGTCGGCGTCGAACTTCGCGAGTTGTTTGCGCAAGTCGAGCAGCTTGTCCTTGTCGGCGCCCTTGATCTTCGTGTCGATCTTCTCGTACTCGAACGCGATTTGCCGATACACGAGCGTCGTCAACTGAAGTTCCAGCGGATCGCGTTCCGACTGCGGCTTTTTCATCATCGCCTGGATGTCCTTGGGAAACTTCGAGATCATGCTCGTCGCTTCCCTGGCGCGGACCGGCCCTTCGATGGCAGCGATCTGCTTGCGGATCGCCGCCGTTTTCTCATTCCACACTGCGAGCTTCTTGTCGTAGTCGGCCTTCCTGGCGGCGGTACTGTAGGGCAGCTCGTCGCTCGGCATGACGCCGTCGAAGAACGCCTTGAATGCGTAGTAATCCTTTTGCAGGATCGGATCGAACTTGTGATCGTGGCACTTCGCACAGCCCATGCTGAGGCCGAGGAACGCTTCCGCCGTCACGTCGGCGACATCGCTCATCATCTCGAACCATTGGCCCCGTACGTTGCGTTGATTGAATTCGTAAATGCCGTGCGTGAGATAGCCGATCGCGACGAGGGCGTCCGGATTGTCCGGCTCGAGTTCGTCGCCCGCAATTTGTTCGCGGACGAAGCGATCGTACGGCTTGTCGTCGTTGAACGCTTTGATGACGTAGTCGCGATAACGCCAGGCGTGCGGTCGAAAGGAATCGAGCCGATAGCCGTCCGATTCCGCGAAGCGCACGACATCGAACCACAGCCGCGCCGACCGTTCGCCGTAGTGCGGCGACGCGAGCAACTTGTCCACCAGCGCCTCGTATACCGCTTGCGGTTTCGCGCTCCGGCTAGACGCGGCGACAAACTCGTCCACTTCCTCAGCCGTCGGCGGCAACCCAATCAGATCGAACGTGACGCGCCGAATCAACGTACGCGGATCGGCCGTCCGCGACGGCTTGAGCCCTTCCTTCTGCAATCGCGCCTGAATGAGGTGATCGATCGGATTGATCTCATCCAATGGCGGCGTCGCCGGCGCCTTGATCGGCTGAAACGCCCAGTAGCGGCGATCTTCCTCGGTGATCTTGCCCGGCGCTCGCAGCCCCAACTTCGCCGGCGAATCGGACCATGGCGCCCCCGCCTTCACCCACGCGGTCAACAGGGCGATATCTTCGTCGGCCAGCTTGGGCGCACTGCGCGGCATCTTCAATTCCGGGTCGGAGTGCAGGATCGATTTGATGAGTAGACTTTTCGCGGGATCGCCCGCCACGAGCGACGGGCCGTTATCGCCCCCCTTGAGCATGAAGGCGCGCGTGTCGAGCATCAGATCGCCCTTCGCCTTGCCTGCTTCGTGGCTATGGCATTTGAAGCAATTCGCGGACAGGATGGCGCGAGCCTTCTTTTCAATTGACGGCTCGACAGGCTGTGCCGATGCGATGGCCGCGCCGCACGCCAGGACAAGGGAGGACATGAGGATGCGCGTTGCGAGTCGGTTCATGATGATCGCCTTGTGTGGCCTTCGATGAGATAGAGAACAGATTATCACAAATCTTCGCAGGGAACAATCGCCAAGCCGCTTGCCGTTTAGCGCTCGCGTCGAAGCGCCGGAGGCGCGAAACCGCAAGCGATGTTCAATGCTAATTTGGCGCGAATAACGAAAAAGTTACAATTGTTCACGTCCCTTAGCCGGTTTTGGCGGAACTTTTACGCATTACGGGGGTCTAAAAGTCAAGGCTTCGGTTATCATCTCTATTGTGGGAAGAAATTGCGCCTTGAGGAGATCACATATGGGACACACGGCTCGAATCCTCGCCTTCGGCTGCGTTATCGCGGTCATGGCGACGCTGAGCGCGCCGACAGAAGTCGTCGCACAAAAGAAAAAAGGCGTCGTCGATAACGGTTACGCGGCGACGCCGGAAGATTACAAACAAATCGTCAATCGCAAGGAACTGACCGGCTCAATCGTCGCGGCGAGCGGCTTGGTGGTTACCGTCCGCATCGATACGCCGCGCATGGAGCCGAACCCGAAATACAAGGCGCCGTCGATCACCAATCCCAAGGCCGCGGGCTACAACGCGTCGGCGAATCAGCAATATCGGCTTTATAGGGACGCGCAGCAATTGCAACGCGACTTGCAGCAAGCCCAGCGGGCCGACACGCCGCAAGAACGGGCGCGCGCCATGCAACGTTATTATCAAGACATGGCAAACTTCCAGAGGCAGACCGCTCAACAGCAAGCGCAACTCATGCAGCGCATGGCCCGGGAGCCGAACTACGCCAAGAACAACTCCAATAACACCGCGGATCCATTCATCGTCGTTCACTCGTACAAGGAGTTCGACCTGGAGACGACCGAAAAGGTCGTCATCCGCAAAATGTTCTTGCCCGCGGAATACGACGACATGGGCAATCTCAAAAACTACACCGAAAAAGACAAAGCCGCCCTCCGCGGCGACGACAAGAGCAAACCCGGTTACGCCGGCAAAATGGAAGAAATCTCCAACGGCATGGAAGCAAAACTGACGCTCGTCCCGCCGGCGAAGAAGAAAGCCGAAGCCAAGGCGGACGAAGAGGGCGTCGGCAACGTCGATCGGCCAAGGGTCTCGATGATCGTGTTGACCAAGGACAACCCCGCGGCGACCGGCATCCAGGGTGCCGACCCGAAGAAGAAAAAGAAATAACGCTTGACGCCATTGACCCACGTGAACCCGCGGAGAATACTAATCTCCGCGGGTTTTTTGTTGGCGAGCCACGGGGTTTATCCCCGTGGAATGAAGTCCATCCCACGGGGATAAACCCCGTGGCTCGCTCGACGGGTACTTCACCATGGATCCCCTCACCCTCCGCAAAGCCCAGCGGCATCTGACGCGCCGCGACGCGATCCTCAAGCCCATCATCGGCGCCGTCGGGCCGTGTACGCTCAAGCACAGCGCGGATCACTTCGAGATCCTGGTGCGCTCGATCATTTCGCAGCAAATCTCGACGAAGGCCGCCCTCGCGATCGGCAATCGCCTGCGCGACAAGGTCGGCCGCTTTCAGCCCAAACGCATCCTCGCCGCTTCCGATGACACGATGCGCGAGGCCGGCCTGTCGCAGGGCAAGCGTTTGTCATTGCGCGATCTCGCTAACAAGTGCAGCGACGGCACGGTCCCGCTCAAGAAGATCGCCGAACTCGAAGACGCGGCCGTCATCGAAGCGCTGATCCAGGTGCGCGGCATCGGCCCATGGACGGCGGAGATGTTCCTGATCTTCTCGCTCGGCCGGCTCGATGTGTTGCCCGTCGGCGACTACGGCCTGCGCGCCGGCGTTCAGAAGCATTATGCGCTCGACGAATTGCCGAAGAAGGACACGCTGCACGAGTTGACGGCGCCGTGGCGTCCGTATCGCTCGATCGGCACCTGGTACATCTGGCGCAGCCTGGGTGGCGTGCCGCAATCCGAATAGCCGCTTGCGGCTTCGCGTTCGCATGGCGCAGCGCGAACGCGAAGCCGCAAGCGGTTAATGTTCAAGAATCCGCCGCAACAGCACTTCATTGACGTGCCCGCGAAACCGCACCTTGCCGTTGATCTCGACCACCGGCACGCAATTGCCATACGAACAAACCAACTCCTGATCTGCATCAACGTTCTTCGTCTCAATGGCAAAACCATAAACCTTTTGCCAGCGGCCAAGCAATTCAAACGCCTCATCGCACAACGGGCACGTCTCACGCGTGTAAAGGACGAAGTGTAAATCAGTCCGTTGTCGCGGCGGTTTTGCAAGCAAGCGTTTGAGAAATGCGAGCATCGTGGAACTCGACGCCGTCGTGGTGAAGTAGTCAGCGTTTGCGCGATTCTGTATTTTATCCCGATGAAGGACGCCGGCTTAGCCGAATTCCATGGATACGTCGGTTTGAACCGTCGTGTATAATGAGGTAAACCGTTTCTTCAGGTAAACACTCCATGCCGTCTCCACGCGATCAACAAAGCCCACGCAGCCGTAGACGGCACGAATCCATGCCCGGCACCTGGCTCTGGGTGGTGGTCGTTCTGCTGTTGGGCGTCGTTCTCTACATCACGTTCGGCATTCCGAGCACCGGCACCATCGATTATTCCGACTTCCAGACGCTGGTCAAGGAAGACAAGATCGAAAAGGTGGTCCTGCGCGAAGGATCGAACACGCTCGTCGCCGAGATCAAGGAAAAACACAAGGACAACTTGCCCGATAACATCAAAAGCCAGCTCAAGAACACCATGCGCGTCGAAGTCCTGCTCTGGAAAGGCGACGTGGACAGCGGCGAGATCAGCAAATTGCTGGAAAAGCATAGCGTGCCACGCAAGACCGAACGCGAAGTCACCGCGTGGATCGGGCCGATCTTCACCTTCTTGATCACGCTCTTCTTCATCGCCGCCATCGTGTTCTTTCTGATCTTGCCGCGCATTCGCGATCCGTTCGGCTCCAGCTTTCTCAACAGCTACATTCGCAGCCCGGCCAAGCGTTACGACAAGACGAAGATGCGCACGACGTTTGACGACGTCGCCGACATGACCAACGCGAAACTGGAACTGCAAGAGGTCGTCGATTTTCTCAAGAATCCCGAGAAGTTTCAGAAGCTCGGCGCTCAGATCCCGAAGGGCGTGCTGCTCGTCGGCCCGCCGGGCACCGGCAAGACGCTGTTAGCTCGCGCCGTCGCCGGCGAAGCGGGGGTGCCGTTCTTCTCGATCTCCGGCTCCGAGTTCATTCAGATGTTCGTCGGCGTCGGCGCCAGCCGCGTGCGCGACATGTTCCGCACGGCCAAGGAAAACGCGCCGTGCCTTTTGTTTATCGACGAGATCGATGCGGTTGGCCGAATGCGCGGCGCCGGCGTCGGCGGCGGGTCGGATGAACGCGAACAGACCCTCAATCAAATCCTGAGCGAGATGGACGGCTTTCTGCCCAACGAAAACGTGATCGTCATCGCCGCCACCAATCGGCCCGACGTGCTCGACTCCGCCCTCTTGCGTCCCGGCCGATTCGATCGCCACGTGACCGTCGATCGCCCGACCTGGCAGGGCCGCTTTGAAATCCTCAAAGTCCACACGCGCAACAAGCCGCTCGGCGATGACGTGAACCTGGAAGAAATCGCTCGCAAGATGATCGGCATGACCGGCGCCGACCTGCGCAATTTGGCGAATGAAGCGGCGTTGATTGCCTCGCGCGACAACAAATCGCGCATCGAGCGCAAGGACTTCGAGAGCGCCGCCGATCGCGTCATGATGGGCGCCAAGCGCGAGGACTTGTTCAACGACGAGGAAAAGAAACGCACCGCCTATCACGAAGCGGGGCACGCCATCGTCGGTTGGTACCTGCCGCAGGCCGATCCGCCGCAGAAGGTGTCGATCATCCCGCGCGGCCAAACCGGCGGCGTCACCATGTTCACCTTCGACGAGGATCGCGTTCACCGCGGCCTTGATTACTTCAAGGATCGCCTCGCCGTCGCCATGGGCGGCCGGGCCGCGGAACGTTTGATGTACGCCCAGCCGTACGCCGGCGTCGAGATGGATTTGAAGCAGGCGACGCGTCTGGCGCGCTACATGGTCACGCACTGGGGCATGAGCGAGAAGCTCGGGCCCATGTCATTTCGCATCGGCGAGGAGCACGTCTTCCTCGGCAAGGAATTGCAAGAGCCACGCGATTTCAGCGAGGAGACGGCGCATCTCATCGACGAGGAAGTTCGCAAGTTCCTGCTCGAAGCGGATGATCGCGCGTTCGACATCCTCAAGGAGCATCGCCCCGAGCTGGATCGCATGGTGGAGTTGCTGTTGCAAAGAGAAGAGGTGTTGAGCGAAGATCTGCTGACGATCCTCGGCAGCCGTCCGGGGCATCCCGTCGGCGAGACCGGCATCGTCGCGACCGACGGCCGAGCGCCCGCGGGGGCGGGATCGTAGGGACAAGCGGCTCGCTTGTCCCAGCAAACAAGAGCACCAAAGGTGCGAAAATGTTAGAGCCCAGGGCAACGCCCTGGGACATGCCGTGGGTGACAACAAAAAGCCCCGAAGGGGCGCCATGGACTCATCCGCGGGTCCATGGCGCCCCTTCGGGGCTTTCATGTTGGCGTGCCATTTTCCCAGGGCGTTGCCCTGGGCTTTATCATTTGCGCACCTTCGGTGCTCCGAGGGCATCCTCACCAAACGCCTACGGTTCGAGCGGCAGCCAGTCGGTGATGTCAAATCGCGCGTGCGGCGACGAAAGTTGCGCGGCAGCCGCGGCTTCGTACGCGGCCCGGCAGGGCTTCAAGAGCGGCATCAATTCCGCGAACGTCAGATTGCCCTGCTCGCACAGGAACATCAAATCCGATTGCCCCGGCACACGCACCAGCTTCAAATCGGGGAACAGCTCCGTCACCGATTCACTTAATGCTTTGCCCGCGTTGCTGGCGGGGATCAACAGGCACTCATGCCGATTGCGGCCGTGCTTGTTCATCCACGGCGCGGCGGCGCGGGTCAGGTAGTCGAGCGTTTGTTCCTTCAAGGTTTCCGACGCTTCTTCGCTCAAGCACGACTCGCCGGCGTCGAATTCCGACTTGATGATCTGCGCCACATCCATGATCGGCAAATGCTGATTGAGAAACTGCGTCGAGCCTTCCATGAGCGGCACCGCCATTTGTCGCGTCAAATCGCCGCTCATGCAGGCGCCGTGCAAACCGCCTTGCGGCTCCAGTACCTTCTCGTGCAGTTCGCGGTCGAGTTGCAGCCATTGATCTTGCGTCAGCTCGTGCAGGAAACGAACCGCGGCGTGCTCCAGGTCGGCGTCGCCGCTCGGCAACACGACGCGAGCCGTATCAGTCTGACGAATCGTGTCCCAGAACGACTCGGCCGACGGCATCGGCGAACGGCCGCCCTGCGTGATCTCGCTGGTGGTCGGCCGCGTGCCGTTGAGTTCTTCGTCATCGTCCGACGCCGGGCGATCGAGGTTCTCTTGCAAATGACGCAAGCGTTGGCGGCAGAAGCCGAGATCGCGAACCCGATCCGCGAGCCGGGCGACGAGCTGCGAGAAGCATTGCCGGACCGCGCTGATCAATTCTTCATTCAAACGCATGTGGGCGTATTGCGATAGCTGTTCAAGGAAGATTCGCAACAGCCGCGTCTTGGATCGGCCGCCGAAGAGACGAAAGCCGCCGCTGCCCGCTTGACATTCCTTGAGGGCCTCTTCGGCTTCGCGCCAGGCGAGCGTGGTCTGCGGCGTCTGCTGCTGGCAGAGCAACGTGTGCGCGTCGGCGGCCTTCTGAAATTCCTGGTAGAGCGTTTCCAGGGCGAGTTCGGCGCCGGCGACGCGAGCACCGGGGAACGCCATCAAGTCGTAGATGTCGGCGGTGATGCGTTGTTCCCATTGCTCGGCGAGCTTCTGAGCCGACGTGGCCAGGGCGCGGGCGAGCTTCGTCTTGCGCCATTCGGTGTATTCTTGATCGTCGCCGCCGGCGCCCATCCAGTCGCGGATTCGGCTCAGCGCTTGCTTGGCCCAGCCGCCCGGATCTTCCTGGGCGTTCGATTGGCCGAGCTGATCGTCCAGCTTGGCCAGCAT
>DAIOGM010000273.1:0-10262 GCA_036745215.1 Gemmataceae bacterium
GCGACATTCTTGACGTAGATGGGCGTGCCGTTCACTTCCCTGATGACGGTGTTTTCGATGTCGCGCGCGTCCTTGATCCAGCCGACGCCGCGCACGAGGTATTCGGCGTTGTTCTTTTGAATGACGCCGCCGCCGACTGCGAGGTTGCTCTTGGAAACGGCGCCCTGGAGTTCGCCGAGCGTGATGTTGTAGGCGCGCAGCGTATCCGGTTGCACATCGATCTGATATTCAAGCGGCATGCCGCCGACCGTGGCGACATCGGCAACGCCGGCCGCGGCGTTGAGTTGCGGCACGATGTGGAACTTGTTGAGCGCCCAGAGCTTGGCCGGATCGAGCGGATGCGCCGAACTGGCTTCGACCGTGTAGAAGAAGATTTGGCCAAGCGCCGTCGTGTCCGGCGCCAGATAGGGAATAACCCCTGGCGGCAGAAAGGAGCCGGATTGGCCGAGCTTTTCCGTGACGCGCTGGCGGGCGAAGTAGAAGTCCACATTGTCGTTGAAGATGAGCGTGATCATCGAGAAGTTGAATTCCGACGACGAACGCACCGCCTTGATGCCGGCCAATCCCTGCAGCTTGCGCGACAACGGATAGGTGACCTGGTCCTCGATTTCTTTCGGACTGCGGCCCATCCAGTCGGTGAAGACGATGACCTGGTTCTCGCTCAGATCGGGGATCGCATCGACCGGCGTATTCAAGACGGCGTACACCCCGGCGATGCTTAACGCGGCCGCCAGGAACATCACTAAATAGCGATTGCGAATCGAGGCTTCGATGATTTTTTCGATCATAATGACGACCGTTCGCGAATCACGTTCAGCGAGCCACGGGGTTTATCCCCGTGGACCGGAGTCCATTCCACGGGGATAAACCCCGTGGCTCGCAATTATCATTGTTTTTTCAACTCCAGAAGCACCCAATTCCCGTCGCCACGCTTGGTTTTCCCTTGTACGGAATCACCCGCCTTGAGACCTTCGAGAAGCATGGCATCGTTCACATAGAAATCCATCTTCATTGCCTTCATCAGCCCGGGAATTTCCTCATGATCCAGATTCACTTTCTTCTTCTCCACGTCCACCGACATGACTTTGCCTTTGACATCGTAAATCTTCTCCTTGGCCGGCTGACTATTGGTCGTACAGCCGGCGACAATCAGGAATACGAGGGCGAACGGGATGGAACCTTTCATTGCGATTACTCCTTTGGATGAATCACTTGTCAGACATTGGCGTGGAAGGGCGAACATTGGATGCTCCAGTTTTCGAGCCGCTGCCGCCGAAGTAGATCGAACCCGCGGCGGGATTAAGCCGCGTTTCGGCATCGACGAGGAACGAACCCGCGGCGACGACGACATCGCCCACGTCGAGGCCGTGCAGCACCGGATAATACGCGACATCGCCCGGCCCGGTCATGCGCGGGCCAAGTTCGACCTGGACGCCCTCGTACGCGCCGGGCGAAATCTGGCGATAGACGATTTTTTGCCGACCCGTGTCAATTACGGCGCCGTCGGGCACCGCGAGCACGCGGCCTATGTCGAGAAGGGCGAGATTGACGGCGCCGCGAACGTACGCCGCGATGTCGCCGGTTGGCATGGCCGCGTTCCAGAGCTGGGCGCGGGCCAGCGCGTCGAGGCGCTCGGGCGGAATCTTGAACTTCACATTCGCCGACGTGCCGGGCCGCAGCTTGTGCCCTGGATTATCGACCTCGAAGCGAGCGACCACGGTGCGCGTGTCCTGATCAACGTGCGGATAAACGAACGACAGCCGGCCCGTGAACGCCTCGTTCGGCGCGCCGCGCGTCGTCGCCGTCACGGGCAGCGCCTTGCTCGACTCTTCGTCTTTCCGAAGCGGGTGATGAAACGTCGGCAGGAACGCCATGTCTTCTTCGTAGACTTGCGCCTGAATCCAGACCGAGTTCAAATCGACGATATCGTAAAGCGGTGAGCCCTCATCGACGTATTGCCCTTCCTTGACATACTTCTTGAGCACGTGTCCCTTGATCGGCGAACGAATAACGAGGTGCCGAATCGCCTTGCCGGACTCGATGATGTCATCCACCTGGTCCTCGTGCATGCCGAGCTTGACGAGCTGCAATCGGCCTTGCTGAACGAGGTCGTCGTCGATCGTGCGTTTGCCGTCGAGCAGTTTTCGCAGCGCGGCGGCGATCGATTCGCCGTTGTCGAGCTTCGTCAACTGCTGGTTCGCGAGGTCGAGCAAGGTCTTATCGTTCTTGTGAACGCCGTCGAGCAGGTTTTGCACGCCGATGACGAGGTCCATTTGCTTGTCGTGGATGCCCCACAGGCGCAGGCGATCGCGCGTCGATTCTTCGAGCGATGCGTTCTTGCCGCGATTGGCGTCGATGAGGTTCTGCACCGTGACGATGAGCTCGGGACTGTAGAGCGACGCCAGCTCCTGATTGGCATGGACCCATTGGCCGGTTTCGTTGATGTAGAGCTTGCCGATACGGGCCTTGACGCGGGCGGCGACATGCTTCAGCTCGCGTTCATTGAACTCGACGAAGCCGACCGTCGCGATTTCCTTGTGCAAGGGAACGTGCTGCACGGTCCATGTCTGAATGCCGGCGAGCACGACGCGATACGGCGAAAGCTGCACGCGATTGACGATGCCCGGCGGCAAGGCGTCCGTTTCGCCGTCTAGTTTCTTCCTTTTTGAGAGCGGCATGAAACAGATCGGGCATTTTTCCTTGGGATGATCGCGCACGATCGCCGGGTGCATCGGACAAAAGAACTCGACGTCCGCGACGACTCCGCTAGACGCACCAGTTGGGCGTGTCCATTTGTCATACACGGCGACGATGCGATCCCACATCACGATCGTCAGGCCGATCACGATGAGGATCGCGATGAAGCGAAAGCGCGCGAGCTTGACCAGAATCAGAAAGTGGAACCACCACCACGTCGTGCCCCAGAAGCCGAGGCCCGGCGGCGCGCGCAGGCCGATTTCGATTGGTTCGTCGTTCATTGGAATGGTCCTCGTTAAGATCAGAATCTTGCACGATCGTGAACGCGCAATGATTGCGCACGACGCATCAAGCGTTGAATAGGAAACGAGGAATCAAACGTTGAAATGTTGCAAAAGGACAAGTAGATCGGTCGGCGGCGGTACTCGATAGACGTGCCAGCTCAAGGGAAACGGCGCTGCCACGCGCGGCTCGCCCAGCATGCAAGTGTCTGCGAATTGCATCACGACAACGATGTCGCCCGCATTCGCCTGGCGTTCCTCGACGGACAACGTCGGCGTCGGCGTTAGCTCCATCGCACATTCGGGCGCCTGCATTTTGGTCCCGTCGATCGGTTCGGGTTGCGATGACTGCGGCGGATTGCAGCAAGTGCCTTCGTCGCCCACGGGCGCACAGCAACTCGTGCCGCAGCAGCACGTCGGCGCTTCGGCGACTTCCGGTTTCACGTTGGCGGCCGCGGCGCATGCGCAGACGACGAACGGCGTGTTGGCGGCGAGCGTGGAGAACGCCGTCGCAACGACCAAGGCACACCAGGTGGTTTTGCGTAAACGTCGCATAAGGGAATCTTACGCCATTATCGGCTTTGCGTGACGGCTTCGTCAAGATGTTCTTTTTTCGAAGTTCAAATCGACGGCGGGAAATTGGTTGCATACGCCAGGCGGGGCACATAAACTCCAACTTATTCTTGCAACCAATGGAGATCGGCAATGCTCACACGAACTGCTTCGATCCTGGCGCTGCTCGGTTTCGCATGGTTTGCAAACGTCGCCGCCGCCGAGGGCACGCCGGCGAAACGGCCCAACATCCTCATCGTGCTCAGCGACGATCACTCCGCCGCTCACGTCGGCTGCTACGGCAACGCGGACATTCGCACGCCGAACCTGGACCGGTTCGCGTCGCAAGGGATGCGCATCAAGCGCGCGTACGTGACTACGCCGCAATGCGTGCCGTCGCGGGCGTCGATCATGACGGGACGTTCGCCGATCGCGATTCAGATGACGCGGTTCTCCGCGCCGTTGCCGATTGACGTGCCGATCTTCCCCGAGATCCTGCGCGGCCAGGGATACTACGCCGGCGTTGCGGGGCGCACGTATCATCTCGACGGCTCCAAGTTGCCGCCGGAATCCAAGCGTGTCTTCGACGAATTCGACTTGAAGACGTTTGCGAAACGACTCGATTACGTGCAAACCGCCGGCAAACGGCCGGACATGCTCCGTCAATATCGCGAGTTCCTCAAGCAAGTGCCGAAGGGCAAGCCGTTCGTGATGCAGCTTTGCTTCAGTGATCCGCATCGGCCGTACGATGACAACGCGATCGCCAAACCGCACGAGCCGGCAAAGTTGAAGTTGCCGCCGTACTTTCCGGATACGCCGAAGGTGCGCGAGGACTTCGCCAAATATTATGACGAGATTTCGCGCTTCGACGAGGATTTCGGCCAGGTGCTCGCGATATTGGAAGAAATGGGCTTTGCGGAAAACACGATCATTCTTTTCATGGGCGACAACGGCGCCGCGATCTTGCGCGGCAAAGGCACGCTCTACGAATTCGGCGTGCACGTGCCGATGATCGTGCGTTGGCCTGGTCAAACGAAACAAGGCTCGACTACCGATGAATTGATCTCCGGCGAAGACGTGGCGCCGACCATGCTGGAGGCCGCCGGTTTGCAAGCGCCCAAAGCGATGACTGGCAAGAGTTTCGTCAAGTTGCTCAAGGGGGAGCCGTTCGAGGGGCGCAAGCACGTCTTCGCTCAGCGCGGTGCTCATGGGTCCGGATTGCCCAACAACTCCGCGGCGTTCGATCTGGGCCGCTGCGTCATCGCCAAGGATCACAAGCTCATTTACAACGCATTATGGCAAATTCCCTATACGCCGGTCGATTTCGCCGGCCAGCCGTTCTGGAAGGAACTGCAAGCGATGCACAAGGACGGCAAGCTCGACAAGGAGTTTTCGCGCCTGTACTTTTCACCGACGCGGCCGATGTTCGAGTTGTTCGACTTGAACGCCGACCCGCATGAGATGCGCAACCTGATTGGCCAGGAAAAAACGGCGGCGCTCGAGCGCGACCTGAAGGGCGTCCTGCAGCGCTGGATGATCCTGGAGCGCGATTTCGTGCCGTTGCCGGTGCCGCCGGAGAAGTAGCTTGGCGAGCCACGGGGTTGGCCCCCGTGGTGCGGAAGTCCATTCCACGGGGATAAACCCCGTGGCTCGCTTTATTCCACCGAGGTCCACCCATGAAACGCCTTGTTCTCTCGCTGTTCGCGGTCGCCTTCACCTTCAGCCTGTTGCCGATCCAGGCGCAAGAAAAACAGCCGCTCCAAAGTCCCGCGGCGGCGCTCAAGCCGTTCCTGGACAACAAAACGCTCGCCGGCGCCGTCACGCTGGTCGCCAGCAAGGACAAGGTGCTCAGCCTCGAAGCGACCGGGTACGCGGACGTCAGCTCATCGCGGCCGATGCTTGCGGAAATGATCTTCTGGATCGCGTCGATGTCGAAGCCCATTACCGCGGTCGGCTTGATGATCCTCGTGGACGAAGGCAAAGTCAGCCTCGATGATCCGATTGAAAAATACATCCCCGAGTTCAAGACGATGTGGGTCATCTCGGAGCAAGACAAGGACCGTATCGTGCTGAAGAAGCCAAAACGCGCGATCACGGTCCGCGACGTCATGAATCACACCAGCGGCTTGCCGTATCAGTCGGTGATGCAAGTGCCGACCATCGAGGTGCTGAGCCTGAGCGATGCGTGCCGCAGTGACGCGATGACGCCGCTCGTCAGCGAACCGGGCGAGAAGTTCCTCTATTCCAACGCCGGAATCAATATCGGCGGCCGCATCATCGAAGTCGTCAGCGGCATGCCGTTCGAAGACTTCATGGACAAGCGACTCTTCGGCCCGCTCGGCATGAAAGACACGACGTTTTGGCCCAATGAAAAGCAACTCAAGCGGCTCGCGAAATCGTACAAGCCGGGCAAGGACAAAATGGGCCTGGAAGAGACGCCGATCCTCTATTTGAAGTATCCCTTGAGCGAACGCGGCCGGCATCCGTGTCCCGCGGGGGGCTATTTCTCGACGGCGAGCGATTGCGGCCGACTGTGCCAGATGATTCTGAATGGCGGCACGTGGAACGGCAAACGGTATTTGTCAGAGAAAGCGATCGCGGAAATGTCGAAGCGTCAAACCGGCGCGGACATCAAGCAAAGCTGGGGCGTCGGCTGGACTTTGGGCGACGGCAACTACGGCCACGGCGGGGCGTTTGCAACGAACATGACGATTGACACCAAGCGCGGCCTGGTCACTGTCTTCATGGTGCAGCACAACGGCTTCACCGGCAACGGCGCTCAAGCGCAGGGAACGTGGCGCCGAGCGGCGAATGAGATTTTTGCCAAGTAATAAGCCTGGGGACGCCAATGTAGTCATCACGCTCCGCGTGATGGCGTTGGGCCCAACTCATAGACCGTTTTGATCGTCTGCGAGTTTAGCCCTACATCATCACGCGGAGCGTGATGACTACATTGGCTCCCGTTTGAATAACGAATTCTACTTCGCCCGTTTACGCTCAGCAGCCTTCAATCGATCCTGCTCTTGTGCCAACAGGGCTTGCGCTCGCTGCAATTCGGCCGTCAATAATTCGATCTCCATCGCCTTCGCTTCGCGCGCCAATTCCAATTGCACTTGCTTCTGCCGGACGCTGGCTTCCGCCACGGCGACGTTCGCCTTGAGCAACTCAAGTTCACTTTTAGCGACGTTCGATTTCGCGTTCGCCTCGACCTGTGCCTGTGCCATCAATCTTTGGAATTCGGTTATTGTTAGATCCCTCTTTTTTTGCGTTTCCTCTATTTGCAGAAAGCTCTTGTAATAGAAGTCAATGACTTGCTCGCTGTATACTCGCTCCTTATCGGCCGTTTTCTTGGCTTCGCGCTCCTTGATGAACAAATCGACAAGCGTTTCGCGTCGCTTCGGATCCTTGCTGTTGACGAAGAAGTGAACCTCCGTCGGCGTCGGCTCCTTGTCGCGCAGGTCCTTACTGACGCGTTTGATGAACGACTCGTCACTGTCATTGGGTCCCAGCGCTGGCACGCTGATTCGAACGCCCTTGCCGGCAATGACGCCATAATGATTGTCCGTCGCTGACTGCGCGAACGTGAAACCGACCGTGGTCGCAAGCAACACGGCACAAATGACGCCGGCCGACGCGAGCTTGAGCTTGGTCATGAGCATCCCCTTCAATACCTGTTGTGAAAGATGAAGCACCGTGGCCGAGACCGACTCGCCGACAGGTTTGCCCATCGCGAACAGGCTCGACGCGTGGGCCGTGGTTAACACCTGCGTGGGCGACAACGTTGCCTGCGCGACGCCTTCGCACAGCGCCATGCTGAACAGCCCCGCGGAAAGAGAGACGCCGCGTTTCGTGAGTCGATCGGCGAGCTGCTTGCGCCCGCGTTCGAGCAGGCCATGCAGCGCCCCCGCGGAGAGGCCAAGTTGATCGGCGGCTTCGTCGCGCGTCTTGCCTTCGAGATAGCAAAGAATGAGCACCGCCCGATAGCGTTCCGGCAGGCGATTGAGTTCGTCATCGAGGACGGTCTGCACCTCGGCCCAGCTCACATCCTCGGCGGGATTGTTGACGCTCCGCGTCGGCGTGGCGCGTTCTCGCCGGGTGCGCCGGGCGCGTTCGCGCTTGAGATTGGCAATCACGCGCATCGCGACCGCGTGCAGCCAGCTGGCAAGCGACGCCGTTTTGCGGATCGACGCGGCCTTTCGTGAGAACACCATGAACGTGGCCTGACACGCGTCGTCCGCGTCGTGCGTGCAGCCCAGGGCGCGCCGGCAGACGCCGAGGACCATTGGGGCGTGCCGTTCGATGAGGACGGTGAGCGCGGCCTCATCGCTCGACCGAATGAAGCTTTGGAGCAGTTGTTGATCGCCCACGTCGCGCGCCGCCTGGATCGCCGCGAATTTGCGGACGTTTTGCAGGACGCCGTTGAGCGATTTGTTGGCCATGGCGAGACTCGGCCCAAGGATCGTTCATTCAATAGTAACCGCGGCGAGCAATTTGGCGCGCGGGTTTGGGTGATGAATTCAAGCGCACCGAAGGACGTGCCCTTGTGTGGGGCAACATCGGTACGATACGCGGCAAGCCCTAATCTGGAATATTCAATCGCCCGTCCATCCCACACGTTGAACTTGCAAAGGATGGCGCAATGGCGCAGTTTCTCGACGTGTTGGATTAATTTGTCGCAGAAGTGAAACGAGAGTAAACTCTTAGCTCGATTTTCCTTGCGCTGTGTCCAGCGGCGGCGGAACAACAGTCGTTGCCGGCATTATCGGCGTCGTCTCTGGCGCTTCGACAAATTCGGCCGCGCCGGAAAGAAATGGACCGGCATCGTCCTCGAATTCTGCCACAATTCGGCCGCTTATCGTTGTCGTTTCAGTTGGTTCCATTTCTCAGCCCTCAAGTTGTCAATGAAAGTACTTGACGCGCAACGACAGCCCCTGAAAACACCAACTCTACCCAATATAGACCTTCCGCAGGAAACGCACAATTGGCAATGTGGAATTTGATTCCGACGGCCTCACGCGGTGAGCTAACGAAGTTCATTCGCCGAGGCTGATTGCGGAAAATGACGCGTCCTGTCGCGGTTTGCACGATCCGCAACGATACGTCCGCGGGTCCCTGGCATCCTGTCAACAGGACAAGAATACATAAGCGTGGCCGAACCACGGGAAAGGGCGGGGTGCGCGTTGACCGAATGTGAGTCATCAAGCCAAGGACGTTGAGGCGGAGCAAGTTACTTGGGTCCGCCTGGACTTCGTCACAAAGGATGAGGTATCGAATGGCGAGTTCCATAAGACGGCTTCATTTTGTAAAACTTTTGCCAAGTAAGAGCCTCGCTGTCCAATTCAATGCGTCAAGTGGGATCTTACTCACTCGTTGGAACGCCAACAACTTATTTCGTGGTCTATCCGAGGCGTTCGTTTTTTTCAGATTAGAAGTTGTCAGAACCTGGTATTGCAAGGTAAATTGGAGGCTCCAGCCGACTTCACGAGATGTGCCGATGAGATTATCCTGCCTCGCTTTTTTGTTTTTGACCGCGATGACTGCCACGGCTCGCGCCGGCGAACCCGCCTGGAGCGCCGAGAAACGCAATCACTGGGCGTGGAAGGCGCCGACGCGCTCGACCGTCCCCACAGTCAAGAACGCCGCGTGGGTCAAGAATCCGATCGATGCGTTCATCCTCGCCAGGCTCGAAGCCAAGACCTTGCAACCGGCCGCCGGCGCGACGCGCGAACAGCTTGTTCGCCGCGTGACGTTTGACCTCATCGGCTTACCGCCTTCGCCGGTTGAGATCGACGCGTTTGTCAACGACAAATCCGCCAACGCATGGGAGAAAGTCGTCGATCGGCTGCTCGCGTCGCCTCATTACGGCGAACGCTGGGGCCGGCATTGGCTTGACCTGGCGCGCTTCGCCGAATCGAATGGCTACGAATTCGACGAACCGCGGCCCAATGCGTGGCGTTATCGCGAATACGTGGTCAACGCATTCAACTCGGACAAGCCGTACGATCGTTTCATCAAGGAACAACTCGCCGGCGACGAGCTTTGGCCGGACGAGCCGGCAGCGCTCGTCGCGACCGGCTTCAATCTGCTCGGCGCCGATATGACCGACGCGTCAAGTCAACCGCAACGCCGGCAGAATACGCTCGACGACATGACCGACACGGCGGGGCTCGCGTTCCTCGGCATGACCATCGGCTGTGCGCGGTGCCACAATCACAAGTTCGAGCCAATCAGTGCGAGCGATTACTTTCGCCTGCAAGCGTTCTTCACGCCGGCCGACTTTCGTCGTGATCTCACCGTCGCGGACAAGTCGCAACGCTCGGAGTTCGACAAGCAATTGCAAGCGTATCAAGCGTTGACGAAGGCGACGCAGGCGAAGTTCGACGCCCTCGAAGGGCCGATTCGCGACAAGCTGTACAAGGCCAAGCTTGCCAAGTTGTCGGACGACGATCGCCTCGCCCACGAGACGCCGGAGGAAAAACGCACTGGCGCTCAAAAGGAAATGGTCGCCAACACCGCTCGGCGGCTCGTCGTGACGCCGAAGGAAATCGCCGCCGCGATGACAAAAGAGAATCAGGCGGAACTGGCGCGCTTGCAACAGGAGTTGAAGCAATTCGACAAGCAAAAGCCGAAAACGCTGCCGACGGCGATGTCCATGCAAGAATCCGGCAAGGCGCCGAAGACGTTTATTCTTCGGCGTGGCGAGTTGAAAAACGTCGGCGAGGAAGTATTCGC
>DAIOGM010000274.1:0-10256 GCA_036745215.1 Gemmataceae bacterium
TTCTCTGTGCCTCTGTGTCTCTGTGGTTCAAAACGCTTAACTTGATGCGTATGGGCGGGCGCTAAACGAGTCCCCGCCACCGCCGCCTTTTCGACATCACGCCCGGCGACAACTCAAATCCATTTCGCCAGTGCCACTGCACGCTCGACTCATTGCCGATGAGAAACGTCGTCCACACCGTCGCGTACCCCAGCTTCTTGAGCACACGCACCGCCTTTTGCAATAGCTGCGTGCCGATGCCGCCGCCCTGCTCGAACCGCCGCACGAAAACCCACGTCAAGTGCGGCTGTGCCTTCGTCTTCTTCCACAAATCCTTCGGCGGCGCAACGTGCCATTGAAAGCTCTCACTCTCCGACGGATCGCCGCCCGGCACGAGCGTAATCAAAACCGCGCCCGCGATCTTCCCTTCATCGAGCGCAACAAAACTCGCTTCTTCAATTAACGGCCCATCGCCGCCGTCAAACGTCTGCTTGAGCGCGCTCTCCGCCGCCTTCTGACAGGTCGCCTCATCGAGCGACGCATACGGCTGCAAATGCCCGAACGCCGCCTCGAAGATCGGCACCAGCGCCTCAAAATCTGCCGCCGTCGCGTTGCGCAACTCCGCCTTCGCCACGTCATCCGCCGCCGGCCGAAATCGCGACAGCCGGAGCGACGCATGTCCATGGCGTGGCCACGGCGAAATCCACGTCACGCCGCCGATCAGCTCATACTTGTACGATGGATGCCGCGGCAAGCAATCAAACTCCGCGCGCGACAGCTTCATCTTCAACGTCGGCATCCACACGTCAGCCATGGCGAACCCTCGTAGGTCAGGCTTTCCAGCCTGACAGCACACCGACACGAAAACGTCAGGCTGGAAAGCCTGACCTACATCGAATTGTACAATAACGCCTACTGACGTTTACAACGAGGCTCCCATGAAAATCGGCATCGCAGGCTTCTCCGTCTCCGGCAAAAGCACCGTCTTCCACTGGCTCACCGGCGACGCGCCCGACCCCGCTCGCGCCCAGCAAGGCCAGGTCGCCAACCCGCACGTGCCCGATCCGCGCCTCGACTACCTCTCGTCCCTCTTCAATCCGAAGAAAACCACGCAGACGCGCATGGAACTGCTCGACACCCCCGGCCTGCATCCGACCGAACGCCGCGACAACCCGCGCCGCCTCGCCATCCTGCGCGATTCCAACGGCTTGCTCGTCGTGCTCGACGGCTACTCCGGCGGTAGCTTGATGGATCAACTGCGCCGCTTCCGCGAGGAGCTGCTGTTTGCCGACCTCGAAATCGTCACCAATCGCATCGAAAAGCTCAAGGATCAACTCAAAAAGACCAAGCCGACGAAGATGCGTGAAGCCGACGAAGCCGAGCGTGCCTTGCTCGAACGCGTCGCCGCCTGCTTCGAGAAAGGCGATGGCGCCGGCGCGGCGCACCTGAAGCCCGACGAGGAAAAGACGATCCGCAGCTTTCAACTCTTGACGCTCAAGCCCGAACTGATCTTCGTCAACATCTCGGACGACCGCATCGGCAAACCGTTGCCGGAGGAGCTGCTGAAAGTCGCCCCCGGCGCCATTCAAGCCCCCGCGAAGCTCGAACTGGAGCTGGCGGAGCTGTCGGACGAAGACAAGCTGATGTTCATGCAAGAAATGAACCTGACGGACCTGTCGCGCGACGAGACGTTGCGCAACATCTTCCACGGCATGAACCAGATCGTCTTCTTCACGGTCGGCGAAGACGAGTGCCGCGCCTGGGCGATCCCGAAAGGCGCGACCAGTCCACAAGGCGCCGGCCAAATCCACACCGACCTGGAACGCGGCTTCGTGCGAGCGGAAGTGGTCAGCTACGAAGACTTCAAAAAGCACGGCTCCATGAAAGAAGCGAAGCACCACGGCGTCTATCGCCTGGAAGGCAAGACGTACGTGGTCAAGGACGGGGACATCATGCACATCCTGGCGTCCACTTGACCCTTTTACCCAACAACGTCGTGGGTAACAAGAATCGCGAAAAACACGGCGTTTTTGCCATTTTTTTGGGGCTTTTACCCATTTGCCAGCATCAGGAGGCAGAGGTGAACGCGAACGCTTATTGCATCATCAATGAAACGACCGAAGACCGCTTCGACGAGACGGACAATCTGGCAGATGCCATCCGCATTGCTCGCACATTGGTGCGCGAAAACTCGGTCGGAGGCGCGATTTCCATCGAGCACCATGGCCGAGTCATTCGGCAACTGGTGTTGATGCCGGATGGACGCGTAAGGGAAGAGGAAATTCGCTGAGGCCCCGCTGCCAAACACAAGAAGAAGACAAACCGTTATTTTTCGTCACACATTTCTGAAATCTCTGTTGACAAATACTGTTAATTTAATTAACAATTCAGTGTGAAAATTATCAACAGAGGTTCCCCCCCATGTCCACTTCTCTACTGGGTGTTTTTGAGATTGCGGAACTCGCTGGCGTCAGCCCCTCTGCCATAGCTAACTGGCGGAAACGGATCACGGACTTTCCCAAGCCCTTGGCTGATCTGAAATCAGGTCCGGTTTACGACGAAGGCCAAATCCGCCATTGGCTGGCTCAAAGGGCCGCCGACGAACTTCCGGAAGCCGTAGAGTCACTGTATGAACGGCTCGCTGACCTCCGCGACGACCCTGCTGAAATGCGCGAAAAAGTCGATGAAGTTGTCCGGCACTTGCAACGCGAAGCAACGTCAACTCAGCGTCCAGGCATTCTCCTCGGTCGAGTGCAAGGCGGCAAAACGAAAGCGTTCCTCGGCGCAATAGCCAAGGCGTTCGATGCCGGCTATGGAGCTTCTGTCGTTCTTACTAAGGGCACTAAATCTCTTACCCAACAGACGCTCAGTCGCATCCGGAATGATTTTCGCGAGTTGATTGATGCCGACCTTGTGAGTGTTTTTGACATTCTCAAAGTGCCAGATCTCACGCGCCACGAACTGGCGCGCAAATTAATCTTCGTCGTTAAGAAAGAGGACGATAATTTGCGCCGTTTGATTTCTCTAGTTAAGGAGCGTTTTCCGCAGCTTCGGGACCAGCATGTGCTCATAATTGACGATGAGGCCGATTTGGCTTCGGTTAGTTCCCGTCGCATGGGGGGGGAAGTTACGCAGGGTGTGATTTCGCGCCAGATAGACGAATTCCGTACCTTCGTTCCGAATTCGGCAATTCTCCAAGTAACGGCCACGCCATATGCGCTCTATCTTCAACCATCTGAGGAAGTCACCACATCAACCGGCGCTTTTTTCAAACCGAAACGCCCCGCATTTACGGTTATTCTCCCACAGCATGACAAGTATATTGGTGGCGACGAGTACTTTGAGTTTTGCAACGATCCAGCACATGCAGCATACTTTTTTTACCGCGAAGTGCCTTTGGCGGAGCGAGACGCCATGAAGAAAGAAGATCGACGCCGCCTTCAGATAGATCGAGTGCTGGCCGAAAAAAATGCTGCAATTCTAAACGAGGCGATTGTGACCTTCTTGGTCGGCGGTGTGATCCGCAATATTCAGCTCGCCGACACGAATGAAACTCCTCGTAAATACAGCTTCCTCTTCCACACGGAGCAAGCGCGGCAGTCGCATGACTGGCAAATGCAGATTGCCAGGGCTATCCGCGATGCTCTCGTGCAGGAGGCCAGCAAAGAAAGTCAACGATTCAATGAACTCGTTCGTGCAGCTTATGATGATCTAAAGCGTTCCATAGCCATCATCGACAAACCCCTACCGACGCTTGGTCGTGTATGCGAGCGAGTGCGCCGGGCATTGCTCGACGACGAAATGATGATTACCAAAGTAAACTCCGACAATGATATTGAAGAACTCCTCGCCGCCGACGGACAACTCAAGCTTCGAGTGCCATTCAATATCTTTATCGGCGGTCAGATCCTTGACCGCGGCATTACCATCGACAACCTTGTCGGTTTTTACTACGGTCGTAATCCAAAGCGCTCTCAGCAAGACACCGTTCTTCAACATTGCCGTATGTACGGAGCCAGAGGAGTTGAAGATGTCGCGGTAACGCGCTTCTACGCGCCACTCAATGTCTACCAGATAATGCGCCGTATTCATGAATTTGACGCCGCCCTGCGAAATGCCGTGGAAAGCGGTGCCCACGAGCGGGGGGTCTATTTCATCCAGCGCGATCCCTCGAATCGTCTGATCCCCTGCGCGCCGAGCAAGGTTCAGTTCTCCGAGATCGTAAGTGTTCGCCCCGCTCGTCGACTGATTTTGTCCGGTTTCCAGACTGTGTCGAAAAGTCAAGGCATTCGGGCGCTAACTAAGCTCGATGAGTTGGTTGAATCCGGAATTGGCAAGGAGACCAAGCCAACGCTCATTCATGTAGACTTAGCCCTTAAAATTGTCAATTCAGCGTATTCGCTTCTTGAATTTGAGGATACAAGTGACGACGATAAGGCGGCCCATCAACTGATTCTAGAACACCTTTCAAAGACCTGCACGAATACATCATTGAAAAACCACGTCTACGCAATGATCTCTTTTGGACACGACACGTCACGTCGTCGAAGTGATGGCCGGTTTTCTGACTCACCGGAAAATCTGGATCGCCGCAAAACGGCGAAGAGTAAGGCGCTGGACATTCCAGTCCTAATGCTCCTGCGTCAGAACGGCGATGAAGGAATACACGGCTGGCGCGGGTTGCCGTTTTGGTGGCCTGTAATCTTCACACCTGCCTCAGCGCCGACAACAGTTTTTGCCACAGAGCAGCCGAGGATTGCCGCGACAGGGTCAAACATTATCACCCGTCCACTCGCTAGTGACGGAAACTCGGATTAGGTCAAGTGAAAGTTGGCACGGCGGTGTCTGTCGTCGACGGGCAGGCATTTGGTCCATCCACGTTCGTGCTTCCCCACTCGACAGATCACGAACCGGCGCAACCAAGTGGGGTCGTGTTGGCTGCATGCAATTCACTTTCCAACCGCGTCACTCGCTCCCGCAGCGGCGTGAGTTGTTCGTCGATCAATTGCAACAACATCGCCCTGCCTTGAGCGTCATCATCTTGCGGAGTCGAATCGGGCATTGCCGCGCTCAGTTGCGAGCGCACCATCACGCTAACGAGCTGGCCGACGGACGGCTTCATGCCGCTCGACTTCTCGATTTCGGCGACCATGTCTTCCAGAATCTTGACGTCCTCGGTGCTCAACGGCACGCGACAGATTTCGGTCGCGTCGTCGAGCGCCGGGCGGCCGCCGCTGGAACGCAGGCGGTTCAAAAGTTGCGTGCCGATTTCCGCGAGGCTCATCAAGTCGAGCTTCCGAGAAATTGGCTCACCGCACGGAGTCGCGCCCAAACCTTCCGCGATCTCAGCCGGGTCCAGGCGCGGCTTGGGCTTATCCAAAATGTTGATCTTCATCGGCTTCGCGCCGACGATGTTTATTCGCTTGGCCATGTTCATGGACTCCTGGGCGGGTCAAACTTGTTTATTCTCCAAAAGAGTTCGCCGAGTTCGAACACCACTTCCCCTTGCTTGGTCTCTCGGCCAAATCGATGAAGGAACTCCCGCAATCGCTTCATGTTCGCTTTGAACTTGTCCGGATAAATGAAGGTGAAGACCATCGTCGTTTCTTCCCAAAGGTTCGTGCCATCGGGCTTTCGCCAAGTCCCAGTTACCGGCGGAAATGATGTGGTGCCGTTGCCGATATCGGTTAGCAGCTCTTGTCCCTGCGTGACCCAATTTTTGTGATCGATGACGCTGTTGCCTTCACAATCCTTGTCGGGCAAATACAGCATGAGCCGCTCTGCCGAGGGCGATTCACTCGCGCCGAGTTCCTTGGCTATTTCGACGTCCATAAACGCGCTCTCCGATGTGGTATCCGAATCGTAGAACTTAATTGTAAATAAGTCAACGACAGTCCGCAACTAATTACTAAATAAGTATTCGGGCGAGAAAAATGCGAGGCTTGCAGCATCGCCGACGAATTTGAATGTTGACAGCGATCGAGGACGTTCACGGCAACGCCTTCACTGGCAACGTGACGTTCTGCTTCGCCTGCCCCGCTTCCGTGAACGGTTGAACGGCTTCGTCGCGAGGCGTCTCGAAGACCAGTTTCGGACGGCCGGACTCGAGGTCGTAGACCTTGGCTCGCAACGTGAACGACGTCGCGGGCGTGTCCTTGAGGTGCGACTTGGGCGCCGAGACCGCGAATGGCAGCGGCGTTGATTTGATGGTGCGGATTTCCTGCCGGCCGATGATCTTGTGGAAAATGATTACCTTGCCCGGCTCGATCTTGGCGATATCGATGTCGATTTTCACTTTCGCGGGATAACTCGCGCCGGGCGGCAACTGAACGACGCCCGTCACTTTCACCGTCGCAAACCTATCGTCTCCCGCACGCGCCGGCGCGATCAGCGCCAGGCCCAATACGATACTGAATCGCCACATCGTGGTTGCCCTCTCGGGACCGTGGATTTGCAGCAAGCATAGGTCAGCAGATCTGCCGAATCGAAAAAATGCATTATTTCCCACCTGTTTTCAATTCGGATACTTGACTCCTATTTAACTCGCGCTATCATTCTTGTACCTCCTGCCTCTCGTGCCATCGCGGCGACGAGAAAAACACTACTCTCTTTTTCGTAGGTGTACAGAAATGCTCTCCGGTTCTTTCCCGATTCGCCTCAAGGCGAGGTCGCGGGCTTTCACGTTGATTGAGTTGCTCGTCGTGATTGCCATCATCGCGATCCTCATCGCTCTCCTCGTTCCCGCGGTGCAAAAGGTCCGTGAAGCGGCCGCGCGCACGCAATGCATCAACAATCTCAAGCAGCTCGGCCTCGCCTCGCATTCGTATCACGACGCCAACAAGAAATTCCCGCGCAACTACACCCAGGTCGGCGGCAGTGCCTGGCATGCGATCTCCGCCAATTACCACCTGTTGCCGTATCTCGATCAGGGGCCGCTCTATGATCAGGGGCAAGCCAATTTGACCAACTGGAGCTGGATGTACAACACGCTCTTGAACACGCCGCTCGCGGTGTTTCGCTGTCCGTCGGCGCCGCCGGCGCCGCAGCGAGGCTCCAATCCCAGTGGCTGGGACGGGCCCGGCACCAATTACGCGTGGTGCACCGGCAGCTCCATCGACACCGTCTGGGGCGGCGCCAATTTCAACGGCATCATCGCCTATCAGGTCGATCGCAAGATCGCCCACGTCACCGATGGGCTGTCCAACACCATCCTGGCCGCGGAGATTCTGTCCGGCTCAAATTCGCCCAGCGGCAGCGGCAAATACCCGTTCGACGTTTTCTATTCCAACAACGGCCTGTTCACGTCGATTGTCGATCGCCATTTTCCGACGCTGACCGAACTCGACACGATCGGCGCCTTCGTCAAGGCGACGCCGAGCGGCGTGCGTTCGAACAACGGCACGATGTGGGGCTGGTACGCGGCCGGGCAATCGACGTTCAACGCGGCCGCGCCGCCGAACTGGGGCTATCCGAACGCGGGCGGCGATTGCTGTCCGGGCGGGGCGCACGACTGGAGTTATGGCATCATGCCGTCGCGGTCCATGCACTCCGGCGGCGTCAATGTTTTATTGGGCGACGGGACGGTGCGGTTCGTGCAGAGCGGCATCGATTTGTTGACGTATCAACGGCTCGGCAATCGCGGCGATGGCAATGCGATTGGTGATTTCTAATTCAACGCCGCTTGCGGTTTCGCGTTCGCATGGCGCGAGGTGCGCGAAACCGCAAGCGGCCATTCATTCAAAGGTATTTCCATGAGACGCTTGTGTTTTGTTTGTGCAACGTTCCTCGTTCTTGGCTGGACACTCGGTTGTTCTCCGGTGCGCATCGAGAAAATCGAGGTGAAGGCATCCAACGATCCGCTCCATGAGCCGCGGCTGATTCTCGAGCGCTATGCGTCCGGTCAAGCTCTTGGAAGCGAAGTGGAGTCGTTCCCGAAGCTCGTGGAGGACGTGCGAAAAGTGGATGCGACGCGGGCCGACGTTCTCGACAAGGGGCTCAATGACTTGCAAAAGGCATCGACGAATGCGCGTCCGGCGCTCGCGAAGAACTTGCTGGCGCAGTTGCAGCCGTCGATGAAATGACGATTGCTAAGGGAGGCAACGAATTCCCGTCATCACGAAATCAGATGCGGGACGAATGCGGATTCGTGCATGAGTCGTTTCCCTGACGCAAGTTGGCAGCCGGCTTTGATGGTGAATACGGCGTCGGGAACCGGCAAACGCTTCATGGTCAAAAGGGCTGCGTCGAGCATCGACACCGATAGTCGGATCGACTTCCCCGGTTGCAGCGTGAGCGGGCATTGCGCGTTCTTGCCGTCGTCGAGAAAAAATGCGACGGGCGAATCGCCGGTGGATTGCTCCACGAGGAGATCCAAATCGACGACCAGGTGTCCCAGGGCGGTGCCGGTATCGACGTAGCCGACGACGGTCAAAATCAAATCCTGAACGACGATGGGCTCGTTCCAGACCGCGGTCAACGTCATGGTGATGCAGCGAAGGCCTGGTCGCGAGGAATCGTGAAAATCGATGTCGACGAGCGGCTCGCCCCTGGGCACGTCCTCGCGTTTACGAGCCGTGTTCGCCTCATTTACCAGGCGTTCGAATCGTTGGCGCAGTTTCTTGCCCGGCGGTTTCCAACCGAGGACATCGAGCATTTGTGCGGCGCGCCAGCGCTTGTCGCGCGACGTGCTGGAAAGTTTCTCGACGAGCAGATTCACGACGGGTTCGCCCGCCATTTCCACCGCATCCTTGGCGGACGCGGGGCTCAATTTTCCCGTGACGATGAATTTGACCAGCAACGCATGGACGCGGGCGTCCTTGCGCAGCTTCTTACGGGCATAGCGCAGGGCGGTGGCCGTTTTCAAGAATGGTTCGAAGTCCTTCCACTTGCCGCCGGCAATCTGCACATCGACGTCGCGTTTGAAGCTATAAATCATCGCGCCGGAAAGCATGAGGCCCAGAAAAACGCTCGGCAGGATTACGTAAAAGGTCCAGCCGGAGCATTCGGCCGGTACTTCCTCCGGCGGATTCGTTGTCAAGTGATGGGCGAGCATCATGAGCGCGACAATGCAGCCGATGCAGATAGCCTGAAAAAGCAAACATCCAAGACAACTGAGGCAGCCTCCCCGGCGTGGCGGCGGCACCACCTCTTCGTCGGCAACGTCGGCCTCGGCAGTGACGCTTTGTTTGCAGCGCGGACAGCGGACATTCTTGCCGTCGAATTCGTCGGACACTTTGAGACGATGGCTGCAATACGGGCAGGCGAACGCAATCGACATCAACAATCCTCGCTTGATAGTTGACTTTGTAACCAATTCTCGTTCGCAATGCAACGATTCCCCCGCCGAGACACGCGTAAAATGCCATGGAGGGCAATCCATGGCGAACATCCACAAAAGCGTGCCGGAAAATACGCCCGGCGATTTCTTTGTCGATTCGACGTGTATCGATTGCGACGCATGCCGGCAGATCGCGCCCACGGTTTTCGGCGAGGCGGCGGCAACGTCGTACGTCAAGACGCAGCCGAGCGCGGGCGCGGATCGGCGGCGAGCGCTGCAGGCGCTGCTCGCTTGTCCGACGGGGTCCATCGGCTGCCAGGGCGATGATGACGTCAAAGCGGTGATGGATGACTTTCCGCTGTTGATTGAAGATCCGGTCTACTATTGCGGCTACAACTCGCCGAAGTCGTTCGGCGGCAACAGCTACTTCGTTCGCCGATCCGACGGCAACTGGCTGATCGATTCGCCCAAGTTTGTGACGCCGATCGTGCGCCGATTGGAAGCGCTCGGCGGCGTCGCGCACATCTTTTTGACCCATCGCGATGACGTGGCGGACGCAGAGCGGTTTGCGCAGCACTTCAAGAGTCGGCGCATCATTCATCGCGATGAGCAGGCGTCGCAGCCGGGCGCGGAGGTTGTCCTCGACGGCGAGGGTCCTTGGGAATTGGGCCGCGGGTTGCTCGCGATTGCGACGCCGGGGCATACCAAGGGGCATTGCGTTTTGTTGCTGGACAATCGCTTCCTGTTCACGGGCGACCATCTCGACTGGGATCGCGACGAAAAGCGTTTGTCAGCGTCCGAGGATTATTGCTGGTATTCGTGGCCGCGGCAGGCGGAATCGATGGCGCGGCTCGCGGATTATCGCTTCGAATGGGTATTGCCGGGGCATGGGCAAAAAGTGCATTTAGTTGCGACCCAGTTGCGCGAGCAAATCGTGCGGCTTGCGAAGGCGATGAGTTGACACGCCGGCAAATTGGACCAATACTTCAGCAGCAATTCT
>DAIOGM010000275.1:0-2088 GCA_036745215.1 Gemmataceae bacterium
ATCGTAGTAGGCACACTCCGTGTGCCGTACGTGTTACGGCACACGGAGTGTGCCTACTACATTGGTGAAACTGCAATGCCCCTGGAAGCGTTAGAAGCGTTGCCGGAAGGTCCCGAAAAGGACTTCCTGTGGACCTTGAACTTCGGTCCGCAGCACCCCGCCACGCACACAACGTTGCGCCTCATCCTCACGCTCGACGGCGAAACCGTCATCAAGGCCGTGCCGGACATCGGCTTTCTTCATAGCGGCTTCGAAAAGCTCGGCGAAGATCTCGACTTCAACCAATACGTCACCATCGTCGATCGCATGAATTACATCTCGCCGATCGCGAACGAGATCGCCTGGCATCACACCATCGAAAAGCTGATGGGAATCGAACTGACACCGCGCTGCAAGTACATCCGCACGATCATGGGCGAGTTGGCCCGCATCAGCGATCATCTGTTGTGCGCCGGTGCGCAAGCGCTCGACCTCGGCGCCTTCACCGCGTTCCTGTACGGCTTTTACCAGCGCGAGGTCCTTTACGACATCTTCGAGACGATCTCCGGCCAGCGTTTTCATCCGAGCTACACGCGCGTCGGCGGACTGTTGTTCGACATGAGCGACGCCTGCGTTCGCAAAATTCGCACGTTCATCAAGGAATTTCCGAAGACACATGCCGACATGTGCCGGCTCCTCAATCGCAATCGTATCTTCGTCGAACGCACGCAAGGCATCGGCGTTCTGTCCAAGGAAATGGCGATCAACCTGAGCTGCACCGGGCCGGTCGCGCGGGCGTCCGGCGTCGTTCGCGATGTGCGCAAGGATGAGCCGTACCTGGCGTATCCGGAGCTGCAAGGCGCCTTCAAAGTCGTGTGCGCCGACGTGGGGGATTGTTACACGCGCTATCTGGTGCGCATGGAAGAGATGATTGAAAGCTTGAAGATCATCAACGCGGCCATCGAGAATCTGCCGGCGGGCCCGGTCAACGTCGATGTGGACGGCAAGGCGGTGTTTCCGGACCAGACGCAGGTGTATCGCAACATCGAGAGCATGATCCAGCACTTTGAACTGGTGATGCCGAATCGCCAGTGGACGCCGCCGATTGATGAGGTGTACGGCTGCATCGAGTCGCCCAACGGCGAGCTGGGGTTTTACGTCGTCAGCGATGGCACGGGCGTGGCGTATCGGGCGCGGACGCGACCGCCGTCGTACATACACTTTGCGACGTTTCCGTATTTGATCGAAGGGCATCAGTTGAGCGATGTGGTCGCGGTGCTGGGGAGTTTGAATATTATCGCGGCGGAGCTGGATCGATAGTAGTAGGCACACTCCGTGTGCCGTGGCTAGCGCAAGCGTGTAAGGCATGATCCCTGTGCGGGAAACCAAAAAACGGCACACGGTGTGTGCCTACTACCATGGTGCAAAATGTTCGAGCTTTTCGATCCGAAAGCTGATTATTCGTTGCGAGAGGGAAGCAACTTGCCCCACTGGTTCCAGCGCGGCGTGACCTACTTCGTTACGTTTCGGACCGAAGATTCGGTGCCACAAGCGTTAATGCAATCCTGGCGGGTCCGTCGCAATGATTGGCTCAAAAGTCATGGAATCGACCCTGACCGGAGCGATTGGAGAGCGTGCCTTGGCGCCCTGCCGAAGTTGGAGTTGGAGTTCAACTCAACCTTTACGCGAGAATTCATGGAGTATCTCGACCAGGGACACGGTGCTTGTGTCCTGCGAAGGCCAAATTTGGCGAAAATTGTTGCTGATAGCCTTTTGCATTTTGACGGTTCGCGATACGACTTGAGCGATTTTGTAGTGATGCCAAATCACGTTCATATATTGACGTGCTTACTTGGTGACACAGAAATCGAAGCGCAATGTTACTCGTGGAAGAAATTCACCGCTGGGAAAATCAACAAGATCCTCATGCAGATAGGGCGGTTCTGGCAAGAGGAGAGCTTTGATCACCTGGTTCGCAGCCCCGAGCAGTTTGCGTACCTACAACGATACATCGCCGAGAACCCGAAGAAAGCGAATTTGAAAGCGAACGAATTCTTGCACTACTCTCGTCCAAAGTAGTAGGCACACTCCGTGTGCCGTTCGTTGTGC
>DAIOGM010000275.1:2188-10238 GCA_036745215.1 Gemmataceae bacterium
GATGAAAGTAAGTAGTAGGCACACTCCGTGTGCCGTTCGTTGTGCGATGAAAGTAAGTAGTAGGCACACTCCGTGTGCCGTTCGTTGTGCGATGAAAGTACATGGAGTGTGGCGTAGAGAAAAGAACGGCACACGGAGTGTGCCTACTACATTGAAAGAAGTTATGGCGTTCTTGTCCGACGACATCCGGCAACAAATCCTGGCGTACCTGCCTCGTTATCCCAACAAGCAGGCGGTGACGTTGCCGGCATTGCACATCGTCCATGACGCGCTGCGCTGTGTGCCGCACGAAGCGATTCGCGAGATCGCGGAGATGCTCGATCTGAGCCCGGCGCAGGTCGTCGATACGATGACGTTCTACCAGTTCTTTCGCGAGGAAAACGCGCCGCTCGGCAAAACGCGCGTCTGGGTGTGCCGCAGCTTGGCGTGCGGCCTGCGCGGCGGCGAAGAGTTGCTGGAGACGTTTTGCCAGAAACTGCACGTGCAGCCCGGCGGCACGACGGCGGATGGCAAGATCACGCTCGAATTCGCGGAATGTTTGGGTGCGTGTGAAGGAGCGCCGGCGGTGATGGTGAATGATGAGCATCGGCATGCGGTGACGGACGTCGATGCCTTGATTGCGGAATTGACCTGACTTGTTTACGTTTAGCGCTCGCGTGGAAGCGCCGGCATGCCGGCGCTTCCACGCGAGCGCTAAACGGGGAAAAACGATGCCAGATTTCGAACCCATCCTCCTGAAACGCATCAACGCCAAGGCTTCGCCCTGGCTCGACGCCTATCGCGCCGACGGCGGCTACCGCGCCCTCGCCAAGGCCCTCAATGAGATGACGCCGACGCAAGTCATCGACGTCGTCAAAAACTCCGGCCTGCGCGGCCGCGGCGGCGCCGGCTTTCCCTGCGGCGTCAAATGGACGTTCCTGCCGAAGGACCATCCGGGTCCGATTTACCTTTGCGTCAACGCCGACGAATCGGAGCCGTGTACGTTTAACAATCGCATCTTGATGGAGCACGATCCGCACCAGGTCTTGGAAGGCATTCTCCTCGCTTGTTACGCGACCAAGGCGAGCGTCGCATACATCTATATTCGCTATGAATATGGCGTCGCGTATCGTAATATGCAGAAGGCGATCGACGAGCTTTACGCCAACCATCTCCTTGGCAAGAACATCCTGGGTAAGGACTTTTCCCTGGAAGTGTATCTGCACCGCGGCGCCGGCGCGTACATCTGCGGCGAGGAGACGGGGCTGATCGAGTCGCTTGAAGGCAAACGCGGTTGGCCGCGCATCAAGCCGCCGTTCCCCGCGGTCGAAGGGGCGTTTCGCAAGCCGACCGTTGTCAACAACATCGAGACGCTCGCTTGCGTGACGCACGTCGTCGAACGCGGGGCCGACTGGTTCAAGACGATCGGCATTCCCCCCGATCCGAAGAACCCGCGCGACGCAGGCAGCTATGGGCCGAAGCTCTATTGCATCAGCGGCCACGTCAACAAGCCGTGCTGCGTCGAGTTGCCGCTGGGAATTACCGTGCGCGAGCTGGTAGACAAGCACGGCGGCGGCGTCTGGAAGGGACGCAAGGCCAAAGGGTGCATCCCCGGCGGCATCAGCATGGGCATCATGTCGGAGAAGGAATTCGACACGCCGCTCGATTTCAACGGCCCCGGCAAAGTCGGCTGCCTCGGTCTGGGAACGGCTGCGGTGACGGTATTCGACGAGACCACCAGCATCGTCGATATTCTCTACAATATCTGCCGATTCTTCGCGCACGAATCGTGCGGCCAATGCACGCCCTGCCGGGAAGGCACCGGCTGGATGATGAAAATCATGGACCGTATGCGCCGCGGCCAGGGACGCAAGGAAGACCTGGAAATCCTCGACGAAGTCGCGAAATCCATCGGCATCATGCCCGGTACGACGATCTGTGGCCTCGCGGACGGCGCCGGCTGGCCGATCAAGAACGCGATCGCAAAGTTTCGGCCGGAGCTGGAAGAGTACATCACGAGCGGTCAGAAAACGACGATGTCGCTGGCGCTCGCGGGTTCGCATTGAATAATCGTGTTTACGTTTAGCGCTCGCGTGGCGCCATGCGAGCGCTAAACGTAAACGATCGGAGACCCATCATGAAAAAGAAGGGCAACGACAACGGCTTCCAGGAAGGCCGAAAGTTGAAAGCCGCATCGGCGCGCGCCAAGGAACGCGTCGAGGACGATGAGGACGAAGACGAGGACGACCGTCCTGCCAAGAAGAAGAAAAAGAAAAAAAAGCAAGGCTTACCGATGGGCCTCCTGATCGGTGGCGGCATCGGCATTGCCGTGCTATTGATCGCTGCCGTCAGCGTGTCGGCGTTTTACTTCACGCGCTCCAATAATCCCGCCAAGCCGGCCGTCGAACAAATTGCGAAGAACGACGATAAGAAAGGCGGCGATGGCGGCGGCGCAGACAATCAGCCGGTACAAAAACTTCCGCCTCCCGTGCCGGTTCTACCCGGCAAGGAAGAACGCCTCGAAGACCGCGATCGCAAAAAAGGCGGCAAGAGCATCATCGGCAATGCTCGCGGCGCCGCCTATCGCACTGAACGAAAGAACGAACTCAAGCAGATCGGCCTCTTTTATAGCCAATACTGCGACAGCGGTATTCCGAAGTCGGCGCGCACCAAAGAAGGTTTCCTGGATTCCATCAAACGCGATGCCAAGGTCATTCACGAAACTATCTTGGACGGTTACTACCAGATGAATATGCGCGCCGACCATACGTCCAGCCAGAGCATCGTCGCTTACGAACGCGATCCGGAATTGAACGGCACTCACCTCGTGGTGCGCGGCGACACCAGCGTCGATTACGTGACCGCTCAAGAACTGAAAGCCGCCCTGGGAAAGTAAGAGGCGCCAACCATGAAACGTTTTGCGTATTTGGCGTTTGTCCTTGCCGTGGTCCTGTGCGTCGAAGGCTGCCGGCGCAATACGGTGCCGCGCAAGCCGGTGCCCGTTTTCAAGGAAAAGGATTTCATGTACAGCAAGTCGATGGAGGCCACCCTCGACACGCTCAAGCCGCCGCCGAAAGACGACGCCGACGGGCCCGAGGGTGAAATGGCCGCCAAGATTCGCGAGGCCGCCCAGAAGGCCAAGGAACAGGAAGAGAAGAACAAACGCAAACTCGACACGTTCAAGCTCGGGCAAACGTACCTGGAATTCTGCCGCGAGGTCCCCGCCAAAAACCAGACGTACGATACGTTCAAGACGTTTGTTCGCCGCCGAAAACTGACCGACCTTCGCGCGGAAGTTGAAGGCGACAAGTTTGGTGTCGTGCTCCTTTCCGTGCCGACGTACCCCGGACAGATCCTGGTTTATCACAAATCGGCGGAAGATGGAATTCAGCCCGTCTATCTGGTCGGCCAGCTCCAGGGCGCGGGTTCGGTGAAAGAGACGGAACTGGATGGCAAGCTCAAGAAGCAGGAATTGGTGGCCATGTGGCGGCACGTCTGGGATTTCGCCAGGCCGCATTATGTGACGACGCCCGCCAACCCCGCCGACGCCAAGCGGCTGGAATTATTGCTCAATCAATTCGAGCCATCCCGGGCCCTCGCCACCGTCGCACAACAAATGCCCGAGGCGCTCAAGAAAACACCCGAGGCCCGGAATCCCAAGAAATTCAAACGATATCTGGAAGAAAACGTGCCGCCCGATTTCCTGAAAGCCTACGTCGAGAACAAACTCCGAGTCAACGTGGCCGCCGATTTTCGCTCCGCGACCGACCTCGTCGTCTGCCTTGGCGAAGAGGTCTCGAAGGAGAAAGGAACCGAGGCCATTTCCACCAATGGACTCCTCGGCTTCTACCCCGCTCGGACCATCAACGACTGGTTCAAGACCGCGCAATAGGTTCGCCAGCATCGCATCGACTCAACGGATTCTGGAACAAGAAGACATGGCAGTTGTTTACATCAACGATAAGGCAGTCGATATCGGCGACGCGCGCATCAACCTCGTGCAGGCGGCGCAAAAAAGCGGTGTGTTCATTCCGCACTATTGCTGGCACCCCGCGTTGAGTGTCGTCGCCAGTTGCCGGATGTGCCTGGTCGAAGTCGGCGAAAAGAAACCCGACGGCACAATCGCCATGCAGCCGCGCGTCGTTCCCGCGTGCCAGACGCCCGCCAAGGACGGCACCGTCTGCGTCACCAACAGCGACAAGGCGAAATTCTCGCAAGCGCGCACCCTCGAAGGCCTGCTGCTCAATCATCCGCTCGATTGCCCCGTCTGCGACAAGGCCGGCGAATGCTTGCTGCAAGACTTCAGCTACCGGTTCGGCAAATCGACGAGCCGGATGGTCGATCCCAAGAACACGCCGCCCAACAAGCCCGATATCGGCGAACACATTTCCCTCTTCACCGATCGTTGCATCATGTGCTCGCGCTGCGTGCGCTTCACGCGCGAAATCGCGGGCACGGCCGAGCTGATGGTGTCCAATCGCGGCCATCATTCGGAGATCGACATTTTCCCGGGCGATCCGGTCAACAACAAGCTCGCCGGCAACGTCGTCGATCTGTGCCCGGTCGGCGCCCTGGCGAACAAGGAATTCCTGTACAAGCAGCGTGTCTGGTTTTTGAAGAGCCAGAAGAGCGTGTGCGCCGGCTGCTCGACCGGGTGCAGTATTCATGTCGATCACAACAAGGACATCGTCTATCGCATTCGCCCGCGCGAAAACCCGCTCGCGCAAGGGCACTTCATTTGCGACGAGGGTCGATTCGACTACGCTTACGTCAACGGCAAGGATCGATTTGACCAGCCGCTGTTAGCCGGACGCGCCAGCGACGGTCCATCGGGCGATCCGTCGCTGGCGCGTCCGGCTAACTGGGAAACCGTAATTGCGACGATCCGCAGTGAGCTGACCGATATCGCGAAAAAAGACGGCAGCGCCATCGCCGGCGTCGTCTCGCCCATGCTCACCGTCGAAGAAGCGTTTCTGTTTGCGAAATTCATCAAGGGACTTTCGAAGGACGCGAAGCTTTACCTCGGCTGGGTTCCCAGCGTCGGCTCGGACGAGAAGTTCCCGCAGGATCGCAAGGGCCATCCGCTCGGCGCCGTCAAGTTCACCATCCGCGCCGAGAAATGCCCCAATCGTCGCGGCGTCGAGGAAATGCTCAAGCATTTTCAGCGTGAAGTCCTAGCGTTCGACCGCGTTTTCGCCGACGTCGCCAATCTCAAGGCGCTCTATTTGACCGCCGGTTATTCGCCGCGCCTCGGCGCCTGGCTCAGCGACGAGCAGGTGAAGACTCTTTCGACGATCGACTTGTTGATCGTGCAGGATTTGGCGCCGTCCGCGATCTCGCGCGCCGCGCGATTCGTTTTGCCCGCGGCGACGTTCGCGGAAAAGGACGGCTGTTACGTCAATCACGCGAACCTGGCGCAGCAGCTTCACTGGGCGGTGAAGCCCGGCGCGATGGGCCGCACCGATGGTCAGATTTTCTTGAACTTGCTCGATCGCCGCGGCTTGATCCAGGCGTCTGCGATTCGGCAGGAGCTGGCGAACGAGGTTCCGTACTTCGCGCCGTTGGCGGCGCCGCTTGGTGAATTCGGCATTCGATTGGCGTCCGAGCCTGAAGCGTAAGCGAAGAGTCTTCGCTTACGCTTCAGGCTCGGACGTGGTTTGAAATATTGCTCATGGACCTATCCACTATCATCACGATCGTCGTCGTCTTTGCCTCGCTGCAGGGCATTGCCGCGGGTCTCGTTTATGTCGAGCGCAAGGTCTGCGCCTACATGCAAAACCGCGTCGGGCCCAATCGCGTCGGGCCGGTCGGCCTGTTGCAAATTCTGGCGGACGGGCTCAAGTTCATCATGAAAGAAGAGTTCGTTCCGAAATACGCCGACAAGGTGCTGTTCGTCGTCGCCCCCGCCATCGGCATGGTCGCCGCCATGCTGTCCTTCGCGGTCGTGCCGTTCGGCGCCACCGATAATTCGGGCGGCTACCAGTTCATCATCGCCAAGAACATCGACATTGGAATCCTGTTCATCTTCGCCGTGTCGAGCCTCACCGTGTACGGCATCATCCTCGGCGGCTGGGCGTCGAACAACAAATACAGCTTGCTCGGCGGACTGCGCTCGAGCGCCCAGATCATCAGCTACGAAATTCCCCTGGGCCTGTCGATCCTCGGCGTCGTCCTGATCTCCGGTTCGCTCAACCTGGAGCGCATCCTCTGGCATCAAACCACTGGCATCATGGACTGGAACATCTGGTACCAGCCGCTCGCGTTTCTGTTGTTCATGGTCAGCGCGTTCGCGGAGTGCAATCGCTTGCCGTTCGATTTGCCGGAGACGGAGCAGGAACTCGTCGGCGGCTACCACACCGAGTACAACGCGATGAAACTCGCGTTTTTCTTGCTGGGCGAATACGTCCACATGATCACGACGAGCTTTTTGATGGTGATCCTGTTCTTCGGCGGCTGGCACTTCCCGTGGATCGCCGAGCCGAATTCCTGGGCGATCGTCAAATTGCTGGTCGTCTTGACGAAGGTGGCGTTTTTCATCGTGTTCTACATGCTCATTCGCTGGACGATTCCACGGTTTCGCTTCGATCAATTGATGGCGCTCGCGTGGAAGGTGTTCATTCCTATGGCGCTTGTCAACCTCGTGGCGGTGATGTTCGTCAAGGAATTCGAACAATCGTTGTGGATATTGACGGGCGTTTCGCTCGCGGTGTTGCTCGGCGCCGGCTTGATCGTGGCGCAGCCTCCGGCGCGCGAACGCAAGGCCCTTGCTTAGGAGTAATTTCATGCCTATCGCCGACGCCGACGTACGCTGGGTGAAAGCGCCGAAGCTGGGGCTGCTCGATCGCCTGTATTTTCCCGCCATCGCCGCGGGGTTGGGGACGACGATCAAGCACATCTTTCAGCCGAAGGTGACGCAGCAGTTTCCCGAGGAGCGACCTGACCTGCCCGCGAATTATCGCGGCCTGCATCGCTTGAATCGCGACGCCGACGGGCGGGTCAAGTGCGTGGCGTGCTACCTGTGCTCGACGGCGTGCCCGGCGCGGTGCATCGACATCGTCGCGGCGCCGGCGCCGCCGGAGTGGAAGGACCGCGAAAAGTATCCGGAGATGTTCGTCATCGACGAATTGCGCTGCATTTACTGCGGCATGTGCGAGCAGGCGTGCCCGTGCGACGCGATCGAATTGACGTCGATGTTCGACCTGACGGGCTTGTCGCGCGAGGAGATGATGTTCGATAAGGAAAAACTCTTAAGCGTGTTCGACGAATCGGTCAAGATGGGCAAGGACCCGATCCGCACGAAGGCGGGCCCCTTGAGTTGCGCGTCGGAACCGGCGGGGGAATCAACCACAGATGGACACGGATGAACACGGATAGGGAAACAGACAGAGTGAGAATACCTGAAGGTTCGGCGTATCGCTGAGATTTCTATCTGTGTCGATCTGTGTTCATCTGTGGTTCAATTGTTCGGAGTCTTGATTTTGATGTTCGCAGTCCTATTTGCCGATGGTGAGCCAACGCGCGGCGTCATGCCGCTCTTGCAAGAGAACTGGCTGCTGCTGTTGCCGCCGGCGCTGGGTTTCGCGGCGGTCTATCTGCTCTTGCCCAGGGCGCGGCGGTTGACGCCGCTCTGGGGCGGCGCGCTCGCGGGCGTTGCGCTGATCCTCGGCGCGGCGATTCTCATCCGCGCCAACACGGACTTCGTCGAGTCGCTGCTTTTCTACGCGTTCTCTGGGCTCGCGATCGTCTCCGGCGGCATGATGATCACGCAGAAGAACCCCGTGCACGCGGCGTTGTCGTTCGCGCTCGTCGTCCTGAGCACGTGCGGATTGTTCTTGCTGCAAGCGGCGCCGTTTCTGATGGCGGCGACGATCATCATCTACGCGGGCGCCATTGTCGTCACGTTCCTGTTCGTCATCATGCTCGCGCAGCAAGAGGGGCCGTCGAACGCCGACAGCCGATCGCGCGAACCGTTCCTCGCGTCGCTGGCCGGCCTCGTTCTTTTGGCGTCGCTCGTGTGCATCCTCCACCGCTCTTACGACACGCGCGATCTCGACGGCCTCGCTCGCGATCT
>DAIOGM010000276.1:0-10224 GCA_036745215.1 Gemmataceae bacterium
GGAGAGTCTACAAAATCCTGGCGATATGAGTCAAGGTGCGCTGTCGAATTAGAAAGGACACCATATGAACCAATCACAGCTTGATCGAGCCATTGCCCGCGCTACGGGTGAAAGTATTGGCCTTATACGTCGGCGCGGATTCATTCTGTTGCGTCAACGTCGGTTTAGTAGGCGACCACGAAGTAGATCAATTTCAAGTCAATCGCCAGTTTCATTGCGTATTTTCCCGAATTCGTGACTACCGTTTGACGATCGGACGGCAGCCAACGACTTTTGACGGCCGCCATTGTTTGCCCGCCCGAAGCACGACCGAGTCAGCGGTGAGGTCCTCGACCGCGTTTTCAGTTGCTGTTTTTGATGTGCGCGGCTTACTATTCGAACTCCAAGATCGTGCGAATTCAACGAGGGCCTTGCAGCGCTGTGACTGTGTTTGTTTTTGCGTCCGTTTATTCAGGTTGACACGCCGCATTACACGCCTCGTGCGTGGAACTGGCGACGTGTTTGTTTTTGCGTCCGTTTATTCAGGTTGACACTCTTGTTTCGCCCCAATAACGAGTAGCCTCCGCACGTTGCGGGGGCGGTTGTGCAAAACGCGACCGCCTCCGCCTGGGGACGGTCCCTGAACAAGGAGATCGGACCCATGAACGTCAGTCTTGATTCAATACGCATTTCTGACTCGTCTCCGACTTTGCATGGTGATTTCTTTCCGCTTTATCCTGTGATCCAGCGCCACGCGACCGTGGTCTTTCGCCACCTACCTGCCGTGGACCGCGAGGAAGCCATTGCCGAAGCGGTCGCCGCCGGTTTTTCGAGTTTCGTACGTTTGAAAGAGCGCGGCAAGGATCCGTCAAAGTTTCCCAGAGCTCTGGCAACGTTCGCCGTGCTGCATGTGAAAAACGGGAGGCACGTCGGCACCAAACTCAACTCCCGTGACGTTATGTCCGAATCGGCGAAGCATCGTCGCGGATTTGACGTGCGGCGCCTGCCGCATGAAGAACAACAATGGCATGATTTGCTTGCCGACGACTTGAGCACATCCGTTCCCGATCAGGTCGCCTTCAAATTGGATTGGGCCAGTTTCCTCAACGCGCACTCGCCGCGCGATCGTCATATCATGCAACTTTTGAGTTTCGGGCACGCGGCTAAATGGGTCGCGAATAAACACAAACTATCGCCGGCGCGCGTTACGCAACTTCGCAAACAATGGCAGAAGCAATGGCGCGCGTTCGTCGGCGACAGCGAGGGCATTCTCATGACTCAGCCGTTCGAAAAAAGCGTTCCTTGATATTCTTGGCGTTTTGTTACATGCAGGTCGCCCCATGAATCCGAAGAGGCCGCAGCGGTCCCCTTTCGTCGACGACGAGAGGGGTCGTCGTCGGGCTAGAAAATTCGAATTTCCAAGGATCAATAGCTGAGGGCTTGGCGCATGGACCTTCTCGCGGTAGGTTGAAAATGGGGGCCAACGTCAATTTAAGCCAAGGAGGGTACATCCATGGCGGCCAAGAAAAAACCGGTGATTTCCCGCAGCGATTATCGCAACCTTTGCACATCCATATCGTGTTGGAATGATGATGTCGAACGATTCAAGGCCAGCCATGGCGCGGAAATTCTCAACTCCGAGTTGGTTTATCCATTGCCCCATGACCTGATCGTTGCGGTCCATGAAAAAATATCGAGTTGGTTTTCGGACGCAGAATTGGCTGCGGAAAAAAATCTGACGGACCTCTGCAAGGCTCACCATGCAATTGGCATTTTTCACGGCCGACCGGCGACGTACCCGTTATTCAATCGCCCCGAAGTCCCATGGCTGTCGGAAGAGTTATTTCAACGTCTCGGATGGGGCGAATACTTCACCATTCAACAGGCGCGACGCGGATTCCGATTGTGTTTTGAGCAGCTCGATCCGCTCTGGGAGCGTTTGCTCGCCTATGTCGGCTGGCTCCTGACCAATCCTGCGTTCCTGGCAGAACGCGATCGGCTTCGTGCCCGGTGGGAAAACGCCATTCAGATTCTCCGTGCGATACCCGCATATCCCGTTCGCGTCGCGGAGGAGAAAACGCAATCCCGCCGGCCACGGGATGGGGAAGACGCTCTTGCCGATTTCGTCTCGGACTTCAATTCCTTTTTTGAACGCTGGCAACTTCAGCGCTTGCCCACTTGGGATTTGCCTGAGCCATGCGGCGCCAATTTAACGGGTGAACAACTTCCAAGCAACTCGTCAAGTTCAGTCGGCAGGTTTACCATTTCTATTCCAGCAACGCTGCGCTTGCCGGCGCATTTCCCGCTGCAAAAGGTTCTTGAAGAACACCAACGCCAACAAACTCCCGAACACCTCCGGGCCTGGATGATTGTTCAAAATCAACAACACAAAGACGGCCTAAACAATCGCCGGTTCGAACACATGTTCCAACTCGCATTCTTTCGCGACACGGTATTGGCGAGCCGTTACCGCGATCGATTCGATGGCAATGTGACCAGAATCGACCAAGCCTTTGCTGATTTCTTGTCTCTCGGAGTGGACAGCATCAAGAAACTTCGACTTATGATGGCCGCTTTGCGACGCCAAGGCGTGTGATGCGCCTTTCATTCTCAACGGGGAAAAATCGTTTCAGGAATTTCCCTTCCGACCGTCCCATCTCGTTCCGCAGAATAAGGATCGCCGACTCACGGCAAATTCGCGAACTCTCAGTGCAATGGGATTCCGCGAATCAATATCCGGGTACGATAAGCGGAACGTGTCATGGACGGCCAAACAACGCCGCAGATTTCGCAAGCCGCAACTTCGTCGACGCCATTCGACGATTCTCCGCGTTCGTGCTTGACCTACCAAGAGCTGAGTAAACGGACTGGGATATCTCTGAGCACGCTTCGTCGGCGCGTCAAAGATGGCACAATACCATTTCTGCAGCCCGGGGGTCCCCGTACACGAATTGTCTTTCCATTTGATGTGCTTGAACGATTGATTCGTTCCACACATTCTTCATCCGCGCCAGTACCAACACCAATTACAACTTCATCAACGGATCGACGCCATGGCCCGCGCCCCAGGTGGCAGCGCGAAACCGTCGATCCAGCCACGAAAAAAAAGGGGAACTGATCAATGCCGGCAAAGCGCAAGAAGGAAAAAATCTCCGGTTGTTACTTCGCCTGGTTGCTTGGAACTCGCGACGGCGTCTATTTCGCCGATGGCCGATCCAATCATCCGCGCAATGTCGGTCGCCATTCGCTCGCAACGCGCGATCGGCAAGAGGCGCTTGATCAACTTCGCCAGCTTGATCTCGTCAAAGCCGTCGAATTTGGGCTGGCCGACCGTTCGGTGCTCGCCGAGGCAAACGATAGGCTTCTTCCTTTGGAAGTAGGCAGGGATCTTTACTTAAAGCACGTCGAACGGCCACCGGTGGCTGGCGGTGCCGGCAAGACGACGGCAAAACGCTACCGCGCGGTTTTCGCGAAGTTTCTCAGTTTCGCCAAGCAGGACGGCGTGCAACATTGGCAAAACGTCACAAAGAGCGTCCTGAATGGGTACGTAGCCTGGCTTGACGATCAAGACTACGCACCGGCAAGCGAATACTTGGAGGTGACGACAATTAAGCAAGCGATGAAATGGCTCATTGAGGAAAAGTACATCTCTGGGAGCTGCGCTTTCACGTTGACGCTGGAGAAACCGAAAGGTACGACGACGTATTGTTACACGTCCGAAGAAGTCGCTGGCATGGTAGATCATTGCCGGACCAACTCGGAATTAGCGTGGCTTGGCGGCGTCATCATCGCGTTAGCGACCACCGGTTTGCGAATCAGCGAACTGGCGTCCTTGCGTTGGGATGATCTGGATTGGGCCAAGAATATGATCCGGCTGACGGACACCCGCAATCAGGCGACGAAGACGGAGCGTGACGCAGCTCGGTCTACCAAAGGGCATCGCGATCGTTCGCTTCCCATCGCGAACGAATTGCGGCCGATCTTGGAGAAGATCAATCACCAAACGGATGGGCGAATTTTCCACGGCCCACTCGGCGGTATTCTGAAGCCTGACACGGTCCGGAATGTCTTGATTCGCGAGGTATTGGAGCCCTTGGCGAAACGGTTTCCAAATGCCGCCGCCAAAAAAGGATTTCGCGATGGCCGGCTCCATTCGTTTCGGCACTATTTCTGTTCGACGTCGGCGACTAACGGCGTACCAGAACAGATACTGATGAGCTGGCTCGGCCACCATGATAGCAAGATGGTGCGCCACTACTATCACCTTCACGACCGGCCATCGCAGGAGCAAATGGCACGATTGCAATTCATCGGCTCCGCTCCATTCGAAAAGCCCCATGCCGCCCATTCATCACAAAAAGCGCGTCCCGCCAGAACGAAATCACGTCATTTCTGATTTAGAGTTTCGAGTGCCACTACATTGCCTTGTTAAAAAAAGTCCATTTGAGGAGGGAAAAACAATTCCACGTTTTTCCCTTCAGCCCGCAGGCGGCGCGCGCGATAATTGCTTTAAAGCGTCGGCGCAAAGCGCAGACGTCGTTTTCGTGCTGCCGCCACGGTGGCGACGGCGATTCTACTTTCACTTACGGAGGTTGCCGAGGCGTCGAATGACTCGTGAGAATCCAATCAACTGGCTAATGGTTCGACATGGGCTGGTCAGGGTGCGCGCTCAGCGCGGCGGCCACGCAGCGTGTAGGAGCAACGCGAATGGCACAGTGATTGGCACGGTTGAGTGTGCCAATCCGATTCGCTCGCGTAAATCATGGAAATACCGATGTTTACGAGAGCGCATCGAAAGAAGGCGGAGAGGGAGGGATTCGAACCCTCGGTAGGCTTGCGCCCACACCGGTTTTCGAGACCGGCCCGATCGGCCGCTCTGGCACCTCTCCGAACGCAACGAGGCGTATTATAGAACCTCGCGCCGACGCGGAAAAGACACGCCGGACCGCTTTTCGGCTCGTTTCAATTGATGGCTGACAATTGCGAATGGATGCAGGTCAAGCGACCTTCGCGTTTTTTTTCGTCGGCTCGGCTCGGCGTTTCAGAAAGATCATTGCGCCAATCGCAATGAGGAAGAGCAGCAGAATGCTGAATCCAATAACCGACGCGACGACCAACCACAGACGTGACGGTTGCGGTTCGGCTTGCTTGGCAGCGATTGGACCCCGACCGTCCCCCGCGTCCGGCGCTACGGGCGCAGCGGACAAAGTGCGAATGCACACCTCCAGCAAGCGAACGTCCACCGCGCCCGCGCCGTTGTTGTTGTTGGCCGCGAATCGGACGATCTCCAGGTCCGCGTCCGTATATTCGCCCCGGTAAATCTCCTCAAAAGCCTCGTCGCCGTCGGCGGCCTGGTAACGCAGTTGGGCGCCTTCACGCACCAGACGCAGTCGGCCCGTGTTCGCCGCGGCGGGCAGGAACGCGTGTTGCGTCGGTCGCGGCGGCTCCTTGAGCAAGCACTCAACGAGGAATGCATGTTCGCCGTTGTTGCGAAGGAATCGGCCCAGCTTGGCGAACTGCTTGGCGTCGTTCTTGACCAGCAAGTTGATGGCGACGCCGACGGCAAACGCGTCCGGCGGCGGTTTTTCCAGCGCGACGATTTCGTAACGCGCGATCATCTCGAAATCGCCGGACCAGGGATGGGCGAGCCGGACGCCGACCGGCTGAAAGGACTTGCGCGTCTTCTGAATCTGCACGCGCAAGCCGGTGTTCTCTGGCGTGATGCCTTCCTTGTCGGAGTCGGAGCCGACCAGCGTCCAGTCGTCGCTCAGCGGTTTTTTGCCGCGGAAGTCCTGGTAGAACTCCTTGACGCCCGGCCGTTGCGCGCGGGCGTGCGGTGCTGCGCCGATGGACAGAATGATGGCGAAGCACAGGCATGTCAGGCGCGTGCAAAAACCAATCATGCTTGGCCCCCAATTGCTCAGGTTATTTGGCCTGCGCCCGCGCATGTTCAAGAGCGCGTTCTAACTGGACGTCGCGGAACTCGCTCGGCGGTTCGTTTTCCTTGAGGTCGCGGCGCGGGATGATTTCCTGTTTGCGCAGATGCTCGAACAAGTCGGTCTCCTCGTGCCGGCCAAGCTTGATGCGGAAGCCCTCGTCGGGCGAGACGCCCCAGTCTTCGTCTTCCTTGCCGCTCGTCATGATTTTTTCGAGGTTCTTGCCGCTGGGCCGCCAGAAGGTCGCGGAGGTGAGGTTGATGATGCCGCCGGTCGGCTCGAAGAGTGAGAAATTGACGACCGTGCCCTTGCCGAACGAGCGATCGCCGATGACGGTGACGCGTTTATGATCCTGCCACGACGCAGTCACGAGTTCGCTGGCCGACGCGCTGAAGCGGTTCAGGAGAACCGCCATCGGGAAGTTGAGTTCGCTGCCTGGCTTGCTGCCCTTGATCTTGCGGTCGCCCTGGGCTCGGGATTTGGTGGCGACGATCAACTCATCGTTGATGAACATGTCGCCGATCTCGAGGGCCGTGTTGAGCTTGCCTCCGGGACAGAATCGCAAATCGAGAATGAACGCTTTCATGCCCTGCTTTTTCAAGCCCGCAATGGCGCGGCCAAGCTCGAGGTGCGTCGTATCGGTAAAACTACCGATGCGGGCGTAACCGATTTTTTTGTCGGTGTCGAGCATGAAATCCCAGGCGTCGTTGTCGTTTCGTTTGACGCCGAAGAGCGATTCCGAAGTGATTGACGCGCGCGTGAACTCAAACTCCACGAGATTCTTCTCGCCGGTGCGTTCGAAGGCGATGCGGACCTTGGTGCCGGCCTTGCCGACGATTTTCTTGACCGCATCGTCCAGGGGTATGCCGACGCCGTTGATGATTTCGGTCTTGGCGAGGAATTTGCCGTCGGAATCCATGTCGCGTTTGATTTCGACAATCCAGTCGCCGGTCTTGACGCCGGCCTTGTACGCGGGGCTGTCCTTGATCGGCGTGACGACGACGAGCATGTCGCGGGCCGGATCGCGGCGGACCTGGATGCCGATGCCGGTGTAGCTGCCGGACGTTTCGGCGCGGAACTTGCGCACGGTTTCGGCTTCGACGTAATGACTGTATTTGTCGAGGTGCCGCGTGAAGATGTACTTGAGGGTGGCTTCCTCGGCCTTGCGATCGTCGAGGTCCTCGCGGTGATGCAGCGCCTGGCGCGCGTCGGCGAGGAATTCGGCGATGTCGGCCTTCTTGAGGCCGCGGGCCTGATCGATGCGTTCCGCAATGTCGGCGGGGATCGACTCGCCGGCAAATTGATAGAGCCCGCTGACGCCGCCTGCCGCGAGTTCGCCGGCGTTGATTTCCTTGAAATAACCTTTGCCGATGCGGTCGAGCGCCACTGCGATGCGAGACGCGTATTCGTTGGCGTCGTCGCGCGTCAGGCGCGTTTCATCCACGATGCCCTTGCGCGCTTTCAGGAATGCGGGCAGCTTGACATCGCCGTCTACTAACATTTGATATTGCTTGCGCAGCTCTTGCTGATACTTGACGCGCGGCATGCTGGTCAAGAAGCGTTCGCCTTCGCCGGAGATTTCCTTGCTGAGTTTTTCCGATTTGGCCAGTTCGATGAACTTCGTCAGCCGCTTCTCCGCCGTGACGGCGACATTCGGCGTTCGGCTCAACGGGAACTCCGTCGGCGGGTTGCGGAGGATGATGGTCATCTGGCTCTTTTCGATTTTCGTTTTGCCGACGTTGCGGGCGACGCGCGGCAATTCGTCGTCGAGATACTTGGCGAGTTCATTGACCATGACGGCGCCGTCGGGTTCGTAGCCGTCCTTGTCCGCTTTGCCGGTCAGGCCGTCGAGGAGCGTCTGGGCGAACAGGCTATGCTTGTCGAGCTGGATGGTCGCGGACAGGCCGTTCGAGGCGAGGAACATGACGCGACCTTTTGGCCTCTTGGTGAGGGGCAGGTCCGGGTCGCCCATGACGATACCGGACAGTCCGCGCAAATCGAGGTCGCGGGCCGCGTCCTTGGAGTTTTCGAATTCGGTCAGATAGACATCGATGAACGCGCAAAATCGCTGCGTCTTCAGGCCTTCCAATTTTTTCGCGATATCACTGCCGACCAGCGCGTTCTTGGAGCGATCCGCAGCCGTCGAATCCGTCACGAAAAAGCCGACTTGCTCGCCCAGCGGACAGCCCTGTCCGAAGAACGCGAACAGCACAAGGTCCTCCGGCCCGGCGTTGGCGACGATGGCATCGAGCGCTGCTTGAATATTGGCGCGCGTCGCAACATCGGAGGTTTCGCTCTTCTTCGGCAGGAACAGGTGCACATTCTTCGGATCGGCGCCGAGGTGGTCCTTGGAGACGATCACGTCATAGAGCGCCTTCGCGTCCGCCTCGGCGTGCGTGCGCGATTTGATCTTCGTGTCCGGATACTGGTTGACTCCAACGACGACGGCAAGCGTGTTCGGAATCAAAGAAACCGCAGCGAGCCCGCTGCAATGCGTCAACAACAGTGCGACCAGGCTCAAGATGCCGGCACGCAAAATCGACAGGGACATAGTTTGCTCCAAGGAAGAAAACCGGACATCGTAGTTAGGTGTGGATTGCCGCGCCAATCATGGCACGGCCTCGGGCGATTGTAAAGAAGAAATCGTCCTTCCGAATCTGGATTGAGGCGATGGTTTCGGAGTTCCGATCCCGGCAGGCTTTCCCTTTTTTCAATTCGAGCGCCTCTTTTTTCAATGTGGTTGGTCGACGCAATCTTGGCACATCGATTGCTCGAAAGCCGCAACCACTTGCTTATCAACATGATACACGAAAAACGTTACTTTCGTGCGATTTTGGCACGCGCATCGGACCTTTAGTATTTCAGGATCAACAAAAACTCGGCTCGTCGCCATGGAGCGTGCTATGAGAAAAAACACCTACTCGCCGATCAGCTCAAGGTTAGTTGCAAGAGCGCCCCCCTTCGTAACGGAAGTCGGCAAACTTCCGGTTAACCGTGGCGCGATGCCGGTGGTCTGGCAACGCCCGCTACACCAGTGCCCATAAAGCATGAATGATTCGCAAGGAAATTCATTGCTGCATGCATGTTGATGTGTTAAAAACTCTGTGAATCCTTGATGAAGACGCCCACGCGGGCGCGAAGAGTCTTGGAGTGGTAAGTGGACACGCCGTTAGCGATTCGATTCTTCCTGACCACCGAGAAAGGCCAGATCACGATCCAGCCCGGACAGGAAATTCCCCTGCGCCGATCCGGTAACGTCAATGAACTGATTCTCGCCGATCCCGGCATCACGCGGGGTGAGGAAGGCATTGGCAAGTTCAGCTGCGACGCCGACGGCCTGCGAATCACGCCGACTGGTAATCGCTATCCGATCCTCGTCAACGGCGTCAAAATCTCCGGCACGCAGCACCTTCGCGCCGGCGATCGTATCCGTGTCGGCTATTCCGTTCTCATCATCCAGGCGTTCTGCGCCGGCGAGACCGACGATGTGGCCACCATGTCCTTGGCGACGACGTATCAACGCGAGCGCGATCGCATTGGCCGGGACGTGGACCGCATGGCCCAATGGTCCGAAGCGTTCGATGCCATGAAGGAAGCCCAGGACGATCGCGAAGTCGCCGAGGCGATTTTGCCGCAGTTGACCGCGCTGGCGCAGGGCGATCGCGCCCTCATCGCGCAAGGGTTCATCGAAGGCGGCCGGCAAGCGTGTCGCGGATTGGCGGCGTGCGGCGTGCATGCGGGCGAATTCGAGCAAGTGTTGCGTTGGTTCAGCGACCATCCACCCGAGGCCGGCGTGCAAATGCCGCTCGTTAAGGAAGTTCTCGCCACCGATGCGCCGGGCCGAGCCGCCGTCGGCAAGCTGGCGCTCGACGATCAATACTGGCTGTTCTACCTCGAGCCCGGCATGCGCACGCCGGTCGATCCGCTCGCCCATCGCGCCCTGTCGATGCTGGCGAATTTGCTGCAACTGCATCATCTTTTTCACGAAGGCCGGCATCAGAAGAAACGCCTGGAGGATCTGACGGTCGCCGTCCGCAGTTGTTCGGCGCCGCCGCAGGTGCAGGATTATCAAGTGGTACGTGACAAGTTTGTCTTCAGCGCCGCGCCGATGCAGAACGTTTGCCAATCGCTCACCCGCGCTGCCGCGTCATCGCTGCCGGTCCTCTTGCTCGGCGAGCCGGGCACGGGCAAGGAGCTGGCCGCCGAGGCGATCCACGCGGCCAGTTTGCGGCGCCATCGCAAGATTGTCTCGGTGAGCTTGACCGAGTTTCCGGAGACGCTGATCGAAAGCGCCCTGTTTGGCCACAAA
>DAIOGM010000277.1:0-10102 GCA_036745215.1 Gemmataceae bacterium
GCACCACGGAGCAAACGGTCATGATCAGCATCCTGGTTCGCGTCGGAGGCCTCGCCATGGCGCTCGCGATCACATCGACGGCAACGAGCGGCGACTTTCCCGAAGCCGCGAAATTGCCGGCGAAGAAAGAGCTGCCCGACCCACTCGTCCTGTTCAACGGCAAAGCGGTCACCACCAAAGAGCAATGGGAAAAGGAACGCCGGCCCGAATTGAAGAAGCTCTTCCAGCATTACATGTACGGCACCGCCCCGGCCGCGCCGAAGGTCAACGCCAAAGTCGAACGCGTCGATCCCCAGGCCCTTGGCGGCAAGGCGACGTTGAAGGAAATCACGCTCACGCTGCAAGGCATCGACGGCCCCAAGATTCATTTGCTTCTCGTCGTGCCCAACAAACGCAACGGGCCGGCGCCAGTGTTCGTCGGCATGAGCTTTTGCGGCAACCACGCCGTGCTCGACGATCCGAAGATTCATCTCAACACCAACTGGATCTACGCCAATCGGCCCGGTGTCAAGAACAACCGCGCCACCGAAACGAGCCGCGGCACGCAGAAGGACGTATGGAACATCGAGGACATCATCGATCGCGGCTACGCGATAGCGACGTTCTATTCCGGCGACATCGACCCGGATCGCACCGACGTTCGCGAAGGCATCCAAAAGCACTTCGGCAAGGAATACGACTGGAGCACCATCGGCGCCTGGGCGTGGGGCTACTCGCGCGTTATCGACTATCTCGTCACGGACGCCGACATCGACGCGACGCGCATCGTCGCCGTCGGCCATTCACGCCTGGGCAAGACCACGCTGCTGGCCGCCGCGTTTGATGAACGCATCGCCGTCGCCATTCCGCATCAAGCCGGCTGCGGCGGTACGGGACCGAGCCGGGCGACCAGCAACAAGGAAGCCGAACAGGTCAAGGGCATCAACAAGAACTTCCCGCACTGGTTCAACGCGCGATTCAAACAGTTCAACGAGGAGCCGGAACGATTGCCGTTCGATCAGCATTGCTTGATTGCGATGTGCGCCCCGCGGCCCGTATTGTTATCGAACGCAGTCGCCGACAAATGGGCGAACCCGGACGGCCAATTCGAAATGCTCGTCGCCGCCGATCCGGTGTATCGCTTACTTGGCTCGAAGGGCGTGGCGTCGAAGACGAAGCCGGCGGTCGGCAAATTGATGGATAGCCCCTTGGGCTACTGGATTCGCGACGGCATCCATGCGATGAATCGCGACGACTGGCGGGTGTTTTTGGATTTTGCGGATAAGCATGTCGGCAAGAAATGAACCACGGGGAACACGGGGAGCACGGGGAAATGCAACGGATTTTCCCCGTGTCCCCCGTGCCCCCGTGGTTCATTGAATGAACACCGCTACGCGAAAGCCCAGATTGCTGTGCCCAAAATGCGGCGGATCGGCGTTGCGGCTCGCACAACGCACGTCGGCGGCGACGTTGCTCCAGCCTCCGCCGCGCACCGCGTAGCCGCGCTTCGGATCGCCAGCCGTCGGATCGGTGACGGCGTTCTTCGGATACGGGCCGAATTTCGTCGAACAGAATTCCCAGACGTTGCCGAGCATGTCTTGCAAGCCGAAGCCGTTGGCGCGATACGTGCCGACGGGCGCGAGAAACGCATGGCCGTCGTCCATCGGCATGATGGTTCGCGGCCAATTGGGATGCAAGTTCTTGAGACTTTTGTCGCCGACGTTGGCAACCTTGCCGGTTTTGTCTTCGTCGGGACCCCACCAGAAACGATCGCCGGTGCCGGCGCGGCAGGCCCATTCCCACTGGGCTTCCGTCGGCAGATCGAACTTCGGGCCATCGACCTTGGTTTCTTTCTCCAGCCATTTGCAGAACGCAGTCGAGTCGGTCCAACTGACGTGAACGACGGGATGGCCGTCCGCCAAATCGAACTTCGCCGCGATGAAGGGCTTCTTCCAGTTGGTGCCGGGGCGATGTTTCCACTCGGCTTTGTCGTCATGCGCGTTGCCGCCGCCGGTCTTTTCGACGTCGGTGGCGTATTTCGTCATCTCGACGAAGCGGCGGAACTGGGCGACCGTCGTCTCGTGCTTCGATAGGTAAAACGCCTTGGTCAGCATCACGGCGTGCCGCGGCGATTCGTCGTAGCCGCTGAGGTTGTGCCCCGGTTCGTCGGCGGGAGAGCCCATCTGGAATGCGCCGGGCGGGACGAGAACGAACGTCATGCCGAGGTCGTTGGTCCATTCGAGCGGCAAACCGAGCCAGTCGGCGTAGGCTTTTTGATAGGTGCGGGCGGCGTCGGCGTTGAAGGGGAATGATGGGGCGGCGGGGGGTGAACCCGCGGGTGCGGTCGTTTGCAACTTGTTCAAGCGCTTTTGGAATGCCGCGAAATCGACCATCACCACCTTTTCCTGCGCCTGGGACTTACCCAGGGCCGAAGCGAATAAAAAGAAGAAAAGCAATCGCGTGCAGGATTTGAACATATGAACTCCCGTCGAATGTATGCTTACCTCTAGAATGATCTCCATCACGGAGTTACAATGACATCGTTTCGAACCAAGGTGCGACATGGCAGTGATGCCAATTGCGAGGTTGTTTTTCCCGTGCGCGAATGCGGAACAAGACGACGCTGGCAACACGACGCTTGTTAATCCAATTGACTCGATCCTGTTGCCGACGGGCGTTGAAAAGAACTTCACACTTGGCCCAATTTTCTTCTACTTACAAGTCAAGGAGGGATTGGGAACATTCTATTTCCGGATCGAAATAAAGAATGAGCGCGGCCGCCGATTGGCACGAACGAAACCGCGAAAGGTGGTATTCACCAAGCAGAAACGCACCGTAGCGGATGAAGTTATTTTCAAGATCCGAGAGTTTCGGGCGGAATCGGCGGGCGTCATTGCATTTGAATTGTTCGCGAACGAGGTAGTATTGGCAACGTGGGATTTGCCACTCATACCGATCGGAGAATGACCGTGAATCCTAAGAAAACGCCGACACGCGTGCCCGTATCTCGAGGCGCCGTCACGCGACCCATTATCGAGGTTGAGTTGGAGTATGATCCGAACGATTTTGCTGGTTCGCCGTCTGCCGATGTCAGCAAGAATGGGAGCGCCAACATTGCCGCGACCAAGTCACGAAAGGCCAAACCGGCGAGGAAGCGCAAGTCTTAAAGCCTTTTTCGAATTGCATTGAGTTGGTTATCGACTAACTTTTCTTCCCAAAATCCGGCATCTTCCCCGCCAGCACTTCCTTCTCCCACTCATCCAACAACGGCCACGACACCGCGCAGGTGCCGAAGTCGGCCATCGTTTGATATTGCGTCAAGCGGTCGATCGCCTTTTGCAAGATGCGATTGTCGCGGCGAAAGACGGGGCCGTGGCTGGGCAGGAGAAACTCCGAATCGTCCTTGACGATGCGCTCGAGCGACTTGATGAAGTCCGGCAAGTTCGAGCCATGATGCGCGTCGATCACGCCGACGCAACTGTCCTTGTAAATGTTGTCGCCGGAGAAGAGCAGCTTGCCGAGCTTGAAGCTGAGCTGGCCCGCGGTGTGGCCGGGCGTGTGCCAGACCTTGAGCTTGAGATCGCCGACGGTGATCGTTTCGCCTTCGTTGATCGTGACATCGACCTTGCACGGCGGCATCGGGATCGAGAAATCCTGCGCCTTGATCGTCGCATACGTCATGATCTCGTCGCCCGTTTCGAGCGGCTCGACCGTGAGCGGATGGGCGGCGACTTTCGTCTTGAGCAACTCGCGAGCGTGGGCGATGCCTTGAATGTGATCGGCGTCGGCGTGCGTCGCGATGAGCATCTTGCACGCGGACAGGTTGAAGTCCATCTTGCGAATGAGGTCGATGATCTCGTCTACGGTGTCGAGATAGCCGACGTCGATGAGCAGCCATTCGCTGCCGCCGTCGATGAGATAAACGTTGACGCCCAGGCGCCGGCAGGCCTGGTAGTTCATCTCGATCACATGGGGGAAGAGGTATTTCCGCGGCAGCATGATGGGAACCAGCCCCTGGAAATGGCGAAGGAAACCAGTGCTATGATAGCGGTTTTGCCCGCGCGTTCAAGTTGCGGCACTGCACGCAGATCGATTGTATTTCATTCCATTGCAATTGAATGCACACACAGCTTGGCGAGCGTCGCGGCGTAAGCGCGACGTGTTGAGTATCGCAATTCGATCCACGTCGAGCTTACGCTTCGACGCTCGCCATAATGTATGACCTGAAGCGGGCTATGAAGAAGTTCTCATCGTGTCAAGGAAAAAATCCAACTGACCTTTATTTTTTGATGAATTTTGAGGTATGCTTCATTTAAGGTTCTGATGCGATTCCCTGGAGCGCCCAAAGCGCCATGAAAAGGACTCAGGAGGTTTCCCAGCTTCGCAATCGCGTCGTTTCAACTCATCCGAAGGAGGCCAACTATGGGTAGGACACCCTACGTGGCTCTGTGTCTCGTTCTGGCCGTTTCCTCTCAGTGCACGGCCCAGTCATCAACCCCTTCCTCTCCCCGTCCCAATCTGGCCGAGGTTCGATTCGGCGACGGCAGCGTCGTTCGTATGACGATATTGCAAGATGACCTCGAAGTGCAAACGAAGTACGGCAAGCTCACCATTCCTTTAGCCGAGGTGCGGCGTGTGGAATTCGGCTTGCACGTGCCGCCCGATGTCAATCAACAGATCAACCAGTCGATCAAGCGTCTCGCCAGCGAGGTCTACAAGGAACGCGACGTCGCCAGCAAGGACCTGATGCAGGTAGGTCATTTTGCCTATCCTTCCCTGCAACGGGCGTCCAAGAGCGGCGATATGGAAGTCGCTTATCGTGCGGCCGGGTTGATCAAGCAACTGTCCGAACGGGTCGCGCCGGAGCTCCTGAAGATTCGCGATGAGGACGTCATCCACACCGCGGAATTCCCGATCATCGGCAAGATCACGTCGCAGTCGCTCAAAGCGCATTCGCCGCACTTCGGCGAGGTGTCGCTGAAATTCAGCGAGCTGCGCTCCATGCACATGCGCCAGCACGGCGGCAGGCAGGATCTCATCGTTGACGCGGGCAAGTACGGCAGCTCGCTCGATCAATGGTGCGACACCGGCGTCACGGTTGATACGCAGCAACGGCTCGTCATCACGGTCGAAGGTCAGGTCGATTTGTGGCCACAAGGTCCCGGCCAGTACATGGCGGCGCCGAAGGGTTACAACACGGCCGGCAAGGGAGGCCAGTTCATGGCGGGAGCTCTCATCGGCAAGGTCGGCGAGAACGGCAAGGCGTTCTTCATCGGCGAACGTTATGACAGCGTCGTCACGGAAGAAGGCCGATTGTTCGTGCTGATCGTGCCGAGCCCGTGGAACAATGCGTCCACCGGACAGTATCGCGTTCGCATCCAGACCGATCACGCGGCAATGCGAAGCGAGGGGCCGTCAACGGGCAACAATCCGGCTACGCCGGTTTCCACCGCTGCCGCGCCTTAGGCCATTCGTTAATCACGAAAGCCCGAAAGACGAAAAAAGGCGACACACAAAGTGTCGCCTTTTTTCGTTCTTTGGAGTGCGGCGCTTTAACGCCGCTTTTTTTCTTTCTTTCTCTTTCTTTTGAAGCTCAAAAGAAAAGAAAGAAGGAAAGCGGCGTTAAAGCGCCGCACTCCAAGGTGTCTTACTTTTCTTTGTCAGCGAACCCAGCGAGACGGTTACTGCGGACCGGCTGCCGCAGCTTCGTCAGGCTGCGGGCCTCGATCTGCCGAATCCGCTCGCGTGTGATGCCGTAGCTCTGGGCCACCTCATCCAGCGTGCGCGGCTGGCCGTCCTTGAGGCCGAAACGCATCTCGATCACTTCTCGCTCTCGCGGCGTGAGCGAACGCAGCACTTCGGCAACGCGTTCCTTCAACAGCGTCGCATCGACGTTGTCGCCGGGGCTGATCACGTGGCGATCGTCGAGGAATTCACTCAACGCCCGTTCGGCGTCGTCGCCCATCGGTTCGTGCAAGCTCAAGGGCTGACGGGCGACGGCGCGCAGCGATTTCGTTTCTTCCGCGGTGGTGCCGAGCACTTGCGCGATCTGCTCGACGGTTGGCTCGCGGCCGGACTTTACGATCAGTTCGCCGCGGACGCGTTCGATGGCCGCGAGGATGCCGACTTGATGGCACGGCACGCGCACGGTGCGAGCGTTGTCCGCGAGGGCACGCTGAATGCCCTGGCGAATCCACCAGGTGGCGTAGGTGCCGAACTTGAAGCCCATGCGATGTTCGAACTTATCGACGGCACGCATCAGGCCGCGATTGCCTTCCTGAATCAGGTCGGCGAACGACAGTCCGCGGCCGCGATACTTCTTGGCGATGGACACGACCAGGCGCAGGTTGCCTTCGGCCAGGTCGCTGCGGAATTGCTGGTAGCGCGTCTGCCGCCGACGGATGACGCGGAGCAAGAGTTCCATGTCGTCCGGCGTGGCCAGGACTTCGCGCATCTTGTCGCGCAGTTCCTTGACGGCGCGCGTCGCCTGAGCACGCACGTGGGCAGATCGGCCCGGCGCGTTGGCGACCGACTCGAGATCGCGCATGTGGCGATACAGGCGATCGTATTCCTCGACGAGCGCATCCAACAACTCGGTGCGCGGCGACAGCTCTTCGATCAAGCGAATCGCCTTGCGAAGGTTGCGCCAGCGCTGACGTTGCGCCCGGCTGCGGCCCGGCGCGGTGCGCGTGCGCTGTTCGATCGCGAAATCCTTGTGAGCGGCCTGCACCAGTTTTCGGAGCGTGCGCAGATTGTGCGGCATGCGCGCCAGGATGCTCTCGCGATTCAAATTGAGGCTGTGCACGACATCGATTTGCGGATCGATCGGCATCTGGCCCGCATGAATGCGTTCGAAGACGGCGACGAGCCGTTCGAGCGACCACCACGAGAACAAGATCGAGCGGCGATAACGCCGGCGGGACATTTCGAGCCGGGTCGCCAGCGCGAGTTCTTTTTCGCGATTCAACAAGGGAATCGCGCCCATTTGCTTGAGATAAAGTCCGAGCGCATCATCGGCGCCGCCGCTGGAGCCAGTCGTTTCTTCTTCGGCGGCGTGCGTGTCGATGGGGAAATCGGCATCCAAAAGATCATCAGAAATCGTCGGGGTTCGTTTCGTCATAACCGGTTCTTTGAACTTCTCCTTGATGGGCGCGCGGTTTGGTCGGGACACGGCGCGGCGATTCGCCAACTCTTGGGCCAATAAACGTTTCATGGCTCTATCCTCGGATAATCGAATCGACGACGGCGCGGGATCGGCCTGGTGCCGCGGCGATGCATTGCCTTCCAACGGTTCCGGCATGGACGGGAGATTGCAAGTGGAATCGCTTCCAGAGGTTGGGTGAAGCTAATCCATTATACGCATCGGCATCAAGGCATTGCCAGCGCGGTCGGCAAAAAATCACCATTTTTCACAGGAAGGACATACCTTCCGTCCGGGGAGTTCGGAGTGACGGGAGCGACCGCATCTTCTGACAGGATCGCAATCTAGTTTAACTCAAGCATTTCCGTCAAAGGCCGAAAAATCGAAAAAATCGTCACAATCCGCACCTGAACCGGTCATGTCGAACTCCCCTTGTGCCCGGACACTTGCATGGATACGCTGAAATGGCGAAGACGCACCATTTTGCTGCCATCGGTTCATGAACAAAAGTTCACTTAGGAATCGAACCACCATTGGCGGCCGATTGAGGAGACCTGCCAATGGACGGCGCCGACTTTTCTTTGACCCTCCCAAGCGACCTGCGCATGCTTTCGGTTGCGCGCAGCTTCATCGAAGCCGCTTGCGAAGCTTATCGCTTGGATCGGACGACATCGAACGCCCTGATGATCGTGACGGGCGAAGCCATCACGAATATCGTCCGGCACGCTCATCAAAATCGGCCCGACACGCAGATCGAGATTCACCTTCACATCCGCGCCGACGCCGCCGAGCTGACGTTCCAGGACGAGGGCGACCCGTTCGATCTGGACGCGGTGCCCCAACTGCCGCCCGGCGAAATGCGCATCGGCGGCCGCGGCGTTTATTTGATGCGCACGTTGATGGACGAATTGACGTGCACGCGCCGCGGCGCGGATCAATGCGGCAACGTGCTGCGCATGGTCAAGCGCCGCGACAAGGCGATGCGTGAATGCGGATGAACGAGTTAACCACAGATGGACACAGATAGACACAGATGGGAAAGACAAGAATAGTGCACGTGTGCCGAGTTTTGCTTTGACGTATTGAAAGTGCAAATCTCGTAGCCGTATTTGGAATTCGGTAGCCGCATTCGCCAGAATGCGGGCCGCGCCACGCCAAACCCGCATTCTGGCGAATGCGGCTACATGATTCGTTTCATCATCATCGTGTTAACAACGGAATCTCAGGTTCTTACCATCTGTGTTGATCTGTGTTCATCTGTGGTTCACTCTTCCTCGCACAATCGGCGTGAACGCTAAGCCGCAAGCGAGTCTCCCTACTGGCATGACAGGTTCGTTGCGCTCGCCTTGCGCAAATTCATTTTTCAATCCGCTCAAACTTCCACGGCGACGCGACGATAAACTCTACGTAAACCGGCAAGGGTGTTTAATCGCGAAACACCCCTTGGTAACAAGTCAAGAGAAGCACCCGGCTGCAGGGACACATCACGCAGCACGAGCGGGTTGATTCTTGCCGACTCAAGGCCCTATGATGAACCTGTGGAGGATTGTGTCACATCGTTTTTGCAAACAAACTCCGCAGGGGAGAGACCCTGATGCACGAACACGGCCCTGATGAGCTGCTCGGCCCCGTTCGCGGGACCCGAGCGTGGTGGCAAGGCCTGAACGCGCCACCCGAGCAATCTGCCGATGGACCGCCCCTCACCGTCAAACCCCGCAGGAAACGCCGCAAGTCGTCCAAGGACTCCGAAGCTGTCCGCAACGAACTGGTGGAACGGATTCGCCGGGAAATCGCGGCCGGCACCTACGACACGGAAGAGAAGTGGGAAGCCGCCCTGGACCGTTTGCTCGAACGATTGGAAGTGGACGACTGACTTCCCGCCTGCGATGCAGCAACCTCGGCCGCGTCGCAGGCGGCTTTCATTTCACGGCACGGCAGGTACAATAAGTACAGAAACATCCAATCTTCAGAGAGCACTAGCCGTGAACGCGCTCCCTTCGGTGGAAGTATCGCAATCGCCGGAAGAGAAGTTCCGCGAATACCTGGCAAGCCGCCCGCGCCGCCAGCGTTTCACGCCGCAGCGGCGCGACATGGTGCGCTATATCTTCAGCAAGCACAATCATTTCGACGCGGATGAGCTGATCGACGAATTAAAGGGTGCAGGCTTTCGCGTGAGCCGGGCGACGGTGTATCGCACGCTCGACAAGCTCGTGGACGCGGGGTTATTGCGCCGCATCAATCTGGGTTCGCGAACGGTTTACGAGCACGATTATGGCTATGCGCAGCACGATCATCTGCATTGCGAGCAGTGCGGCACGATGATCGAGTTTCAGGATTCGCAATTAGAAACGTTGATTCAGGATGTGTGTCAGCAGAATCACTTCCAGTATCAAGGGCACACCTTCGTGATTCGCGGCGTGTGTTCGACGTGCAACAAGGCGCGGGTGACGAAACGGCGGCTGGATTTGGTATAGCGAGCCACGGGGTTTATCCCCGTGGAAGGGATATCCATCCCACGGGGATAAACCCCGTGGCTCGCCGACAGACTTCTTAGAACCGCGCCGGAACCTCAAATCCCTTGCGATACTCGCGCGTCAACATCGCGTTCGCATCGCGGTCGTTGCCGAACGTCTCGGCTTGCACATCCAGATTCAATCGTCGGCCAACCGTCAACATCGTCTTGTCGAGCGCGACATTGTTCGCGCGAAGGTGATCGACCATGCGCGTCAACGTCTCGTTCGCCTCGCGATTTTCGCCGAGGACGCCATTACGGCGATCGAACGCGACCGAACGGCCCATGCGATAGCTGATGTTCGCCAGATGACACAAAGCGCTCGACAAATGGCCTTCGAGGACGTCGCCCTTCAAATCTTCGCGTCGGCCGGAGCGGATCGCGGAGACCCAGTTGCCGTAGTGATCGCCGCCGCCGCCGAAGCGACGTTGCTCGCGGTTTTCGTTGTTGAAGACGATGGCGCTGCTGTA
>DAIOGM010000278.1:0-3930 GCA_036745215.1 Gemmataceae bacterium
AGCCGCGCAAGCACAGTGTTGAGGTCGTTTTGTCGAAGTGATGTTCCTGCTCGGCGAGCCGAGCCCCGTAAGGGGCCGGTTGAGTCGTTACAGACTCACCCGGCCCCTTACGGGGCTCGGCTCGCCGGCCAAACTAAACGATCTTGTTCGTCTGCAACCCCCGCACCGCCACCTCCACCGCTTGCATCAATCGCTCCCACCCCTCGCGGTCGTTCGGCTCATTCGCAAAACTCAACGGCTTGCCGATCGTCACGCGAATGCGGCGCGGCCGAGGCCATTTGCGGTCCGCCGGCAACGCGTCGAAGCAGCCGTCCAGATGGCATGGCACCACGGGCGCCGGCGAGCCCGCGACCAGCATGCCCAGGCCTTTCTTGAACGCCATCATTTGCCCGTCGCGGCTGCGGCTGCCTTCCGGAAACAACACGTACACGCACGGATCGCTCAGCAAGCGATCACGTAACTCTTGTAACGCGTGCGGCCCGCATTTCTTTCGCCACATCGGCAGCGCGTTCAAAAAGAAGGCGCTGAACGCCGATATCATCGGCGTTTCGAAGAACACATCGCCCGCCGCGATCGGGAAGACGCGATCGCGCAACCGCGCAGGCAACGGCGCGGCCAGTACGAGCGCATCCAAATGACTCGTATGATTCGCCACCAATATATAGGGCGGCTCGGGCGGCAGGTTCTCGCGGCCGACGATCGAGAGCCGATGATAGAGGCCCAGGTACGAGCGAATGATCGTCCAGCAGGTCCAGTGCAACGCAGTGGAAACCAGGCCGCTCTCGCGCTGCAGGCTGCGCGTGCGCTGGCTCATGGACAGGCCGTGGTCGTGCGCCGGTTCGAGCTGCCAGGGCTCCATGTGTTAGCCTCCAGTCAAGATGCGCGGTGTAGACGTGAGACCGAAGCCCACGAAGTAGCCGACGTAGTGAAAGTATACCGGCGCCGCGAGCAGGATGCTGTCGAAGCGATCGAGCAAACCGCCATGCCCGGGGATGAGGACGCCCATGTCCTTCACACCCAGGTCACGCTTGATGCTCGACAAGGCCAGATCGCCAAGTTGCCCCGCCAGGCTGAGAAGCACGCCCAGGAGCGCCAGGAGCGGCCAGCTATCCAGCTCCGTGCCGTGATAGACGTACTTGCCGATGCCCGCCACGAGCAGCGTCGTCAACACCAGCGCTCCCACCGCGCCCGCGATCGTTTTGTTCGGGCTCGTGTTGGGACAGAGCTTGCGTTTGCCGAGCGTCTTGCCGGCGAGAAACGCGAACACATCGTTCGCTTCCACGGCCAATAAAAACAGGATGACGCGCGGCCGATAGTCCACGTCGTTCGCCATGTAGCCGATGTGTCCCATGCCGACGCCGAACAATGCGACACCGAGCACGCTCAAGGCGACGCGCTGGATGTAACCCTTCGGCTCATCCTGCAAGATGGCGGCCGCGATCAACGTGGCGACGATCAAGGGCGGCAAAGCATGGAAGAAATTGTACCAGTGATCGAACACCGCGAATGTGATCAGCAAGATGCCGATGACGATGAGCAAGCTCAGCACCTTCTCGCGGAAAAGGCCGACGGCGCGTGCATATTCGCGATAGCAAAACACGCTGAGGGCGCCGAAGCCGAGAATGGTCCACGCCGCGCCGAGGAGGATTGGAACCAAGAGCAGGGGGATCAGGACGAGCCAGGCGAAGTAACGCCGCCAGAGTTCGCCGCGCATCGGATCGGTGATTTTGCCCAATCGCGACAGGACGACGAAAATGCACGGCACGAGAATCAGGACGGCGGCGAGCGCGATCGTGACCGCGGTCGCGACGGGGTCGGCGAAAGCCTGGGTATAGTCGAACAGGCGATTGCGGGTGGACTCGCTCATTTGGCTCGATTCAAGAAAGCCGCCAGACGGACGAGGCGGCGCAGCGCGGTCAGGATTCCTCCGAGAATGATAATCGAAAGCCCGGCCGCGACGATACCCCGATCGTGCCAAAGCGGTTGCCAATCCGCCGGCGCGACGCCGAGGTAGACGCCGACGACCGTCATGACGAACATGCGCTGCGGCTTCGCCATCGGTCCGCAATAATCTTGCGGCCCGCCGGCGGCCTTGCCCATGGCGCGAACGTATGCCGTGAAGATCGCGACGCACGCCGCCGTGAAGCCGAGCGCGACATCGCCGCCGAGCGCGTAGCCGGCGCCGACGAGAATGGCGGCATCAGAAACGCGATCGGGCACTTCGTTGTACAGTTCGCCGACCGGCGACGCCTTGCCGCTCTCGATCGCGACCATGCCGTCGAGCAGGTTAGCCATGAGCCGCATTTGAATCATGAGCGCCGCCGTCAGCCAGAAGACGCGTTGAAAGTCCGGCCATTGCGTGGTCGCCGCAAACGCGAGCCCGCCGATGATGGCGCAGATCATGCCGGCGACGGAAATCGCATTCGGCGACACGTTGAGTCGAACCAACGCGGTCGCCATCCATTGAACGATTCGAAGATTGCGCGACGCGATCGGCCGCCGCTCGGTGGGCTGGTACTTCTCCCCTCTCCCCTCCGGGGGAGAGGGGTCGGGGGTGAGGGGGCCGTCGCTCACGAGCGCACCCCCATGAGCCACATCCCGCCGACCAACAGGAGCATGCCAAGTGCATTGATGGGCGTGATCGGCGTCTTGTCGTGCAGGTACGCAATGCAAGCCGCCCAGATAAACGTGGACGCGTACAGCGGATAGAGAACGGTTAGCGACGCGCCTTCTTGCTTGAAGCCGGCGACGAACAACACCATCACCGCGATGTAACAGGCGACGCCGGTCAACAAACGCCAGTTCAACAGATAGCTGAGAATGCCGGCGTCGGCCGCCGCGGCGCCGGTCTTGTAGAGAAACTGTCCGATCGCGCCAAGCAAGGCCGCGACGAGGAAGCAGGCGATGGAGGACCAAGGCGTGGACATGTTTGGCATCACTTTTTCCTCAGGCTCTGTAGTCGATCATGGGCGTCGTCGGCCATGCGCGTCACGATGGCAGGCGGCGAACCCGACGCCAGGTGCTTCAGCAAGCGTTCGGCCTCCGGCGTGCCGATTCGTTCCAGCGCTTCGACGGCGCGGACATCGCGCAGCAATTCTCCCGAAAGAGGAAACGGCCCCTTCGCACGCCGTTCGCGAAGGTGACGCAATAAATCTTCCGCCCGGCGTTTCGTCTCCAGCGACGGGGGACTCTTGACGATATCAAGCAGAGCAATTTCCGTCACGTCTTCCAACCGGCTCAGTTCCTGCGTCGCCTGTTCCCGTTCGGCGAAGAGCTTGCTATTGAGCTGCTTGACAAGCCGCTCGACGCGCTCTTCCGGCACGACCGGCACGCGCTGCAGCTTCGTCTTTAAGTAAGCAACCGACTGATCGGACGCCTGACTCAATCGGCCGATCGCGTGGTGCGCCGTTTCCGCGCTGTCGCTCCGAAGTTTGCCCCACGCGTCGTCCAATTCCTGATCGGACAAACGGACTGGAACGGGCGACCGGGTCAAATCCGCGATATCCCAGATCAGCACCGTCGTATCGTCGCTCCCGGCCGCGACGTACTTGCCGTCCCGCGAAATCGCCAGGCAGGTGACGTTGCGGCTATCGATCTTCAATCGACGAAGTTTCTTGCCGGCGATTGGATCGATCAGATAAATGCTCTCATTCTGATTGATCGCGACCAGATTTTCGTGAGCGACGACGCTGCGCATGGCAGTCTGCTCGTTCAACTTGTGCTCGGCCCAGCGCCGCAGCTTGCCCGACGCGACTTCCACGGAAAAGAAATCGTGCTTGTGTTTGATGAGGCCGCGGTCGCTCGTGCTGATGAGAATGCAACGACTGTCGGCGGAAAACACGGCGTGCTCGATCGTGGACGCCTCCGGCAAATCGATGCGAAACATCTCACCGCCGCGTTGCAAGTTCCAGGCGAACAATGTGTTTGTCT
>DAIOGM010000278.1:3940-6895 GCA_036745215.1 Gemmataceae bacterium
AGCCCGCAACCTTGATGTCGAGTACCATCATGCCGATGCCCGCGACGATATTGCGATCCGGGGACAGGTAGAGATGCCTGAGATTATTCGACTCGACGCGGAACAAGGGCGTCGTCACATCGGTGCGCGTGTTCCATTTGCCAATGGTCGTCGGTCCCGGCTTGGCGCCTCCACCGACGGCGAAGGGGGGCATTATCTGAAACTTCGGGTCGTCGATAAGGATGGCCAACAGGTTTTCCTGATCGATCGAGCAACTCGCAAACACCAATCGCCTGGTATTCGCGCCGGGGCGAACGTCGTGCGGGCCGTTGCCCGAGGTCCGGTAGATGGGGATGCCGCTCTCCGTGTTCCAGGTTGCTACATAATGAAAATACGTCATTGCGAACGAACGCCCGTCGGGAGCAAAGGATGCGGAGACGCCGAAATTCAACCCCATGTATCGATGGCTGCTCGCTCGCCGAAGCAGTTTACCGCTTGGCACGTCCCACAAGCCGGCCGCGTCGCCGGGGCTGATGGTGGCGAGCGTCTTGCCGTCGGGGCTGAATGCAATGGCATCGATGCGGGCCGCGATGGCGTCCGGCGGCGAAATTTCCTTGCCCGTCGCGACATCCCACAAACGGGCCGACGGATAGAAATGCGCTTGGCTAATCAACGTCTTGCCGTCCGGCGTGAAATCGACAACGTAGATCGGTAAACCGTCGCCGGCATTATCAATTGCTCGCACCAGCTTGTCGGCAATCAAGTTCCAAATGTACAACGTGCCGCGCGAGCCGCCGGCCGCGAGATAGCGCCCATCGCGGCTAATCGCCAGCGTCACCGGCGCGTCGCCCATGGTGTACAGGGCATTACCCAGATTCGGCTTGGCGATGACCTGGCCGGTGGCAGGATTCCACAAGGTCACGCGTTTGGGAGGCTCGACACTGGCGAGGATTTTCCCGTCCGGCGAGAAAAGAAGGATCTTCGCCGCGCCGGTTCGCCCAAAGGGGGGCGGCGCACTTTGCCAGCGGCGGATTTCGTTTCCGTTGGAAACGTCCAATTGCGTAATCGAATCGTTGTCGCGCAAGGCCAGTGTATTGCCGTCCGGCGACAATTGAAAATCGCCGAGCGGCTTGTCCCAGGCGTGAACTACTTTGCCCGTGTCGAGATTCCAGACGGAAATGGTGCGGCGATTATTGTCGTCAAATCGCAGCGACGCCATGCGCTTGCCGTCGGCGGACCAGGAGCACTGATAGCCCTCGATCGGCAGCCGACGTTTGATCTTGCCCGTGTCGATATCGATGAACCGCAAGCCCGACTTCGGCGAGCCGGTGACGATCAGCGTCTTGTCGTCCGGCACCAAATAAGCGCCGTACGATTCCTCGTCGAAGCGGCGCACCATCTTGCCGGTGGTCGCATCGAGAAGCCAAGGTTTCGGGGCGTTGACGACGGCGAAGCGTCCGTCGGAAGTGAACAGCAGCGGACTTTCGCCGGTTCGCCAGCGCGTCGTGCCGATGCGTGCAACGGCGCCGTCCGGCAACGGATCGCCACGGCCGTCCACACGCTGCCCGGCGTCTGCGGCGGGCGCGAGGAAGGTCAACAACAGAAAGGCGACGCTCGCTCTTGCTGTTGGCATGGCCGTCTCCTTGACGTGGATTATTTCTTCACGCGAAAGACGCGCACCGTTTTGTCCCAACTGCCGACGGCGAGCCATTCGCCATTCGGCGAATACGCGATGGACAGAATCTCGCCCGGCACGTCGAGTGAGCTGCGTTCCTTCCAGGTGGCGGTATCCCACAGCTTGACCTTCGACGGCTTCTTCCAGTCGGTGTCGGCCGCGGCGAGCGTCTTGCCATCGGGGCTGAACGCGATCGACCAGACGTCGGACATGTGGCCGCCGAGCGTCTTGATTTCTTTTTTCGAATCGACGTCCCAGACGCGCACGGTGTGATACCGATTGCCGGCGGCGAGCAATTTGCCATTGGGGCTGAAGGCGACGCAGCGGACTTCGCCGGCGCCGCCTTCAAGAGCTTCATATTTTCTGTCGTTTAGCGGTTTATTGTAAAGGCAAACGATTCCATCAGAACCGCCGCTACCGAAATGGTTTGTCGACATTGCTAACGAATTCACCCATGATCTGTGACCTCGCAAAAACGGGACCACAGGCTCGTGACCGGCGGACGGCCACAAATTGACTGTTCCGTCTACGCTTGCCGACGCAACGAATGGGTAGGGGAAGACATCGTCGATTGCCAACACGGATAAGACGACGCCCTTGTGGTTAGTGATCACATGCTCGGCGCTATGATTTTTGAGGTTCCAAATCCTGGCCGTTCGGTCAAAACTACCCGTTGCAACAAGGTTTCCCTTCTGGCTGAAGGAAACGGCACTGACACAATCCTTGTGCCCTTTGAGCACGCCTTTCGCCTTCCATGTTCCAACGTCCCACAGCCGCACGACGTTGTCCGCGCCGGCCGAGGCGAGCGTTTTGCCGTCCGGCGAAAACGCGACGGCGGCCACCCAGCCGTCGTGCTTGAGGATCACTGGCTCTTGAGCGATGGTGAACGTCGGTAACGTCATCGTCAACAGTATGGCCGCTCGCATGAAAAATTCCTCTCCGGCGAGCCGAGCACCGTAAGGTGCCGGTTGAGGATACCTCGACTCAACCGGCACCTTACGGTGCTCGGCTCGCCAAGCGCTTGCGAATTCAATCGCTCGATGGTATCCTGATGCGATGAAAAAGTACAGCATTCTCCTTGCGTCGCTCTTCCTCGCCGCCACCCACGCCGTTGCCGGTGAAAAAAAGCCGGCAGCCGCCGAGGTCCTCAAGGGCCTGCAGAAATTCACTGAGGCCACCTATCTCAAAGACGGTTCGTTCCGCCCCGGCGTCGATCCCGATTACAAGGGCATGTCCGACAGTGCGTACAGCAACTTCGCGCCGGTGACGACAACCGCGGTCGCGGGCAAGCGGGCGACGTT
>DAIOGM010000278.1:6905-10048 GCA_036745215.1 Gemmataceae bacterium
GTCGTCATTCATCGCACCTTTGGCTGGAAGCTGCCCAATGAAGACAAGACGCTCACCTGGATCATCAATCGCCAGCAGAAGGATGGCGCATTCGTGCACACCGCCGGCACCGTCGATCCAAAATCTGCGCAAGGCCGCGTCTACAATACGACGATGGCGCTGATGGCCCTTCACGGCCTTGATTCCAGGCCCGCGTACGATCCGTTGCCGATATTTGCGAAAGTCATGGAAAAGGACTACAAGAATCTCCCCGCGTATTCGAGCAGCTTCTTCCCGCTCGCGTATCGCCTCGCCGGCGCCAAGATGCCGGAAGGCGCCGATCAAGCGATGCGCGGCACCATGATCCAGGCCGAGGACGGCTATCTCAACGATCACGTCGCGGCGACGTTTCACGCGGTGCACTACGACAAACTACTTAACGTCAAAACACCGAAGGCCGACTTGATCCTGGCCCGCACGCTCAAGGATCAGAAGCCGGACGGAAGCTGGATGCTCAATCCGCTGGCGCGCGACCGGCACGCCTGCTTCGACGCCGTCTTCATGCTGAAGCATCTCGGCGCCGGCCGCGAGGATTGCAAGAAAGCGATGAACCGCGCCGCCGATTGGGCGCTGTCGTGCCGCAACGCCGATGGCGGTTTCGGGCATTACCCCGGCAGCCCGTCCGACTGGGACGCGGTTTACTTTCACGTCGGCACGCTCGTGATGGCCGGCTACTTGCAACCGACGGACAAATTGCCCAAGGACGCGCATCTCCTGGGGTGGGGGCATTTGTTTCCTGGTTCGTGATTTTCTTGGTCGCAGTGACGGCGGTATCATTGACAAACGTAAAAGAAAACACGTTAATAGCTATTGACAAAACGGCAGTGTAATGTACATTGGTATAGTAATGTTTCTGGGAAATAACGGTGTGGACATGTTGACATACGTCGATGGTAGCTTGTTTCTTTCACCAGCCAAAGTGCTTGTGAATACGGTCAACATTGTAGGTGTAATGGGTAAAGGGATCGCTAAGGACTTCAAAACCTACTTTCCAGAGATGTTCCGAGAGTACCAGTTACGTTGCGAAAGCAACGCTTTGGAAATTGGCAAACTTTATCTCTATCGGAGTCCAAACAAGTGGATTCTTAACTTTCCCACAAAAAAACACTGGCGACACCCTTCAAAGCCTGAGTACATCGAGGAAGGCCTGAAAGCCTTCGTCGCTGGCTATGCGCGAAATGGAATAACGAGCATCGCTTTTCCTCGCCTTGGCTGTGGCAATGGCGAATTAGATTGGGCGACTAGAGTTCGCCCGCTTATGGAGCAATACCTTAGCGCGCTCCCAATTGACGTTTTCGTGCATCACTTTCGCAGCGAAACGGCCAAACCAGAACACCTGGAAATTGAACGTACCAAGAGGTGGCTACGGTCCGAGCCGGAGAACTTGAACTTTGATGAAGTTTGGGAGGATATTACCGCAATGATAGGTACGGAACGAGTATTCCAAAGCGTAACTGGCGCGCGGCCGTTCACAGTGCGTACGGTTGATTCGCCAGAGCTCGGCTTGCAACTGGTTGATAGCGAATCGACCTTCATTCCGCAGGAATCGCTCCTCGAAACTTGGCAAAATCTTCGATCCACAGGTTTCCTGTCGGCGCGAAGCCTTGTCGATGGTTTGGACTTGCATGCGAATCAAGTCATGGCTTTGTTCGCATCGCTACCTTACGTGCGATTGACTCACCTGTCACAGAGCAAGTCGGGCAAACTTGAAGAATACAGTGATGCAATTCAGTTCGTGCCCAGAGAAAAGAAGCATCCTGCTGGGCCTCACGAAGTGCACGAAGCAAGCCAATCATGAATGCAAAGAAAAAGGATGCCGCGGTTATTTTGCAAAAACTCGCAGCTTTGCGCGCTTCAACGTGGCTTGGACCCGCCCGGCAGTGGTGGCCAGATTTCCTTTTTCATTTCACCGACATTTCGAATGCGGTCAAGATTCTGGAAAGCGGAAAACTAGTCTGCAGAAGTCGAGTTAATATTGAAAAAGACATTGCGAGTCAGCAGGTGATTGAACAAACAGACGAAAAGTGGAAGGATTATGTCCGCTTGTATTTCCGACCTCGAACGCCAACCCAATATCACAATGAGGGTTTTCGCCCTATTTCAAGCTTGAGTAGTCTCAAGGCACATTGCCCGATGCCGATTTTTCTTGTTTTCGACGCCGATACGCTTTTGACGGCTGACTCAACTTATTTTAGTGACGGCAATGTGGCAGTCTCCAAACCAAGTGTCGGTAATGATGCGAGTTTTTTTCAGACCATTCCTTTTGAAAAGGTATTTCACGACGGCAGATTGAATGATAACGAAAAGCGCAACATCGTCTACCACCGACACGCGGAAGTCCTTATCCCAAACGAACTAGGCCTGGATTCGCTCAAATGGATTGTATGTCGCTCGGAAGCTGAATCACGTACGTTGCGAGAACTTCTAAATCTCAAGACGTGGCTGAAAATACACAAGCGCGTAAAAAAGAGCCCACAGCTTTTCTTTCAATACTGGACATTTGTGGTAGCTACGGAACTCGAACAAAATAAGGTAACCGTGAGATTCAATGCAAGTTCGCGAACGCCTGCGTCGTTCGCGGTTCGTCTCGACATCAAGAATCTCCAGACGGGCGAGAACTATTTCTGGAAGAACGACGCATTCACGGCCAATTCAGACTTACGAGTCAGAATTCCGCAATTAACGACGCCATGTTCCTATCAAGTACGATTAACACTTGATGATGCAATTGCATACGCGGACACATTCGTTTCCGAACCAATGTTCTAGGTCATGATCGCGCGTCATCATGATCGTTTTGCCCTTTTCATTCGTCTTCTCTATGTGTAATTCTGACAGCAGCCTTTCGGCCCGGGCATGATTGCGGAACGTTCATTTCCAAATACGACGACGGAACGAGCCATGAAACGAACGCTTTCGATTCCCCTCTTCAGCTTCTTCTTCATCACGACGCTTGCCGATGCTCAGCCCACCGGCATCGACGCGTTGCCGCCGCGCAGCTTCCTGCGCATCGGCACCGCCAAGTTGCGGCACGGCGATCGCATCCTGTGTCTCGCCTATTCGCCCGACGGCGAGGTTCTCGCTGCCGGCGGCGGCAACGATCC
>DAIOGM010000279.1:0-6081 GCA_036745215.1 Gemmataceae bacterium
ATTTACCCCGAAGGGGTTGTATCCCAAAGCCCAGGGTCGCGCAGCGCACCCTGGGAAACGTTCGTCCAAATTTCGTACTACCCCGAAGGGGTAGTATCGATTGCTGCACGCCGAGTAGGATGCAACCCCTTCGGAGTAGTCAGGACTGGTTACTCGTTGACCCAGGGTGCGCTGCGCGACCCTGGGCTTTGGGATGCAACCCCTTTGGGGTAAAGACACTGTGTGATTCACGTCGTTTGAAGTTACTGAATTCCCGGCGCCAATTGTTCCTGCTATTTCACCGCAGCCGAATATTTCGCAATCGGCACGTGATGCACCACGGCCTTCGAGTGCGATTGCAGGCTGACGACTTCCGCGAGCAAGCTGCCGACGTCGGCGGCGGTGTCGTGCACTTCAATCGACCACGTCGTTTCCCACTGGCCGGCGGCGGGGAGCGTCACCACCCTGCCCTGCTGGCGTTCGAACGTCTTGAAATTCGGATAGTTCGTCGCGGGTTCGAGGCCCGTCACGTAGCCGTCTTCGAGGGCGGCGGTGTTTTTCCAGACGGTGAAGCACGGCAATTCGCGAATATTGAAACGCATGGCGAGGGCGCGATCGCGTGCGTGATTGTAAAGGAGCGCGAGCGTGCGGCCGGCGGCGTCGGCCTCCGGGGCGATGCAATAGACTTGCTCCGCGAAACCGGCGACGGGGCCGGCGTACGATTCGAGCGTGTCGATGCCCTCGGCGGCGCGCGGGCTGATCGGCGCGACCTCGCGCGTGGGAATCGCGAATCGGCTGCCCGGTTCCAGGAGCGGGGGGCCAAGGTTGCAGTGGTAAAGGAGCTGCATCTCGGCGCTTTGTGCGCTGCGGTTTTCGACGCGGTCGTGAATCACCACGCGATTGGAGCCGGGGACCGTGGTGTAGGTCGTCGTCAGGACGAGATGCGGATAGAAGAGGCCGCCTTCCTCGACCTGGCCGGTGACGCTCAATTCAAACGGCGGATCGAGGCCGACGCGCACTTCAACATAATACGCGGGTTGATTGGCGATGCGGCCGTGTAAATTGAGCAAATCGCGGCGCGGGTTGCCGGCGCGGTCGGTGAAGGCGTCCTCGCCGGGGGGGCCGTTGGAGGCGAGGCCGCAGCGGACGAGCCATTCGTCGAAGCCCGTGAGCCAGCCGATGCCGCCGCGATCCGACGTGTTGACGTGGCGCGGATGGACGGGGCCGTGCACCGGAGCTTTCCAGCCAATGTCGATGCCCTTGTATTGGCCGCGCCAAAGGGACATGCCGCGCGTAGGGAGAATCGAGTAGGAGAAGACGCCGTTATCGACTTCGAGGAAATCGATGCCGTCGCGCAGGCCGCCTTTCAGGGTGCGTTTGTGGATCGACCAGTGCTGCGACTCGCCGAGGTGGACGCGGTCGCTGCCGGTGGTGAAGGTATCGAGCCAGACGTCGCCGGCGATGTCGGTCAGGATCCACGTGCGGTAGCGTTTCACGAGGATGGCCCCTGGAGGTGGCGGATTGGTGCGCGAAACCGCAAGCGACGCGAGCGATTACACGGCCACGGGAGTTTTGGGCGCGGTGAGCGATTGCAGCGTTTGCAAATGGCGCCGCTTCATGTCGAGGTAGCGACTCGCTAGCCTGCGGATTTCTTCGTCGTCCATCTGATCCAGGAGTCGCTCGATATCCGCGATCTCTTTGGTGCATTCGGCGATCAGCTTTGGCAAAAGGTAATCGACCGAGACGAAATTCATGGTCGTGAAATGAGACGGGAAAGATGCGCCGGCAGCCAAGCGCACGTGGCGTTTTTGCAGCCAGCGCGTCAGTTGGGCGGTTTCGTCGCGTTCTTCCTTTGCGAGGGCGAGAATCTTGTCGATCGTTCCGGTCGATTCGCGCGTGGTCCACGGCACGGCTTGGCCGAAGTATTGCAAGAGCGAGCTGGAACCGATCGCGATCAGCCGGCCGAGCGAATGTTGGCTCAGGGCGTCCATGTCATTCGTCTCCTTGGATGATCTTGCCTTTGCCGCCTTTTTTCGGCGGGGGGTTCTTGGGCGGCTCCGGCACATCCTTGGGTGCGGGCGCCTTTTTGGCGGCGGCGACGGTCGGCGTTTCGCGGAAGTTGGCGACGCCTTGCGACAGGCTGACATCCGCGAGCGGGTTCCACACGATGCCCAGCGCCAGGACGACGAGTGCGAGAAACGACGCGAAAATCGCGTGCAAAATCGGCACGCGGCGCTGCTCGATGGGGCGGTCCTCGACTTCTTCGAGCGTCTTTTCCAGGATCATGACTTTGAGCACTTTGACATAGTAAAAGAGGCTGATCACGGTGTTCAAACCGCCTGCGAGCACAACCGCATACATCGTCCACGTCAAATGCGTCTTCGGCGGATCGAGCCGGCCATACACCTGCGCGGCGTCGAACAGCGCAATAAAGATCTGCAACTTCGCGGCGAAACCCGCGAGCGGCGGCAATCCGACAAGGCTCAAGAGGAACACGCCGAGCATGATGACGAGCACCGGCGCGCGATAGACGAAGCCGCGGTAGTACGACAGATCCTCCTGGCCCGTGATGTTGCGCATCATGGCGACGACGCCGAACGCGCCGAGGTTCATGAAGAGGTACGTCACGAGGTAAAAGAGCATGGCGCCGGCGCCGGCTTTTGTCATGGTCGCGAGGCCCATCATCATGAAGCCGGCGTGGGCGATCGTTGAATAGGCGAGGAGGCGTTTGAGGTTTGTCTGTCCGTACGCGGCGAGGTTGCCGAACGTTGTGGTGACGACGGCGAATACGGAGAGGATGGGCACGAGGTATTCGACGGCGCTGCTCCAGGCGGCATAGTTGTCGGCGGTTCCTGTCAAGCTGCCGAGGCCGAGCACGATGCGAGCCAGGAGCGCAAGCGCTGCGCCCTTGGACGCGACCGAAAGAAACGCGGCGACCTCGGCTGCGGCGCCCTCGAAGACGTCCGGGCACCAGAAGTGGAACGGAAACGCCGCCAGCTTGAAGCCGATGCCGATCAGGATGAAGATGACGCCCATCAAAATGACGGGATCGTTCAACAGGTTCCCCGTGGCGATTTTCTCGACGACCGTCGGAAGAAAGCCGGAGCTGATTTTCGGATTGCCGGCGATGAGACTGATGCCGTACAGCATGACGCCCGACGCGCCGCCGCCGTAGACGACGTACTTGAGCGCGGCTTCGCTCGATTGCCGCCGGCCTTTCAGGAAGCCTGCCAATGCGTAACTCGGCAAGCTCGCCATTTCGATGCCGATGAACACCATCAACAGGTGATTCGCCGACGCCATGATGGACATGCCGATGGTCGAACCAAGCAGCAAGCAGTAGAAGTCGGCCGAGTCTTCGCGATCGGGGATTTTGGTCAGCATCGTCAACAAGATCGTGAGCGTGGTGAACGCGTACAGAAACACCTTGATGAAGATGGAGAAATCGTCGTAGATCAGCATGCCGCCGAAAAGGTCGATTACGGTGACCGACTGCACGCCGGGATCGACGCGCGGATCAAACGACTCGATGCGACACCATTGCAGGCAACTCAACGTACAGACAATGGCGGACATTGGCAGAGCGATCCAGCCCAGATGATCGCGATCATAACGCGGAATGAGGCGAATCAGAAGGAGCAGTATGATCGTGCCGCAGAGCACGAGTTCGGGCAAGAAAGCGCGGCCGTCAACGGTCAAGGCGTTTGTCAACGATTGCAGCAGTTGTTGATTCATTAGGAAACACTCGTCCGCAACTTCAAAGCCTGGGCGCGAAATCGAACGTCAACATCCAACGGCTCTTACATCTTCGTCGTCATCACCAGCGAATCGACCAGGCCGGTGACGTGCGGCTCCATCCATTGCAGCACCAGCATCGGCAAGATGCCCAGGAGCACCGCGAGGACCACGAGCGGGATGGCGCACAAGAGCTCGCGCACCGTGATGTCCTTGTAATCCTTGTACGCGGGATTGACGCCGAGGAAGACGCGCTGCATCGTCCACAACACGTACGCTGCCGTGATGACGACCGTGAGGGCGGCCATGAGCGCGAGCACCTTGCCGGCGTCGGGGAAATCGGGCGTCGTGAAGTTCCACGCGGCGAGGATGACCATGAACTCGCCGACGAAGCCGCATAGGCCCGGCAAACCCAGAGCGGCGAAGAAAATGATGGCGCTAATGCCGCCGTAGAGCGGCATCGGCTCATTCAAGCCGCGGAAGTTGTCGAGGTTGCGATGGTGGGCTCGATCGTAAATGACGCCGACCAAAAAGTACATGCCGCCGGAGCTGATGCCGTGGGCGATCATCTGGAACATCGCGCCGTTCATGCCCCACGCCCAGTATTGCGAGCCGATCTCCGGCCACACCGCGATGCCCAGGAGCACGTAGCCCATGTGGCTGATCGAACTGTAGGCGACGAGCTTCTTGAAGTCGCTCTGCGCCATGGCGGTGAAGGCGCCGTAAACGATGTTGATCATCGCGAGGACGCATAGCCAGACCGCGAGCGAATACGCGGCCCACGGACATATTGGATACGCGATGCGGATGATGCCGTAGCCGCCGAGCTTCAAGAGGATGCCGGCGAGGATCATGCTGATGGGCGTCGGCGCTTCGACGTGGGCGTCGGGGAGCCATGTGTGGAACGGAAACACCGGTATCTTGATGGCGAAGCCGACGAAGAGGAAGAGGAACATGGTGTATTGAAACACCTTGCTGCTGAAGAAGCTCTGGCCGAGCCGTTCGCGCACTTTCTCCGGTGTCGTGGGCACGCGTTCCAGTTGGCGGCGATCGACGATGCTCTTGATAAATTCGTCCTTGGCTTCCTTGTTGTTGCCCAACGTGATCCATTCCATTGCTTTCTTGCCGGCATTCGCGAGAACGAGGATATCGAAACTGTTGATCTTCACCTCGGCGATGGCACGGCGTTGAATCGGTTCTTCCTTTTTTTTCTCTTCCTTCTTCTCCGGCTGGTCTTTAGCGTCCTGCTTTTTGGCGTCCATCTTGTCTATTTTTTTCTTCTCCTTTTTCGGCGCCTCTGCCTTCTCGCGCAATTCCGGTCGGCGCTTCAAGATCTCGTCTGCCTCCGATTGGATCATGCTGGGGTGCACAAAGTCCTGCACGTCCGTGAAGTAAAAGGCCAGCAAGGCGATCAAGATGAACACGCTGCCGAACAAGGTGAACAGGAAAAACTTGATGGCCGCGTATTCGCGGCGCGGGCCGCCCCAGATGCCGATGAGGAAGTACATCGGAAAGAGCATGACTTCCCAGAAGATATAGAAGAGGAAAAAGTCGAGCGCGAAGAACGTGCCGAGGACACCGGTCTCGAGGATCAAGAAGAGCATGCAATAGCCCTTGACGTGCTTCTCGATGCCCCAGCTTGCGATCATGGAGAGCACGAAGAGGACGGTCGTCAAGAGGATGAGCGGCATGCTGATGCCGTCGGTGCCGAGGTAATAGTCGATGTTGAAGCGTGAAATCCACGGGTAACGGGCGAGTTGATCGGAGTCGTCGAACGCCTTATTGTCCGCGACATCCTTGGCGGATTTGAGCGCTCGGCCCTGCAATGTCGTGTCAACCGGGGGATTGGCTTGGCGGGCGTTTTCCAGTATGGATCGGTAGTCGACAAACACCCAGGTGCTCAAGACGAACGTGACGATGGTGCCGGCGACGGCGGTCCAGCGCATCGCTTCCTCGGTCCCCTTCGGAAGGAACACGAGGACGAGCGCGAAGGCGCTCGGGGCGAATATGCAAAGCGACATCCATAACAAGTCGGATTCAAACGTCATGGGATAACTCTCGTGGCAGTTTCTTACTCGTTCCCAGGCTCTGCCTGGGAACGCACTATCCGCGAGGCTCTGCCTCGCCGTCTCAAGTTTGACTTCCCTCGCGCACGCCAGGCAGAGCCTGGCAGGCAGTGCGTTCCCAGGCAGAGCCTGGGAACGAGGACGGGAAGCTCAGTTTCCGCCGAACGCGCCGGCGAGGGCGTAAAACAGCATCCACAGCGCCATCGCCGCCAGGGCCAGGAACAACACGTAGCTTCGCAGGTAACCCGTCTGCACATTGCGCAGCCAGTTGCCGACGCCGTACGACACGTCCGCGAACAGG
>DAIOGM010000279.1:6091-9969 GCA_036745215.1 Gemmataceae bacterium
GACGAGGCCGTCAATGATGCCGTGGTCGAACTTGCCGCTCCATAGCGACGTCAACATCGACAACTTTTGCAACAGATGGACGAAGCCGTCGATCACGTACGTGTCAAAGTTTCTGCACCAGTGCGCGATTGCCAGGCTTGGCCGCACCAGCACGGCGCTGTAAATCTCATCGAAATACCACTTGTGCGACAGGAAGCGGTGGATGGCCGGGAACTGCTCCTTCGCGTCGGCGGGATCGAGCACGCCGAAGATCGGCGGATACAAACCGGTCGCCCATTCCGGCGGCGCGTAGAGCAACAGCGCGAACAAGACGCCGACGAGCACGACGGCAATCGCCAGGATGCCGACCAGATTGTGCCCTTCCGCCCCGGCCTTGGATTCCTCGATGAAATCGACAAGCACCGGCGTCGCTTCGCCGTCCTTGACGAGCCGCATCTCCTCGGAATTGGGCTGGCTGTAATGGTGCAATTGCTGGCCGAGCCAACTGTCCGACGGATGCTGCGGCGGGAAGTCGGAATGGAACGTGATGCCCCACGCGACGCACACGCTCAGGATCGCAAGAAGAATCAGCGGCACCGTCATCATCCACGGCGATTCGTGGGCATGCTCGTAAACATGCTCATCCTTCGGCTTGCCCACGAAGGTCATGAACCACATGCGGAACATGTAGAACGTCGTGATGCCGGCCGTCACGAGCGGCAGGAGGAACAACAGAAAATGCTGTTGATGCGTTTTCGCGAAGCCAAAGGCAGCGACGAGGATTTCGTCCTTGCTGTACCAGCCGGAGAAGAACGGCGTGCCGGCGATGGCGAGGACGCCCATCAGCATCGACAGGGCGGTGATTTTCATCTTCGGATAGAGGCCGCCCATCTTGAGCATGTCTTGCTGGTGATGACAGCCATAGATGACGCTGCCGGAGCCGAGGAAGAGGAGCGCCTTGAAGAACGCGTGCGTCAACAAGTGCAAGAGCCCCGCGGTCCAGCCGCCGACGCCGAGAGCGAGCATCATGTAGCCGAGCTGGCTGACGGTCGAGTAGGCGAGCACCTTCTTGATGTCCGTCATGACGACGGCAATGGTCGCGGCGACGAACAGCGTGATGCCGCCGGTGTAGGCGATCGTCAAAAGCACTTCGGGCGTGAAGAGCGGATAACAGCGGCCCACCAGGTAGACGCCGGCGGCGACCATGGTGGCGGCGTGGATGAGGGCGCTGACGGGCGTCGGGCCTTCCATCGCGTCGGGGAGCCAGACTTGCAGCGGAAACTGCGCCGACTTGCCGACGCAGCCCAGGAAGATGCCCAGGCCGGCGACGACGAGGAGCCAGTAGGGAATATAGCTGTATTGCGACTTCGTGGGTTCATCGTGAACAATCGTTATGGTGCCCGGTGCGTGAAGATGACTGGATTTGCGCGGGAAGATCAATGCAACGTCGCCGTTGCTGTCGGTGGCCACGGAATGCGATCCATGGCCGCCCTTCCCGTCGGACTTCGCTCGCACAATCTTGTGGGCGGCCGACTTGCCGTCGATCTTGAGTTTTACCTCGCCGTGGGCATCGGTTTCAGGGCAGCGAATGCGCGTGAAGATCTCCTCGAAATTGAACGTTCCGAAGTACGTCCACACGATGAGCATGCCGACGATGAATCCCGCGTCGCCGATGCGATTGGTGATGAACGCTTTGTTCGCCGCGTTCGACGCGCTGGTGCGCTCGAAATAAAAGCTGATCAAGAGATACGAGCAGATGCCGACGAGTTCCCAGCTCACGAATACCTGAAAGAGATTATCAGCGAGCACCAAGTTGAGCATCGAGAAGCAAAAGAGCGACAGATACATGAAGAAGCGCCCGAATCGGCCGCGCCGTTCCAGATGGCCCAGCGGCGTGTGGACTTCATGATCCTCGACGGTCTTTTTCAACTCCTCGGACATGTAGCCGATCGAGAAGAGGTGAATGAGCGTCGCGACAAAGGTGACCATCACGAACATGACCGCGGAGAGCATGTCGATGCGGAAGCCGAGGGTTAGCACAGTGCCGCTGCCTGGGTCTTCTGCGGTACCGGGGTCGGGGACGTGGGTGGGGCGGACACGGGCCCATTCGATCGTGCCGCTCCAGTGGCCGTTGATTATTCTTTTTTCGGTCTTGAGTTTGGCGATTTTTTCTTCCGGAGTCTCCTTGACTTCCTTGGCGTCTTTCTTGTCGTCCTTGTCGGCGGGCTTCTTTTGTTCGCCTTTGGGTTCGTCCTTGTCGGCGGGTTTCTTCTTGTCGCCTTGCTCTTGTTGTTCGCCGTGATGCTCGCCGTGCTTGTCGGCATGCTTCGTTTCCAGTACGTGAATCTCGTGCTCGACGTGATGAAGGTGATGAGCGTCGGGAACGAAGAGAATGAAGCCCGTCAAACTGCACACAAAAGCCAGCGCGATCGCCCCCAGCGCGACGTACGCGGGGCCGGGGCCGGTGACCTCGCCGCCGATCGCCTGGAAGATCGTGTTGACCGTTTCACTTTCCTTGGCGTAGGGCCGCAAGCCCCAGCGCAGCCCGGCCCAAAGTAGCAAGAGCACAAACGAAGCCAGCGGCAGCAGCGTCGCGGCGACGAAGAGCAAACCGGGGTGTTCTTGCAATTCAGACATCGGCGACCCTTTTACTCCCGTGGCGGCAAGATTCCGATCTTGCCGTTGAGTGGGCCGGCAAGATCGGAATCTTGCCGCCACGTTGTGAACTATCCCTTTAACTCTTCCGCGCTGTCCACGTCCACCGTGTTGTGGTTGTTGTAAAAATTCAGCACAATCGCCAGCGCAACGGCCGCTTCGCCCGCGGCCATGACGATCACGAACAGGGCGAAGATCATGCCTTCGATCTGGAAGGCGGGATTGTATTTGGAGAACGCGACGAAGTTGACGTTGGCGCCGTTGAGCACGAGCTCGACGCCGATGAGGACGCCGATCGCGTTGCGCTTGGTCGCCATGCAGACGACGCCGCACGTGAAGAGCAGCGCGCCGAGCACGAGGTACGGATAAAGATGCACCTGGTCAATGCTCAAGTCGTTCATGTTTTTTCACCGGTCTTTCGTTTCGCGCGCGCCAGATACGCGGCGCCGATGAGCACGACGAGCAGGTGGACCGACACGATTTCAAACGGCAGCAAGTAATGCATACGCTTGGCCGGGGCGCCGATGGTCGCTTCTTTGTAGACCGGGCCGAGCGCCACGCCGGCCATGGCCTGCGCGAGGGTGGCCGCGTGGTGGGAGTCTTCCGGGTTCTCGTTTTTCAACAGGCCCACGTTGCTCGTCGAACTGCCGGAGAAGCCGGACGTGCCGAAGCAGAGCACCGCAAACAGCAGGATGCCGGCGACCATGGAGATCGCCCATTCGGCGCCGCTCGTCTTCATGTTGATGAACGGGCCTTGCGCAGTGAGCATGACGCCGAAGACGACCAGGACCATCGTGCCGCCGACGTAGATCAATAGTTGAATGGCGCCGATGAAGTCGGCGCCGAGCAAGAAGAAAATGCCGGACGTGCCCGCGAGCGTGAACAAGAGCCAGGTCGCGGAGCGCACGATGTTTTGCGAGATCACCGTCATCAGCGCGCACAGTGCGGTGAACGCGGCGATCAAGAAAAACACGGTTGGTTGTGCAAACGGTTCGAACATGCAACGACTTTCCAGCTTATTTGGTCCCGCCCTGGTAACCCGGCAAACCCGTCATGCGCCACATCCCGGGCATACCCGTGCCCGGAGGCGCCTTGGCGATCGTGATGATCTGGAACGTAAACCAGATTACTCCCAACACGCTCAGAGCACAAATAACCATGCTTACGATCAATTGAATGTAGGCCGGCACGAATAGCACCCACACGCTGACGCCCAACAGCAAGACGCAACTGATCGGAATCAG
>DAIOGM010000280.1:0-9873 GCA_036745215.1 Gemmataceae bacterium
ATGCACATTGCCGATGACGCGCGTGCACACGCCGAGCACCATCGGCCCATGCCGTTTCACCAAGAGGGCAAACGCCGCCTCATCGCCGCGCGTCAGAAAGGCCTCGAGCAACCGCCCGTCGGGCAAGAGCGCCGGCTCGCGCATGAGCGCTGCTCGCCGCACATTGCCGACGAACCGCTGGAGGCCATTCACCGAACCGATCGCCATGATTAATGTCCCCTGTTGCGAGGCTCTAATAATAGTTGTCGTTTGGGAGGCGAGCGCGTCGGTTTTTTTCAAGATTTTCCAGCCGGCATGCCGGATGGACGTGGAGACGCCGACGCGATTGGTGTCCCGGTCTTTTTTCTCTTGCCTTTGCTTCCGCCGCCGCTTACCGTCCATTCCAATTCGCCTTCGTCCCTGTTTCACTTGTGCCTGAATTCTCGCTCGCTCCAGAGGAACCATCCGATGTTTCGACCTTTCGCGATCGTCGCCGCTGCTCTGGCCGTGTTGCTGGCCGCCGCCGACGTGCATGCTCAGGGGACCAAGAAGCCGAATATCATCGTCATCCTCGCCGACGATCTTGGCTACGCGGACATCGGTGCGTTCGGCGGCAAGGACATTCCCACGCCGAACATCGATTCGATTGCCAAGAACGGCATTCGCTGCCCGCAAGGCTACGTCTCCGGCCCGTATTGCAGTCCGACGCGGGCCGGGTTGATGACCGGCCGCTATCAACAACGCTTTGGCCACGAGTTCAACGAAGGCGGCGTCGCCAAGACCACGTTCGGCCTGCCCCTCGCGGAGACCACCTTCGCTCAGCGCATGCGGGCGCTCGGCTACGTCACCGCCGCGATCGGCAAATGGCATCTCGGCGCCAGCCCCGAATTCCGCCCGACGAAACGCGGCTTCGATGAGTTCTACGGCACGCTCGCCAACACGCCCTTCTTCAATCCCAACCTGCTCGATTCCCGCGTCGGCCCCGATCCCAAGAAGGTCGAGGACGCAGCGTTTTACACAACCGACCAGTACGCCGACCGGGCCGTCGATTACATCAAACGCAACAAGGACAATCCGTTCTTTCTCTACTTGCCGTTCAACGCCTGCCATGTGCCCAATCAGGCGACGCAAAAATACCTGAATCGATTCACCGACATCAAGGACAAGGACCGACGCGGTTACGCGGCCATGATGTCGGCGCTCGACGATGCCGTTGGCCGAATCCTCGCGAGCGTGCGCGAACATGGCCTCGAAGAAAATACGTTGATCGTGTTCTTGAGCGACAACGGCGGACCGATGACCAAGATGGGGCCGAACGGCTCGTTGAACGGCATCCTGCGCGGCCAAAAGGGGGACGTGTGGGAAGGCGGCGTGCGTGTGCCGTTCTTGATTCAATGGAAAGGCAAGTTGCCCGCGGGCAAGGATTTCGCGTTTCCGGTGATCCAGCTCGACCTGCTGGCGACGGCCCTGGGCGCTGCCGGCGAAAAAGCGAAAGCCGAATGGAAGCTCGACGGCGTCAATCTGCTCCCGTACCTGGAGGGCAAGAACGCGACCGCGCCGCATGAGACCTTGTACTGGCGTTTCGGGCCACAATGGGCGATCCGCCAGGGAGACTGGAAACTGGCGCAAGGCTATGACTACGACGCGAAGGATCAGGGCCCCGTGCATCAGACCAAGGTCACCTCCGTCATGCTGTTCAATTTGAAGGATGACCCCGGCGAAAAGAAAGACCTGTCAGCCAAGGAGCCTGACCGTGTGCGGACGATGCGCGCGACCTGGGAGACCTGGAACCGCGAGCTGGCGGCGCCGGCGTGGGTGCCGATGCCGAAGAAGAAGTAGAAAAAGGAAAAAAGTGTCAGGACCGCGTCCGGACCCATTTTATCTGACACCTTTTACCAACACAATTGGCCATTGAGCATTGACCAATGTCCATTTGCCATTTGCGAAGAATTGGCCGAGGTTCCAATGGCAAATGGACAATGATCAATGGGAAATGGCCAATCGCGTCAGACCACGTACGCACTTGGCTTGCGGCGTGGTTTGGCATCCGAAAAAAAACGAAAAAAAGACGAAAAAAAGGGGTCGGGAGTCGTTGTTTTCCCTTGACAACATCCCCGACTCAATCACTTTGTTGTTCCCGAATCTTGCGCACCGTCTGCACCGTCATGAAGGTCGCGAACGGATCGGCCTCGTCGTTCTTGGCGGCCGCCATCGGCTTGCCGGCTGGACCGGCAGCGCGGTGCTTCCATTGCAAACACAGAATGAGCATCCGCAAGATGACGAAGCCCGCCACGAAGCCGCCCAGGTGCGCCCAGTATGCGACGCCGCCGTTGTTGACGGTCACCTCCAGCGAGAGCATGGCGGACACGTAGTTCTGCACGAACCAAAGTCCGATCACAATCAACGCAGGGACTTCCAGGACGGCGATGAAGAGCCAGACCTTGATCTTGTTGAAGGGATGAATGGAGATGTACGCTCCCATGATGCCGGAGATCGCTCCGCTGGCGCCGATGCACGGGATGATCGAGTAGACATCGCTGAAGGAATGTGCGAGCCCCGCCGCCACGCCGCACGTCAAGTAAAACGCGAAGAACAGCCCATGATTCATGGCGCATTCGACGTTGCGTCCGAATACCAGGAGAAACCACATGTTGCCGATCAGGTGGAAGATATCCGCGTGCAGGAACAAGGAGGTGAAGAGCGTGAGGACCGGCGACGGACAGTAGAATTTCGGGGCCGCATCCAGGCTCGGCCCATTCGTTATGGTGAACTTGGGTCGGTCATTCGGCCCGCGCAGGTCGGGAGCCGTGCCATGATGATGCGCCTCGACGATTTCGCGCAACATGGGAAGTTCGCCCGGCACCAGGGCGTACGAGAGCGTGAAGCCGGGCCCGAGCATGACCTGCGCGACATAAACCGCGACATTGATGACGACCAGCGACGCCGTCACCCAGGGGAAACGGCCGTGATAGTGGCCTTCGTCACCGAGAATCAGCATGGGGAAACTCCTTGGGAATAGTCGTCCCAAGTATAGGTCAATGATTGACAGGTGGCGGGAATCCAGGATCGTTTGGATCTGGCTTCGGCGATGCGTCCAGTCGGCCCCACAAGGTTGCGATCAAGGCCATGACGATGGTTTGGAAAAGCGCGAATGCGGTGGTCGCGGCGACCGCGCGCGTGCCGGCGAACGCCGCGGTCACGATGACCAGGGCGACGCCGACGTTGCGAACGGACGTCGCCATCACCATCGCGCTGCGATTGCCGCGCCAACCCAAGAGCCAGCCCGCGGCGACACTGACAAGAATCAGAAGGAACATTCCCAAGTAGCCGCGCAGCGGAACGTTGATCAGCATGTCAAACTGTGCAAAGACAATCAGACCGAGCGTCGTCAGATTGAGAAACAAGCTCAGCACGTTCGCGGGTTTCTTCAAACGGTCCGCGAACGTCGGCCGCCATTCCCGCACCGCCAGGCCCAGACACAACGGCAGGAACTGAGCCATCATCAACGTGGCAACGATCTTGAGCTCATCGACTGCCAAAGGCGGACTGTCCGGAGGCAACGCGGGTAAGAATTCGAGCGTGAACGGCAACAACCATCGCAACAAGAGCGGCGCCGCCAGTGCCGACGACGCCGCCAGGACCACCATCAGCCCCACCGCGACGCTGACATTTCCCTTCGCCAACCCGGTAAACGGGGGCCCATAAGGAGCGCCGGGACATACCGCACAAATCAGAAAACCCGCGGCAACGTACGGATCCGCTTGAAAAAGAAGCAACAACGCGAACGCCGCGGCCGGCACGCAAAGATAACTCGCCAGCGCTGCCCTGGTCATCAGTCGCCAATCCTTGGCGACCTGCAGCACGTCGGCGATTTTCACGCCGAGGCCGATGGCTACCATCATTTCAAATAGAGTGATGGAAGCGATGATGTTGATAAGCTGATTCAATTGCTCCATGGTCATGGGATGGTTTCACCGGTGCAAATGGTTGCGGCGTCAGGGGTGGTACCTCTGGAGAACGTCAGTATAGTTATTCGCGCGCTTCCTCGGCGTCTCGGTACAGCCGGTGCGCGCCTGGGAGCAAGGCGAGAACATCCCCATCGATATCGCCAAACGGTTCATGGACGAGATTCGCCACGATCCCGATTACTGGCGTGCGCGGCTTCGCGAGATTGTTGTGCCGATAAAGCGCCTCGTCGCTCAGGAAAAGGCGACGACTCGCGTTGTCGTATAGGTAAATTAATCTAAATCGACTCCCGACGCTTTTTCTCCCTCGCGTGCCCACCAGCCTAGTTCTTCTACGTTAACGTACTTGACGCATTCAATTGGTTGGATTCAAATGATGGCGTGGCTTCGGTAGATGGAAATTCCTTCAAAAGGAACTTTTCGGGGCATTTTTTCGGATGAGTCATGCCTGAAATCGAAATTCGATCAGAGGTTCAGAACAACCCCGTTGCAGATGAAGTGTCCGCGCTAATCGCCGTGGTACGCCCAATCCTCACTGGTTTGCTATTTGCGCTGAAAGAGGAGGTAGTTCAGAACGTTGCCACGTACGAAAAACTGAAGTTGAGCATGCTGGCGCGACTCTACCGCCCAGGGGATGGCGATTGCGGGATCTGTTACGAATACGCGGTTCATGACGCAGTCCGAAACGCCGAATCAACGGTGTTGGAGCGCGTTTCTGACGCTCTCAAGATGTGCAAAGTGCCAGGATCGGTGGTAGAATCACTATTGTTTGGCATCGAGAAGAAAGGAGCGAGCCAACTCATCGCGTCGGCTGAAGCAGTCCTTACGGATGATTCTCGACTACTTACGGGGCAGAGATCACAGCCGCCCAAACTGAAAGCCTACTTGAACATGATCGCAGCGGCATTTCGACGCCCGAACACGCGACTTTCACTCCCAACCAGCATCAACGGGCTTTGGAAGGCCGACTTGTTCTTGGGAACCACGGACAAAGATCGATGGGTTGGGACATCGGTGAAGATCAATCCTCAATTATTGGAGGGTGCCAACGGCCTTCGAGTCGGAATCGTGCCCGCAAGTGAAGGGAGCAGCGATCGAATTCGCAAAGACGAAAAACGGAATCTGGTCATTTGCCCGCTTCCATATGACGGAGCTTTCATGGAAGTCTTTTATTGCGCTTGGGGTATCGTCCAGCAGTTCCTGGTCGCCGATGCAATGATGCCGCGAGAAGTGAACCTTCCAACTCCTTCGCATCGACAAGTTGCACGTGAACTGGTACAACGACGCGATTTCGCTGTCTTGGATGTCATTGACGCTTTGAGCCCTCTTGCGCAGCCACAATTACTCACCACCAATGAGGTTGTGAAGCCGACCACCCGGACGGGTCCCGGCGAGATACTGGTCGATGGCCTGATATCCCCGATCCCTCGAATGGTAAAATAGAAATCATTTGCACAATGAAGGTAACCCCCAACGCGTAATGGGAGCCTCTCAATTGTCACTGGCGAATACGGAAGAAGCACTGTTTCAGCAAGTACGAGAGCACCCGGAAATGCTCCGTACATTGGCTCCAGGCGAGTTTGAGCAGCTGGTTGGCGAGTTGCTTGCTAGTTTTGGCTGGGAGGTTCAACCTACGCCCAAGGGAGACAATCGTGGTTACAATATTTTCGCGGTTTCAACCGTCGGGCCAGGTCTTCAGGCGACGTGGGTGGTGGAATGCAAAGCCTCGTCACCGTCGCGACCGATCGGCGTGAAAGAGATTCGGGACCTATATGGGGCCAAGCTAGAGGTAGGCGCGTCCAATGCCCTAATGGTGACAGCCGGGACGTTTACGCAAGGCGCCAAGGACTTTGCCCAATCGAAACGGGATTTGCTTTTGGTTGATGGCAATGAGATGCTCAGTTCTTGGCTGAGTGGTTCCAAGCCGCCAAAGCCCGGAGCAAAGGAGACTTTGCTCCGATTTGTGCTCAAGTCGACTGGCAACCCATTGGACCTAATGTCTCGCTTCCACCCGCGTGGGACGTACGCATTGAACCGCACGGCGTGGCGAGGCAAAGCGCCTCGTACTTGTGCGGTCGTAAGCGTGAAAAGCCGACCCTCCTCCGCAGCGAACGATGAACCAGCGGAATTCGACGTGCTGGTCGCCTATCGACCCAAAGGCGTCATTACGTTCGCGGGCGGAACGAAGTATGATGGTTGGACGGCAATGATGCTTGACCGGGCGAAAGATGGAACTCTTTTGGATGGCCACGGCAAACCACTGCCTAATGGTCATCCACCAGTTTTCTTGCCCGTCGAAGTGTACGATGACGTCGACTTCAACGAGATCGACTTCGGTGAATTCGTAGGCGAATTCGAGGTGGGCATCAAGCGCGTCTCTCAAGATAGCGTCTGGCAGCAGTTTCGCGAAGCAAAAGGAGGGAGCATCGGGATTGCCGGTCTTGCCTTCGTCGCCGCTCGGCGGCAGAGACCAATGGTGAAAATCGTCATTTCGAATTCGTCGTCGGGTATCGCTTCAGATGGTTTCGGAACAAGGATCGTCAGTGTCAACAAGTCCACTCCGCATTTGCAAAAAGTGCTTATGGATGAACTGACGGGTGTGGTTTTTGGCTTCCTCGAAGGCCGCTATTCTATCAGCACTGTCGCGTTTAGCGACTACGTTATGGTTGAATTGGATGGCGTGCTAGTTGACTGCACACCAAACGACGAGGGCAAGGAATCTCGGTTCGATTGCTTTCGCGACTTCATCCCCGATTCGTTCATCGAGGATTTGGCAAGCCTCCTTGTAGCAAATTTCGAACTCGACGTCAGTATCGTGGATGGGCCAACGGCTGGCCTGCTCCTAAGAAGGACGCAACCGGCGAAATGATCGTCATGAACATTTCTTCGTTCCAATGGCGCGGAAGTCGTTTTTTCCTTTAGCGGCCTCCCTGCCGTCTTACATCGCGAGCTGACTACAAATCCCTCTTCCAAATTTCCCCCGGATCGGTTCTAAATCCCAGCAGGGCTTCGTGCGCCGCATGGAGTTGCCCTTGCCCCTCTTGGCGCAACCAAAGGGGCACACCCGACCTGCGCAGGTTGTCGGCATGGCCCTGTCTACGCAAGTTGACGCGAACGCCGAGCTGGCGGATTTGTTGCCGGACGTGCAACTCCACGTCCGCCAGGGGGGTGCGCGCTCCGTCGCCTATCCACTCGATAGCATCGATTTCCTCATCGGCACCGTCTCCGGCTGCGATCTGCGCGTCGCCGGCGAGGCGGCCAGCGTCCTTTGCCTCTTCGCTCGCCATCCCGCCGGCGTCAGTGTTCGCAAACTCGCGGCCACGCAGACGCTGCTCGTCAATGGCCAGGGGGTCTCGCAACGCGAACTCGGCGACGGCGATCGCGTGCAGATCGGCGCTCTCGATATTCAGGTGCGCATCGCGGCGGTCCGCGCGACCGGCGCCGCGCCCCAGGACTTGAGCAAGGCCAGGCAAGAACTGCAAGACACCGCCCTGCAAATCCGTGAACAGCTCGTTCTCTTTCAACGCGAGAAGGAAGCCTTCGAACGTCAAAAGCGGCAGCCGCCGTTGCCGCCGGACGAACACGCCTGGCAAGAGCAGCGGGCCGAGTTGCAGCATGAATTGCAACAGCGGCAGAGTCTGCTCGAGGATCGGGCCCTGGAAATCGAGGAGCAACAGCAAGAGCTGACCAAGGTGCGCAAGGAAATGGCCGACCTGCGCCGTCAGCTTTACGATCATTATCAAGAACGCCGCGATCGGCTCTCGGAGCTTCAGGACGATCTAGAGACGAAGAAGCGCGACCTCGATGAACGCGAGAAGAAGCTGCGGCTCGAAGAAGACGACGCCAGCGACCGCCGCCAGCGCGACCGCGGCCGGCTGGAGGATCTCGAAAAACGCACGGCCGAGGTGGCCCAGCGTTCGCAACGGCTCGAAGAAGAACGCAAGCTGTACGACGCCCGGCAACGCGAGATGCTCGACGACTGGTCGCTCAAGAACGCCGAGCTGGAGAATCGCGAGAAGGTCGTGGTGGAGACGGCCCGCGAGGTCGAGGTTCGCATCAAGAGCTACGAAGCCGACGTCGTGCGGCTCGATCGGCTGCAAAGCGAACTCGAAAAACGCGAGGCCGAGCTGCGGAAAGAGCGTGATGCGCTCGATCAGCAACGCGAATTGCTTGATAAGGACAGCGCCGAGTTCGAGACGCAGCTCGTTCAGCTCGACGACTGGCGCACCAAGCTCACCGAGGACGCCGAGCGTTTCGAGAAGGAAAAAGCCGAGCACGTTGCCCAGAGCCGGGAGTTGACCGAACGCACGCAGGCGCTCGAAGGGCAGCAAGCGAGTCTGTCGGTGCTGCGCGGCCGGCTGGAGCGGATGCGTGATGAGTTACGTGTTCAACAGCAGCAGCTTGACGAACAGCGCGTCGAGCAAGACAAGCGCGAAGCCGAGTTGACGAAGCTGCAGCAGGAAATCGACGAACGCGGCGCGGACATCGACAACGAGCAACGCAATTATGCGCGCGATCGTGAGCAGTGGATCGAACGCAGCGCCGTCATGGACGCCGCGGTGCGTCAGCTCAAGGCGGCGCAGGACGATCTCGCGGCGCAGCAGGAAAAGCTGCGCTCGGAATCGCTGGCGCTCGAAGGCGGCCGCGCACAACTCACGGAGATGGACAGCGTCTGGCAAGGCCGGCTTTCGCAGCTCGCCGAGACGCAGGAACGGCTCGACGCGGAACGCCAATCGTTGCGCGACCGCGGCGTCACGCTCATGCAACGCGAGGAAGCGTGCCGCACGTTGCAGGAGCAATTGCAGAAACGCACCGAGGAGATCACGGCTCGCAACAAGGAAATCACGGATCGGCTGCAAGAATATCAAGGGAAGTTCGCCGAGCTGGGCGACAAGGAAAAACAACTCGAAGAGCGCGATCATACGCTGCACGGGGAGATTGACGCGACGCGCCGCGAGCTGGCGGAGAAGACGGAGCAGCTCTTCTTGAAGCACGCCCACGTCGCCGGCGCCGCCGACGCGCATATGGATGAAGTCGAGCTGCTCGCGAAACAGCGGGCTGCGCATGCGGATGAACGAGCGCAGTTCATGCTCGATCAACAGACGGCGCTCGAGAAATTCGCCCAGGCCCGCGCCGAACTGGAGACGCTCCGCAAGGACGCGCTCGCAACCGTCGCGCAACTGCCGGACGCCGAGCTGCGCGCCGGCGCCGCGGTCGAACGCCTGGGCAATGCGCGCGAGCAATTGCGCGATCACCTTGGCGAGATTCATCAATTCGTACGGCAATGCCAGGATGAGCTGGCCGAGCTGCGCGGCAAGTTGCAGCACGATCTGGACAAGCAGCTCGCGCAAGAAGAAGCGCTGCGCAAGCATCAGGACGAGCATCGCCTGGCAGTCGCGGCGTTTCGGCAGCAGCTCATCGACTGGAACGCGCAGATCGACAACTTGAAGCGCGTGCTCGCCCGGGACGAGACGCGGCTCGATCGGCGCGAGGCCGAGGTCGATGAACGCGCTCGCGCCATGGAAGCGGAATCGGAACGGCTGCAGCAGCAAGCCGTGAATCTGGTCGAACAGGAGCAGGCGGTCGCCGATCGCCGCGAGGAGATGGATCGCCATCTCGTCGATATGCGCGAGTGGTATCGCAAGAAGCTGCGCGAGTTAGCGGGCATCCCGCTGGTGCCGGATCTGTTCAAGGCGGACGCGGAGCCAACCATTCTCCCCTCGCCCCTTGGGAGAGGGGCCGGGGGTGAGGGCGTTCAGCTTCCCGCGACGGCGGCAAGCGTTGGCGAGGGCGAAACGGACGAAGGCATCGTGCCGACGGGACGCAGCATCCTGTCGCTCTCGGCCGGCGCGGATTCGGGCGATCGCCAGCTCGGCCAAACGTTGCGCGAAGCTCAGCTCATCGACGCGGACACGTTGACGGCGCTCCT
>DAIOGM010000281.1:0-9830 GCA_036745215.1 Gemmataceae bacterium
GGTTTTTTTGTTGTCATGGCTCCTGCGCCGGCGCCAACGTCGCTTGGATGGCGCCGCTCGTGTTCGGCGTCTTCGCGCTCGCCGTCAACGAGCCGCGTGCCTTCCATGTGAACTCGGCGCCGACTTGCGTATTCTTGATCTTGAAGCAATCCGGCCGCTGCTCCATGACAATGAACTGCCGTTTGGCGTCGTCTTCAAATTCCAGATTCGGCGGCGATGCATAAGGAACGGGATAATATACGGTGACTTCTTGCGCATACGGCGCATACGATTTGCCGCGCTGCAAGCCCTCGGCCGCAACTTCGGCCTCCTTCGGCGACGCGATTTCGTGGCGGCCGCCGAAGGTGAGGTTCATGCAGCCGATTGAAAATGCCACAAATGCCGCCAGCCCCAGGCCGACAACGACCCGGCCGCGGCCGTGAATCAAGTTCATGATTCCGTCCCCCGTTTTGCGCGGACCAATTCAATAGATTGAAGGCGACCGGCATAACATTTTGCGGCAAGCTGTCAAGGCGATTCGGCCATCCGTGGTGCAGGCGGCTCGCCTGCACGTTACGAGCAACAGGCGAGCCGCCCGTTGCCACGGCCAATTGATACTGTGCCTAACATGAGCGAGCACTTGTCCGGCACGATCGAGCGCGTCGTCTTTCACAATGACGAAAGCGGCTTCGTCGTCCTTCGCGTCGAGGCGAAGGGACAGCGGCAGCCGATCACCGTCGTCGGCAAGACGCCGCGCGCGGTCGCCGGCGAGTTAATCGAAGCGACCGGCACGTGGGCGGACGATCCGGAGTTCGGCAAGCAATTCAAGGCCGACACGATGCGTTTGGTGCCGCCGAGCACCGCCGAAGGCATCGAAAAATACCTCGGCTCCGGCCTCGTCAAGGGCATCGGCAAGCATTACGCGAAGAAAATCGTCGAAGTCTTCGGCGAGCGCACGCTGGAGGTCATCGACGAAAGCCCGACGTTCCTCAAGGAAATCAAGGGCATCGGCGGCAAGCGCATTCAGTTGATTCGCGAGAGCTGGCGGCAACAGAAAGCCGTCCGCGACATCATGGTGTTTCTGCAATCGCACGGCCTCGGCACCGGGCAGGCGGCGCGCATTTACAAAACGTACGGCGACAACGCCCTCGCGATCGTCAAGGAAAATCCCTATCGTCTCGCCGACGACGTCTGGGGCATCGGCTTTCAGACGGCGGACCAGCTCGCGCTCAAGCTCGGCTTCGATCGGCAAGCGACGCCGCGCGCGCAGGCGGCCGTGCGCTTCATTTTGCAGGAGGCGTGCGACGACGGGCATTGCGCGTTGCCCGAGGAAGCGGTCTGGCAGCAGGCGGCGCAGAAGACGGGCATTCGTCTGGAGGTGCTGCGCGATGCCACGAAAGCGCTCGTGGATCAGCAGGACCTGGTGCGCGAAATCGCCGCGACGCCGGACCCGTGGCTGTATCTGCAGAAGCTCTATCACGCCGAGACGAGCGTCGCCCAGCGCTTGAGCGCGTTAGGCGACGGCGCGCATCCGCTGCCAGACATTCGCTTCGACGCGGCGATTGATTGGATCGAAAAGAAGATGAACTTGACGCTGGCGCCGTCCCAGCGCGATGCGATTCGCCAGGCGACCACGTGCAAAACGCTCGTCATCACCGGCGGGCCCGGCGTCGGCAAAACGACGCTCGTGCGCGGCATCGTTGAAATCTTCCGCGCAAAGACACTGCGCGTCAGCCTGTGCGCCCCGACGGGCCGCGCCGCCAAGAAACTGGCCGAATCCACCGGCAGCGAAGCCAAGACGATCCATCGCCTGCTTGAATTCGACCATCGCGGGCCCCAGCGCAATCGCGAGTTGCCGCTGGATGTCGATTTGCTGATTGTCGATGAAATGTCGATGGTCGATATCGTCTTGATGAATCAGCTTCTCAAAGCGATGCCGGCGTCGGCGTGCATCATTCTCGTCGGCGACGCGGATCAGCTTCCGTCGGTCGGCCCCGGTTGCGTCTTGGCGGACATCATCGCGTCGAAAGCCGTGCCGATTGTTCGCTTGACGGAGATCTTTCGCCAGGCCCAGGAGAGCGGCATCGTGCGGGCGGCGTATCGTGTGCATGACGGTGAATTGCCGATCGAGATCCCTCACCCCCAACCCCTCTGCCAGGGGGCGAGGGGAGAATCGCTGAGCGACTTTTACTTCATCGAGGCGGAGCAGCCGGCAGCGATCCTGGATCGAATCGTCACGTTGATACGCGAGCGAATTCCAAAACGCTTTGGCCTGGATCCGTTCCAGGATATCCAGGTGCTGACGCCGATGAATCGTGCCGAGCTGGGCGTCAAGAATCTGAACACGAAATTGCAGGCGATCCTCAATCCCGCCGACGCGCAGGAAGGGCCGGAGGTCGTTCGCTTCGGCAACTCATTCCGCATGGGCGACAAGGTCATGCAGACGCGAAACAACTACGAAAAAGAAGTCTTCAACGGCGACGTCGGGCGCATCCGCGCCATCGACGTCGAAGAGCAGCAAGTGACGGTCGCGTTCGACGGCCGGTCGGTGACGTACGAAATCGATGAACTCGACGAGTTGACGTTGGCGTACGCCCTGACGATCCACAAATCCCAGGGCAGCGAGTATCCCGCCGTCATCGTGCCGCTGCACACGCAGCACTATCTTCTCTTGCAACGCAATCTGCTTTACACGGCGATCACGCGCGGCCGCAAACTTGTCGTGCTGATCGGCAGCCGCAAGGCGCTGCAAATGGCGGTGCAGCGGCAAGACACGTCGCAGCGCTTGACGGCGTTGACCAAAAGACTGCAACAAGACTGATCTTCAGGAAAGTAAAACGCGAAGGGCCGGGAGGGCGAGGCTCCCGCCGAGCCGCGAACCTCGAGAAATCGTAGCCCAACACGGCTCGGCAGGAGCCTCGCCCTCCCGAAGGACGCGCTATCCATTCCGGAAAGTGACACTCATAGCCGCATTCGCCAGATTGCGGGCTGGGCGCGGCGCTGCCCGCATTCTGGCGAATGCGGCTACGGATTTGCAACGATTGCAGTCGCTGGCGCGTTGACGTTGAAACTCCGGTCTGTGCGGTTGTTAACCGATTTGCGTTCGGCACAAATTGAAAATGGGCACAGCGACACGACAATTCACTCAAGTTGCCGATTGAATCCTGCCGCCTGCGTTAACCTGGGGCGATGCATAAGACGTTCACATTTGCATTGAAGCGCGACTTTAACCAATAATCAACGAAATGCCTGAAGGGACAAGCACGGGCCGCCCGCTTTTGCTTAAGTTTTGTGATTGCCGCTGGATTGCCCTCGGCTTATGGGGAATGCTATGTGGTCCGAGGAAAAGGGAACTCAAGTCGAGACTGACATCGGACAAGCATGTCTCGGAACACACGAAGAGGCGAGAACCATGAAGAAGATCCTATCGATCGGTCTGCTGACACTCTGCGCGCTAGCGGTCGCAGAGCGTCCGGCGCATGGGTGGGTCAATTCCAAGTTCAGCATCGGCTTGAATTGGCATCTGCAAAGCGCCAACAACAACGTCCTGTGGGGAGCGTGGAAGAACGGCCAGGTGCCTGGCCCCGAAGCGTTCGGACATCCCGGCGGCGGCCCCCTTCAGTTTGGCCCCGGCCCGTACATGCCGCCGGCGAACGGGTTTCCGTGGTTTGGCAACACGCCGGGCGGACAAGCGCCCTACAACTACCAACAAGCCTACTATGCGGCGCCCAATCCCTATCAAAACCCGTACCAGCAGGTGAGTTACCAACCGGGCGGCTATTACTATCCAAGTTACTTTTATCCAACCTACTACGGTTACGCGCATGACCCGCCGTATTACTGGTACCAGGGCCGCTGACGCAAGAACGACCGTGAACGGGGATTGGATACAGCCCGCGATGCAAATCGCGGGCTGTTTTGTTTGGCACTCACCCGGAAGCCCCAGGGTGAGGTACGCCGAACCCTGGGGTTCGGCGTACCTCACCGCTGGAGCTTCCCCCTTGTCTCCGCGCGCTAATTCTGCGATAGTGTTACCTTGCGCAGCGTGGAGAAAAGGCGTATGAAGTCGGCTTCGTCCTGTCATATCGAATTGTTCACCGAAGATACCCCGCTCAAGGTCGTGCAATCGTTGCTCACGGACGCGGGCTACGATGTCAGCGTGCTGCCATTGCAGGGTCCCCACGCCCAGCGGCCCGCTCAGCTTTACGTCGTGGACGCGGGACCGCAGCCGGAGCCGGCGCTCGAGCTTTGTCAGCGCTTGCACATCGAGCAGAACGGCTCTTATACGCCGATCCTGTTTCTCGCGGCGGACTCCGCGGCGCCGACGCGCCTGGCGAGTTTGCAAAGCGGCGCCGACACGTCGATGGCGAGGCCGATTTTCGCCGCCGAATTGCTCGCCCAGGTGGAGGCGCTTGTCCGCACGAAAGAACGCCACGATCGCCTGGCCGGCAAGGCTGCGGAAGCGCAGCGCGTGTCGCAACGATTGCAGCAGGCCAATCAACAGATCGATCAGGAGCTTGAACTGGCGCGGCGCTTGCAAGAGAGCTTGTTGCCCCAATCGCTGCCGCAGTTGCCGCGCGTCCGATTCGCCGTCAAATACAAGCCGTTCACGCAAGTCGGCGGCGATTTCTACGATGTGTTTCGCCTCGACGAAAACCACGTCGGCTTCTACGTCGCCGACGCCATGGGCCACGGCGTGCCAGCGAGCTTGCTGACGATCTTCGTCAAGAAGGGCGTGCGTGCGAAGGAAATCAACGGCCAAAGTTATCGCCTGGTGCCGCCGACCGAAGTGTTGCAGAAATTGAATGTCGATTTGGTTGAGCAACAAATTCCGGACTTGCCGTTCATCACGATGGTCTATGCGCTCTTCAACCACGCGACTGGCACGTTGCAGTTTTCACGCGCCGGCCATCCGTATCCGCTTTATTTGCCGAGGGAAGGCAAGCCGGTGTTGTCGCAAATTGAAGGCAGTTTGCTTGGCGTGTTTGACACCAAGTTCCGTCTGCAAACGCATCAACTTCAACCCGGTGACCGATTCGTGCTCTACACCGACGGCATGGACGCGGCGTCGTTTGAGCAGCATCAGGTCGGCATTCCCAGCTTGCTCGCCGCCGCGGAACGGTTTCGCACGTTGCCGATCGACGAATTCGTGGATCGGCTCGCGTCGGATCTCTTCACGCAGACGCGTCTAAACGATGATTTGACGGTATTCGGGCTCGAGGTCATCGAGTAGCCCGCTTGCGGTTTCGCGCAAGCGCGGCTTCCGATGCGCGAAACCGCAAGCGGCGACGAGGGCGCATCCATGAGATATCTTCTGTTGTTTCTCATCACGTCCTTTCAATCGCCCACGCCGGAGGATCTGCTCAAATCCGCGACGGACGCCTTGCGCAAGAAACAGCCGCAAGAGGCCATCAAGTTCGTAACCAAGGCGATCGACGCCTCTCCCAGGTTCGTCGATGCGCTCGAATTCCGTGCCCACGTATACGAAACGCTCGACAAGTACAACGAAGCCGCCGACGATTACACGAAGATCATCGCCCTCGACAAGACGCTCGCCAACATCTATCAGCAGCGCGGCTCGGTTCACTTCAAGGCCGGCAAGATCAAGGAATCGATCGACGACTTCGACAAGTACATCGAACTCAAGCCGCTAGCCAAGGTCAGCCACTGGCAACGCGGCATCTCGTACTATTACGCCGGCCGTTACGACGACGGCCGCAAGCAGTTTGAAGGCTACCAGGATTTCGATTCCAACGACGTGGAGAACGCCGTCTGGCGTTTCATGTGCATGGTGCGCAAGGACGGCCTCGCCAAGGCGCGCAAGGACATCCTCAAGATCGGCGACGACCGCCGCGTGCCGATGCGGCAAGTTTACGATCTTTATAAAGGCGATTTGAAAGCCGACGACGTTCTCGCCGCCACCAAGGCTGGCGATCCGAGTGCGACGCAGCTCAGTCAACGTCTCTTTTATGCCCATCTCTATGTCGGCATCTATCAAGATTTGCTGGGCGACAAGAAGGCCGCATTCGACCATCTCAACAAGGCGACGGAGGAGCATCGCATCGGCCATTACATGTGGGACGTCGCCCGCGTGCATCGCGACTTGTTAGGCAAAGAATTGAAAAAAGAAAAGTAATTCTCAAGGCAAGCCCCAGGATGAGCGCAGCGATTCCTGGGGGTTGCACCCCGCGCAGCATCATTTCAACAGCTTGTGCAAATACAAATGTACCGGTCCGAGATTGCCGCCGTAGTTACCCGCCGTGATGCCGAGCACTCCCTTGACGCATGCCGCCCGAACGCCGACGCGCGTCGCCTCCTCGACGGCGGTTTGATCGACGCCGTCAATCACGATTTCGTAAACCGCATTGACGCCGTCCGGCAGCGCCGATTTGACGAGGCCGCGTAGCGTCGGACAATAGGCGTCGTTGGTGCTCGCCTTTAACTTCTTGTATATGCTGCCGACCTTGCTGCCGGATCGTACGATGCCGCCGGGGAACGGCATGATGACGCCGGGGATTTTGCGAATCGCAGTTACAGCAGACTCCGCGGCGGCCAAACCTTTCGCTTGACTGGCGGCGAGGATGAGGAAATTCCCACCGCCGACGCCTTTGACGGTGCCGAATACGTCTTCGCAAGTGAACTCGCCGTCCATCACCGGGATGCGCCAGAAGCGTCGGCTTTCGAGCTTCTTCGAGAACTGATTGCCGTCGCCGAAGAAGCGCAGGTTGCCGCCGATCTTGATGGTCTTGCCTTTGACGATCGGCAGCCCGTTGTAACACGCCGTCGTCGGGCACGTCAGGATGCACTGGCCAACGCGATTGACGGCGGCTTTTTGCAGGGCATCGCGGCTGAAGCCAAAAAACAGGACGCTGATGCCGGGCCGACCGTCGATGGTTTCCTCCTCGTTTAGAGTGCGCTCGACGCCCGCCTCGACATCGCACCCAATCACCGACGACGCGTACCCCGTGACGACCTGCCCCGCGACATCCGCCCAGCGCCGCGTTTCCGCGGTGACGATGAGCCGCATCGCCGTCATCGGAAACGCCTCGGCAAAGGTGTCTTCAATCGGAATGTCGTTGATCTTGAGCAAGCGCGTGCGTTCCCCGTGGCGGTTGGATTTTCCTTTTGTATGCGAGGTGAGGGAGAGAGTTAAGTGCTGAGTGCTGAGTGCTGAGTTTGTGTTAGAGCCTGAAACAAAATTAACCGGGAGGGCGAGGCTCCCGCCGAGCCGAAGCATCGGAATCGGCGTCCGCAATCAGCTTTTCTTGCGGGTTCGCGGCTCGGCAGGAGCCTCGCCCTCCCAATTCTGTTTCAGGCTCTTAGTTCAGGCGGCGGCTTTCAATTCTTCCTGATCGAGCAGAAGCTTTTCTATTTCATCCAGCGTGCGCGCCGTCGCGCCTTGTTGCGAAATCACGAACGACCGAGCCGCGTCGCCCAGGCGTTGCCGCTCGGTTGCGTCGTCAAGCAGGCGCGTGACTGCGGCTTCGAACATGGCGCCGTCGCGCACTTGAATGGCCGCATCATTCGCCAGCAGATCGGCGACCGTTTGCTTGAAGTTCCACGTGTGCGGGCCGAACAACACCGCGGCGCCGTACGCGGACGGCTCGATCATGTTCTGCCCGCCGCGTTTGCCGTCGAGGCTGCCGCCGACGAACGCGATGTCCGCCAGGCCCCAGATCGCGCCGAGTTCGCCGATCGTGTCTACGAGGATGATCGCATTTCTCCCCTCTCCCTCTGGGAGAGGCGCCGACAATTTGCTCCGTCGCACAAACGGCAACCCGGATTCGGTTAACAAGCGAGCGACTTCATCAAATCGCTCCGGATGACGCGGCACCAGAATCAAACGCAAATTCGCATGCGTGGCCCTCGCGCGGCGATAGAAGTCGATCGCCAGCGTTTCTTCCGGGTCTTGCGTGCTGCCAGCGACCCAGACGAGAGCGTCCGAAGAAATACCTAGAAGCGTGCGCATCGCCTCGGTCTTGGCATTCTGGCGATCGACGTTGACGCCGTCGTACTTGATGTTGCCCGTCGCGACGACGTCGGCGGCGCCGAGCTGTTGATATTGCTTAACGTACTCGTCGCTTTGAGCGCCGATCCAATCGAGTTGTCCAAATAGGCTCGACAAAAGCCGGCGAAACTTCCGAAAACGCCGGGCGCTCTTCGGACTCATACGGCCATTGACGAGCGCAAGCTTGACGCCTTGCTTTTTGGCGGCCCAAATGAAGTTGGGCCACATTTCCCCTTCGGACAGCACGACGAGCCGTGGTTTGATGGTTCGCAGCGCCGACTTGACCGCCCAGGTGAAATCGAAGGGCCAGAAGATGACGGGCATATCCGCGAAGTGTTTGTTCGCCTCATCAAAGCCAGTGGCGGTCGTGGTCGAGACGACGCATTGCCAGGCGGGGAAGCGATCGCGAAAGCGCGCGACGACCTGACGCAGCAGATGGATTTCGCCGACGCTGACGCCGTGAAACCAGACCGTCGGCTTGTCGTTCTTGAGGAGCGGATGCGTGACCTGGCCAAACCATTTCGCCGCGAGGCCGCGCACCGGCTTGCGCTTGATCCACGCTTGCCACCATAACCATGGCGCGAGGCAAAGCCAGGCCGTGAAGTAAGTCAGATTGAGCACGTACGCCATCACGCGGGCATCCCTCCCTACCGCTTGCGGTTTCGCGTTCGCGGCGAATCCAAAGCGTATCCCTTTTCAATCAACCTGTAAAGTGGAGTTGACGCCTCGGTTCAACGACTGAGTGGACTACGATTCCAATCGTGGGGAACCCGGTTTTGCATGGTGCTCCACGATTGGAATCGTAGTCCACGAAACCAACGGGGCACATGACATTTGTGGGGACGAGCACACGCCGCTCTAACCGATCTCCGCGCGCCGCTTGCGCTTCTCTTCCTCGCCCTGCTGCAATATGTCGTCCTTCTCATCCACCACTTCGTCGTCAAGCACGTCGTTGTCGATGTGTACTTCGTCGGCCCGATGATGATACGCCGGTCCCAGCACGTCAACCACCGTCGGCTTCGTCGGCGGTTTCTCGTACGGCAAAAAGTAACCCTCGACGACCACCGCCTGCTCGCGATATTCGGCACATTTTGTCAGCAATTCGTGCAACTCCTTCAATCGATAATGCGGCACGCTCGCGAACAAATGGTGCGGCAAATGATAATCCTGTCCCATCGGAAAGACCGCGAAGTTGATCAGACGATTGACGAAGAATACGCGCGTGTTCGTCAGCCAGCCGCGGTCGCCGTTGCCGTGTTGCACGATTTGCCTGAGGATCATGAAAAACGAGAAGGACGTGAAGATCGGCACGACCCAAAGCATCAAATAAAAGATCGCCGCGTACGGCGTCACGTACAGACTCAGCCACGCCAGGCCGTTGAATAGCAGCGTGATGTACGTGACGCGCATGAGCGACATCGCCCGCATCGAGATCACCGGATGTACGCGGCTCTGATGATACATCGCGTCCGGGATCAGCGCGTAGAAGATCATGATCGCGACATACAATGCGGTCGGCACAACGGCCAGCATGAGCGGATTCGCGTCGTACACGAACCACGCCAGGACGCCGATGAGCGCGAGCATGAAGACGATGCCGAAGCGGACGGCCGTCTTGTTCGGCTTCCAGCCCTTCTTGAGGTAAGGGTTCTTGTCGGTCGGAACCGCGTTGTACGCGGCGCGAATGCGCATGAAGCGGAACAAGTTCGGCAGCCAAAGTTGCTTCACCAGCGTCGTCAAGAACGTGTGCCGATCGACCGGGAAATCGAGCCAATGCCCGCTCGTCTGCAGTTGCGACACATCGGGATCGCGATCGGGGTCGTTGACGAACTGATGATGCGCG
>DAIOGM010000282.1:0-742 GCA_036745215.1 Gemmataceae bacterium
TCAGCCCGCGCAGACGGTGCGGATCCTGTCTTCCGCCGAAATCGAGGCCGTCGCTTCCTTTGAGATCGCCCTTGATGTTCAAGAATCCGATCGAATCGTTGGCATAGATTCGGCCAGTGTTGTCCGCCACGCCGCCGACCAATGAGCCGCCAATATTGATGGCGCCGATGTCGGCACTCGCGCCCCCCTGGACCTCGAGGTAGGCTTCTTTGATATCCGCCTTCACATTGAGCGCGCCGAGCCGGCCGACGACGATGGAGTTGAGATTCATGGCGCCGGTGAAGGCGCCATAGCGCCCGATCGATTGGACATTCAGGGCCGCCAGTCCGATCGTTGTTGGAACGGCGTCGCCCGCGAGAATGCGTCCGAGGTCGCCGTCGATCGTGACGGTTCCCAGATCACCGGCAGCATTAAGTTCGCCGACATTGGCGAAGCCGTCGCCGCCGTTGACGGCGCTGACAATCGCGTTGACGTTGATCGACATCCCCGCGGCCGTGGCAAACGCGGACAGGTTGATTCTTTGCAGCGCTTCCTTGGTTGTCGTGGTGCCGTTGACCGCGCCGGCGCCGGAGTCGAACGTGAAGATCATATTGACATTGCCAGCATTGAGGATTGCCTTGGAGTGGGTGACCGTGACGCTGTCGCCGTCCTTGTCCTGGTAAAGGAGCTGCGTCGGACTCAGAAGCTTCGCGGGCACGAGCCGCGTTTCGAGGCATTCCAGGTGCGGACGGAAAGATCGGTG
>DAIOGM010000282.1:752-9819 GCA_036745215.1 Gemmataceae bacterium
CGGTGCCGTTTCATCGGTTGGCATCCCTCGAATAGGCCGGTGCGGAGCGTTTGCGCAATGAGCGCCCGCCGGTCACTAGAGAGAGATGCCGCGAGGGGGGGGAAATGAAACAAGAAAAGTAAACGATGGTTATGACGAGCTGAAGGACTCAATTTATTCCGGCGCCGAACGCATTTCGCGTCATCGCCATCAATTCATCGTGTTCAAATCGCGCAACATTCGCCGCGACTGCGACAACTTTTCCCGAACGCACCCACAAGAGTTCACCGTTGCCGCCGAAGTCTGTTAGCCGTTGCTGCTGCGCGCGCAGCCATTGATCGATTGTGGACCACGATTCTGATTCTGGTTCACTGATGTCGGCACGGTACGCCTGAGCATCAGTATCGAGGGATTCATTGGTCCATGCCTTCAAGAGTTTGTTTACAGCGACTTCGGAATGTCGTGCCTGGCCCGACCAACACACCCAAAGAAAAACGAATGCCCGACTTTGCGAACAGGCCGCTTCCAAATCAACCTTGGAGACGATTGGGTCCATCACTATTCCGAAATTGCCTATGCTCCATACTTCCCCAACCGCCCCGCGTGCGCCATCGCCAGCGACATCAAATACTTCGCCTCGAATTGCCCCAGGCCGCCGCGCAAGCAGAACGATTCGCCGAACTCGACGACGCCATCGGTCCGTGCCGTCTTCGAGGACAGCACCGTTGGCACCGGATGCCAGCTGTGGCTCTTGAGCTTGCTCGGCGTCGAATGATCGCCGGTGACGATCATCACGTCAGGGTTGAGGGCGCGGATGCGCGGGATTTCCAGATCGAGTTCTTCAATCTTCTCGACCTTCGCGCCGAAGTTGCCGTCCTCGCCGGTGCTGTCGGTGTACTTGTAGTGCAGGAAGAAGAAGTCGTAATCCTTCCAGACTTTCTTTAGCGTGTCGATCTGATCACTTAACGTGGCGCCGGCGTCGAGGATGTCCATGCCGACGAGCCGCGCCAGGCCCTTGTACATCGGATAGACCGCGATGCACGCGGAGCGCAAGCCGTAGATGTCTTGCATCGTCGCGATCTTCGGGTAACGCGCGAAGCCGCGCAGCGTGACCATGTTGGTCGGGGCATCGTTTTTCAAAATCTTGGCTGCCTCGGCGATGAACGCATTGACGACCTTGGCGGTGTTCTGCGAATTCGCGTCCTCGCCGACGGCGTGCAGCGGCGCGACGTTGAGCGCCTGCGGGTCGGTGTCGTTGACGGCGTCGCCCAGGTTATCGCCGCGAAAAACGACGACGAAACGATGTTCGCGCACCGGTTCGACGAACGTTTCAACGCCGGGAATCTTGATCGCCTGCATCTTCTTGCACATCTCGACGCAGCGTTCCGTCGCGGGCCGGCCGGCACGGCGATCGGCGATCAGGCCCTTGTCGTTGACGGTGCAAAAGTTGCCGCGCGTCGCCACGTCGCGCGGCCCAACCTGAAAGTTGATGCCGAGCGATTCAAGAACGCCGCGGCCGATCTGGTATTCGAGCGGATCGAAGCCGAACAGGCCGAGATGGCCTGGCCCGCTGCCGGGCGTGATGCCGGGCAGGACCGGGAGCGACAGGCCGCAGACGCCTTCGCGGACCATGGCGTTGAGGTTCGGCGTGTTCGCGGTTTCGAGCTCGGTCTTGCCCCCCATCTCCAGGGGCAGTCCGCCGAGTCCGTCTGCAACGACTAAAACGATTTTGCTGCCGTTGTCTTCCCGCAAATCGCGCATGAGTTGATGAAGGTTCATAAGCGAGATTTTCCGACACGAAGGAAAAGTGTACAGTATTATTGGTATGATACGACAAACCCCGTCTGCGGCTTAGCGTTCGCGTTGCGCCTCCGCTTGCGCTGAACATGACCCGGTGGAAGCACATGCAGTTACCTGACGAATCCATTGTCTACAACTATCAAAACTTGCTCGCGCCGATGCTCGAGGAGTGGACGCCGGCCGCGGAGTTGCGACAGCAGCATTATCTGTCGCAAAGCAAGCTGCGCGATTTGATCCCGCGCGTCTTGCAAGTGCGCAGCCAGGTCGCCACGGAGCGCGATCTCAAGCAAGTGCCTCCCGAGATGCAGCCCCTCGACGCCGGCTTCATCGACTTGCCGCAAAAGATGCTCGACTCGCAGCGCAAGCAGAACGAGTCCAGCCCGTTGAGCCGCATTGTTGAATTAGCGGGCCGCATTCGCGAACATGTCGATCGCTTCGTCATCCTGGGCATCGGCGGCTCCTATCTCGGCTCGCGCACGTTGTTCGAAGCGCTCAAGAGCGGCTATCACAATGAGCTGCCGTCGAAGGACCGTTCCGGCACGCCGCGCATTTATTTTGAAGGCAACAACGTTGATAACGACGCATTGCATGAATTGTTCGAACTCCTGTCGATCACCTGCGTCGATCCCGACAAGCGCGACGAACGCTGGGGCGTCTGCGTCATCAGCAAAGGTGGCGAGACGCTCGAAACGGCCATCGCATATCGGGCTATCCGCCGCGAACTGGACGAGTACTACGGCACCAATTCCGATGAGGGACGCGACCTCGTCGTCGCGATCACCGGCGAAGCGGGCAAGCTGCGAGCCCTGTGCCAGGCGCAAAAGATCCCGGAAGCCAACATACTGACGATCCCGAAGGATGTGGGCGGCCGCTTCAGCGTCTTCACGCCGGTCGGCCTCTTTCCCGCGGCCGTGATGGGCCTCGACGTGCGGGCGTTGCTCCTGGGCGCCGCCTCGATGACGCGGCGATTCTTCGAGGATCGCTTCGAGAACAATCCGGTGCTGCAATACGCAGCCATCAATCACTTGATGCACACGCAGCACCAGAAGCCGATCCGCGTTCTATCCGTGTGGTCGAAGAAGCTCGAATCGCTCGGCCTGTGGTACGATCAACTTTTGGCAGAAAGCCTCGGCAAGCAAGGCATGGGTGCGACGCCGATCACGACCGTCGGCACCCGCGACCTGCACTCGCGCGGCCAGCAGCATCAGGAGGGCATGCGCGACAAGGTGATCAACAACGTGATCGTGAAGTCGTTCGTCAATCCGCCGATGATGGTCGGCATGGCGGACAACAACGAAGACGACTTGAACCAGTACAACCGCAAGAGCCTGCCGGACATCATGAAAGCTGCCCAGGAAGGCACGAACAAGGCGTACGCCGACGTATCGCGGCCGACTGCCGACATCGTGCTGCCAAGCGTCAGCGAACATACGATGGGCCAGCTGATGCAGATGCTGATGTTGGCGTCCGTTGTTGAGGGCCGGCTGTTAGGGGTTAATCCTTACGGGCAGCCGGGGGTCGAGGCGTACAAGCGGAATATGAAGGAGAATCTGAAGAAGTGACCCGTTTACGTTTAACCCGTTTACGTTTAGCGCTCGCAGGGCGTTTGCAATCGCATGAGCGCTCAAGCGGTTGCAGCCGCCGTGCGAGCGCTAAACGAAGACATCAGGCTTCCGCTCCCACCTTCGGACAGACCTTTTTCAACGTACATTCATCACACTTCGGCTTCCGCGACTGACACACCTGCCGGCCATGAAAGATCATGCGATGGCCGAACATCGTCCATTCGTCCTTCGGAATCAGCGCCATCAAGTCCGTCTCGACCTTGACCGGATCCTCGTGCTCCGTCAGCCCCATGCGGCGCGACAGCCGGCCGACGTGCGTATCCACGGGGATGCCGGGAATATCGAAGGCGTTGCCGAGGATGACGTTCGCCGTCTTGCGGCCGACGCCCGGCAGCGGCACAAGTTCCTCCATCGTGCGCGGCACCTCGCCGCTGTGTTTCTCGACAATCGCTTTGCAGCATGCGCGAATGTTGGTCGCCTTGTTGCGAAAGAAGCCTGTCGAGCGAATCATTGTTTCCAGTTCTTCTTGATCGGCTTCCGCAAATGCGTTGGCGTCGGGATAGCGCTTGAAGAGCGCCGGCGTGACCAAGTTGACGCGAACATCGGTGCATTGCGCGGACAAGATGGTGGCAATCAACAACTCCAGCGGATTGCGATAATGCAAGGCGCAATGCGCGTCGGGATAGAGCTTCGCCAGGCCTTGACGGATTTTGTTGGAAAGGCGTTTTGCATTTCTCCCCTCGCCCCTTGCGGGAGAGGGGTTGGGGGTGAGGGGTCCCGATTCTCCCCTCGCCCCTGTACGCAGGGGAGAGGGGTCGGGGGTGAGGGGTGTTTTCATTTTCTGAATCCATGCCGCCGCATCGTGCTGTAACGAACCAATGCTTCCTCAATGACCGGCAACGCCGCGGCATGCGGCTCCATCTCCTCCACCTCGACCGCCTTGCCTTCGAGCATCTTGTAATCCTGAAAGAATCTCCGCAACATCGCCAACCGATGCGCCGGCAACTCCGCGGCCTCGATGAAGCCGCAATATTCCGGGTCCTTCAAGGCGACGGCGAGCACCTTGTGATCGCGCTTTCCCGAATCGATCATTGTCATGACGCCGATCGCCCGCGCCGACACCAGCGTGAGCGGCGCGACCGGCTCCTGGCATAACACGAGCACGTCGAGCGGATCGTCGTCCTCGGCCAAGGTCTGCGGGATGAAGCCGTAGTTCGCCGGATAAAATACCGCGGAATAGAGGATGCGGTCCAGACGCAGCATGCCGGTTTCCTTGTCCAGCTCGTACTTGACGCTGGAGCCCATCGGAATCTCGATGACCGCGGTGAAGACGCTCGGCAGCTTCTCTCCGGGCGTGACGTCGTGCCAGGCGTGCATGGTGGTGTCCCTTGCGAATAGACTATTCTCGTGTTGCCGATTAGCTTACGATGATGCGCGTGATTTGGCTCTCGCATCGCTTGCGGTTTCGCGCGGGACGCCCCGCGCGAAACCGCAAGCGACGCGGGAGCTGGAAACTCGAACGGAGATTGTCTCATGTTGCAACGATGCACATTGATTCCAGTCATACTTGCCCTGGCGCTTTCCACGTTGCACGCCCAAGCGCCCAAAGTCGGCAGCGATCCGGCCCGCGTGGAACGGCTCAAGAACGCCAAGATGCCGAAGATCGATCGCGTGATCGAATTCAACACGCCCGAAGCCGACGCGATCTGCTCGGCGCTCGAAGTGTATCCGGCGGACAATCCGTGGAACCTCGTCATCGAGGATTGGCCGCTGCATCCGATGTCGCAAAAAATCGTCGATCGCATCGGGGCGAAAAAGATATTCCGCTACAACGACGACATGAGCTTCATTCTCGTGCCGCCCGATCAGAAGAAAGTGGACGTCAAGATCGTCAGCTATCCAAGTGAATCCGACAAGGGCCCGTTCCCGGTGCCGGACAATGTGCCGATCGAGGGTTGGCCGTCGAACTTTTCACGCAGCGCGAAGCTCAAGAATCTGTCGCTCGACGATGTGCAGCGCGACAAGGTCAAGCAGGGCGGCGACCGGCACGCGATCGTCGTCGATCCAACCAACCGCATGCTGTATGAGTTCTACACGATGAAGAAAACCGACGCGGGCTGGCAGGCGGCGCAGTCGTCGTTCTTCGATTTGAAATCGAACAAGCTCCGGCCCGACGGCTGGACGTCGAGCGACGCCGCCGGCTTGCCAATCTTCCCCGCCATCGTGCGCTACGATGAACTCAAGCGCGGCATCGTCGAGCATGCGATGCGCGTGACGTTCGTCAAGACGCGCCGCGCGTACGTGCATCCGGCGACGCACTTCGCGAGTAAGCTCAAGGACGAGGATTTGCCGCGGATGGGCGAACGCTTTCGTTTGAAGAAGGATTTCGACATCAAGGGCTTTTCGCCGGAGGTGCAGGCGATCTTGAAGGGTCTGAAGAAGTACGGCATGTTCTGCGCCGACAACGGCATCGACTGGGCGATCTCGGTGGCGCCCGATCCGCGTATTCCGGTGTTGCACGCGGAGCTGCGCAAGATCACGGGCGACGCGTTCGAGGTTGTGGTGCCGCCGGCGCGATATGTGCCGGCCAAATAACCGCTTGCGTTTAGCGCTCGCGTGGCGCCATGCGAGCGCTAAACGTAAACTTCAGAAACTGGTTCAAAACATCCACGCCGTCCGGACAAAACGGCTCGTTCTTGACCCGTTCCAGCACGCCGTCAATCCGCGCGAACTCGCCGCACACGATTTCCTCGACTTGCAACTGAAACGGCCCGTCGTGATCGAGCCGATAGACCATGCCATGCGCGAAACTGGCGGGCCCGCGATACCAGAACGGGAACAACTCCGTCGCATCCGCGTCGATGCCGAGCTCCTCCAGGATTTCCCGTTTGACGCCGACTGCGAACGATTCGCCCGCCGACAGGACGCCGCCGACGCAGACGTCCCAGTAGTTAGGGAAAACATCTTTCGTCAGCGTTCGTAGGTGAATGAAGAGTTCGCCGCGCGAATTGAAGACGAGGACGTAGGTGCAGCGATGCGGCAACTTGCGTTCGCGCATTTCGCGCCGCGTGACGACACCGACGGTAAGCCCGGCATCGTCGATGACGTCCACGAGTTCGTCGGCGGCGGACATTGCCCGTTTCCCCCGTTTACCGTTTAGCGCTCGCAGGACGTGTGCAATCGTAATGTGCCCAAGCAATTGCAGACGCTCTGCGAGCGCTAAACGAAATCCAATTCAATTGGCTGGCCGCAACATCAGCCGATTCTTCGTCACTTCCTCGACCTTCTTGCGCGAATACGCCAGCGGAAAATATTCGCCCTTCGCCCACAGCGGCGCCAGATCGCCATAATGCGGACTGCCGAACTGCGCCGATTGGCCCGGCGCACTCGTCGCCATGCCCTTGTCCCAGTCGGCCAAATCGAAGACGTGCCGATAGCTCGCCCCATGAAGTTGCTGGAACTTGTCGTCATAACGCGTGTTGTTCGGCGTGTTGCCATCGCCGGTGCGTTCGAACGGGCCGATGTTGAGCGCCTTCGCGTACTCCGGCTTCATCGACGCGAACGGATGGCGGAAGGTGACGGTGTGCAAGGCGCCCCAGCGCTGATCTTCGTGGCCGTGCTTGCGAATCTCGTTGACGGCAGCGATGAACGATTTCTGAAGAATCTTGTCGCGCGTAAATTCCGGCTTGTCGCCAAACCATTTTTCATCGGGATTTTCCAATGCCTTGAACAGCGTCGGCAGCCCGCTCTTGGCGGCGACTTCCTTGATCAGCTCCGTCGGCACGTGTCGGCCATAGACTTCCTTCTGCAATTCCGGCAGCCAATGTGCGTATATGACGCCCGCTTGCGAATCTCGGGATAGCTTGCCGTCCCATCGCCTCAACTTCGTGGCGTATTTGTCCACGGCCTCATCGGTAAACATCACAGACTCCAGCAGCTTGCCGAGCCGCATGCCGGGAATCGACACGTCATCGTGCTGAATCCGTTGAAAATCCGCGAGCGTGAGCTTCGTCTTGCCGTCGAGATTCGCCTTGACGCGTTCGAAGCGATACGGGGCCGCGAATTCGTAGCCGATTTCGTGCTTGTAGCCCGGCGGGATAATGTTGTGATTCGCGGTCGCCAGCCAGCCGCTCTTGGGATTGAAGTCTTGCGGCAACTCCTTGACGGTGCGATAGCCGGACCATTCGTAGCCGCCGTTGCCGGGCACGGGGAGCAAGCCGTCGTGCTTGACGCGGATCGGCGTCGCGGCGGCGGCGACCCAGGCGATGTTGTCGTCCTTGTCCGCGTACATGAAATTGAGGCTCGGAATCTTCCAGCGTTCCAGGGCCGCGAGAAACTCCGTGTGATTCTGCGCCCGGCTCACCGCCAGCGCCGGCAGATACGCCGCCCCGCCCGGCTCGCTGCCGGCCCACTTGAGGGCATAAGCGAGATGCCGTTGCACGTCTTCATGAATGATCGGTCCATGCTGCGAGAAGTGGATCTTAACGGTTCTCTTGGAGAGGCCGCTGGGCGTCTTGAAATGAATCAGCTCGTAGCTGTGCGTCAAACGTTTCCATTCGTTGTCGACTTTGTATTCATTCACGTTTTTCGGATTGGTTTCCTCAACATAAATATCCGCTTGATCGGTTCCTACAATCGTGATGCCCCAGGCGATGCGCTCATTGTGCCCAAGCGCGACGCCGGGCAGCGCGGGTTCGCCGGCGCCGATGACGTTCCAGCCCGGGGCGTTCAGATGTACTAAATAGCGCAACGACGGCAGCGTGATGGCGCGATGCGGATCGCTCGCCAGCATCGGCTTGCCCGACGCAGACAGCGCGCCCGATACCGCCCAGTTGTTACTCTCCGTTTTCGACGGCTTGAAGTTGAGAGCCTTCGTCGCCGCCTGGTAGCTTTTCAGGATGCGCGAATCGATGCCCTTGAGGTCCAGGCCGGTCGCCGGGGCGAAGTCGCGCTGCGGATCGGTCGGCATCAACATGCGCACCTTCTCCAGGCCGAGCTTTTCGATCAGATTCGCGCGCACGACTTCGTCCGAGAAATTGCGCGACATGATGATGCCCGACATGCGGCCAAGAATATCCTCCGGCTGCCAGGGCTTCGGCTCGTAGCCGAGAATCTCGAATTCGACGGGTAAGTTTTTACCGCAATGCTTGATGTACGCATTGATGCCGCTGGTGAATGCCGTCGCGATCTGCTTGGTGTCCGGAGAATAGCTATTCCATTCGACGTCCATCTTGCCGCGATAGCGCAGCAAACGAGCGAACCAGTCCGCTTCGACGGCGTCCTGGCCCATGACTTCCGCGAGTTCGCCGACGGCGATGCGCCGCCACAGGTCGAGCTGGAACAGGCGATCCTGGGCGGCGACGAAGCCCTGCGCGAAGAACAGGTCGTCGGCGTTTTTCGCATAGATGTGTGGCACGCCCCATTTGTCGCGCAGCACCTCGACCGGCTCCTTCACGCCGGCGATCTTGATTTCGCCGTCGAGCTGGGCGAGGTTTTTGATGAGCTTGTCTTGGGCAAAAATCGGAGTGGTTATTGATAGGAAACTGATGATCGCAAGAAGCCGGTTTCGCATGATTCACCAAAGGAACGAGGGACCTCGTTCCCAGGCTCTGCCTGGGAACGCACTGCCTTGCAGGCTCTGCCTGCCGTTTATCGACGCCAACGCAACCGCGGGACGGCGAGGCAGAGCCTCGCGGCAGTGCGTTCCCAGGCAGAGCCTGGGA
>DAIOGM010000283.1:0-1364 GCA_036745215.1 Gemmataceae bacterium
CGACGATGAACTCGATCGGCCGGCCATTGATGCCGCCGTTGGCGTTGACGCACTCGAAGAACGCCTTGGCGCCCTGCCCCGAAGAGCTGAAGTCGTCGGGTCCGGTCTTGCTCTGGATCGAACCGACCTTGATCGGCTCGCCCGTCGGCGCCAGAGGACCGAGCGGCCCGACCGGCGCCGATTGCCACGGCCTCCAAAGGCCGAGCGTCATGCCAATCAGCGCTACCGCCAGCACGCCAATCATGATGGCGTACATGCGCGCGTTACTCGCTGGCAGTTGCCGCGGCCCCGTCACGGCGTTGTATGTCGGTATCGTAGCACTGGCGCTCGGGAGCGCGATTTTCACGGGGCCCGACAGTGCCGCGACAACGGCTTGCAAATCGGCGATCATCTCCGCCGTCGATTGATAGCGATCGGCCGGCGCCTTCGCCATCGCCCGGCCGACGATGTGCGTGCACGCCTCCGGCAGCGACGGATCCTTGGCGCGCGGATCGGGCACGGCCGCGTTGCAATGCGCGAACATCAATTGCGGGATGCTCTCCGAACTCTGATACGGGCACGAGCCGGTCAGCAAACAATAATAGGTGGCGCCGAGCGAATAGATGTCGCTGCGATGATCGGCGGGCTTGCTCTCGCACTGCTCCGGGCTCATGAAGTACGGCGTGCCGACGACCATGCCGGTCTGCGTGAAGTGCCGGGCCCCTTCGCCGGTGCCCTTGGCCAGGCCGAAGTCGGCGACCTTGATCGAGCCGTCGGCGGCGACCATGAAGTTGGCGGGCTTGATGTCGCGATGAATGATCCCGGCGGCATGCGCGGCGCCGACGCCCTTGCACGCGTCGATCATCGTCTGCGTCGCCTCCAGCACCGGCAAGTATCGCTTGACGTCGAGTCGATCGTCGAGACTGCCGCCGGCGACATACTCCAGCACCAGATACGACATCGGCCCGTCATGGCAAACCTCGTAGATCGACATCACATTCGGATGATTGAGTTTGCCGGCGGAACGGGCTTCGGCGAGGAATCGGCCCAGCGCCAGATTATCATGGGCCAGATGATCGGCGAGAACCTTGATGGCGACATCGCGTTCGATGGTCGGATCGTGCGCCTTGAGGACGACACCCATCGCTCCCTTGCCAAGCACGCTAAGGATTTGGTATTTGCCGATGGATTTGCCGACCCACGATTCGAAGGTGGCGTTCGTGTCGAGCTTCGGCGCCGCGCCGATCGCGGTTTCGGCGAGTTGAGATTGGTTTTCCGTGTGATGGGCCTTGGATGTTGAGCCGTCGTCTTCGGTCTTGACCGGCCCGCTTTGCGTCTTGTCGTTCGTCATGGTGAGCCTCCACGGGCTTCACGGCAGAGCGTCG
>DAIOGM010000283.1:1374-9813 GCA_036745215.1 Gemmataceae bacterium
CGCGCAACTCGCGGATCATTTGCGTGACGCGAAGGCGGGGATCATACTCCTCGCCGGGAACGGGCAATGTTTCAATCGGCAGATAGCCGCGGTAGCCGGCGTTGCGCGCGATCTCGACTATGCGCTTCAAATCCGTCTTGATTCTCGCCTTGCCGGCCAAGTGCGTCTTGATCTGCCAGTTGACCGCGTACGGCGCGACGGCCGCAATGTCTTTGTACGGATCGGGCGACACGAATGCGCCCGTGTCAACGATCACGCCGAACCACTCGGGCTCGTCCACCATCTTCAAGAGCTTGAGCGTCTCCTCCGCGGTCGAAAGCATGTCGGCGTGATTCTGAATGCCGATGATGACGCCGTGCTTCTTGCCGTTCTGCACACATTCTTTCAGATCGGCGGCCATCCACGCGGCGACGTCGTCCCATTTGTGCTCTTTTGGCTGCGCGCCCGCGAAAACCCGGAGAACCGGTGCACCCATTCGTGCGGCGACCTCGACCCATTCCTTGACATGTTGCACGTCGGCCGCCCGCTTGGCTTTGTCGGCCTGGGCGAAGTTATTTCGCACGCCGGTGCCGCTGATCTCGATGCCGCGAGCGTGGGCTCGCCGTTTGAATTCGTTAAGAAAGGCCTGGTCGGGCGGTTTCGGATAGCCTGGAAAATAGTAGCCCGTGGGATCGACGGCGTCAAAATTGTTCTCTGCACAAAAGTCGAGTAATTCAAAAAGGGACATGCCTTTGTCTACCTTTTTGAGGTGATCGCTGAGAGTTTTGTTGAAGGAATAAGCGTTGAGGCTGATCTTGAGCCGCGCCTTGCCGGCCCGCGGAATCGGCGTTTGAGCCTCGATGGCATTCAGGGCGGCGGTCATGGCCAAAAACGCCAACATCGAACTGATGACGAAGGTGAGACGGCACATCGGTCATTCTCCCTGGTCGATTATGCAACCGAAGTCAACACGGATTCGTCGCGCGCACAGTTAGACACCCCCCCTACCTGCGCGCGACGAAAATGTGTCGCATCGATGAGAATACGTAACGTTTTTCGTGAAAATCGTTTGCGACGTCTCCAGTGTCATCGAGCCCAATGCCGGAAGTTGGCGCGACAAATCAGACATTTCGGTCGCTTCGATCGCAGTGATTTCATCCTACGGACATTGACAACACTTTCCGATTGCGCCCTGCAAGGAAGCATTGGAGGGGCGATGGTCACAGGTGAGGATCGTTGCGTCCGGAGCACCAACGGTGCGCAAACAACTTAGCCCAGGGCAGAGCGCAGCGCCGCCCTGGGTAATCGAATCCAAATCGCCTCAGCACTGAAAGTGCGCTACAATCGCCGTGCGCCATTTGTTTCGCTCGTTCAGAGCTTCATCGTTTGACTCCAACTTGCCCAGGGCGGCGCTGCGCTCTGCCCTGGGCTATATTGTTTGCGCACCTTTGGTGCTCACGCCAGGTAAGACGCTACCGCCTCAGCTTTCGCCCGGCGAATCCTCCGGATAGTCGATCATTGCCAAATCGCGGTAATCACCGTCAATCAGCACTTTCAGGTAGATGCACTCCCCGGTCAGCTTGCCCTCCTCCGCAGCCGAGCCACGGTACCTACATCCCAGTGTGGATATTAATCCATCGTATTTTCGAACGCACGGATTAATCCGAGATTCTCCGAGATTGACTCAATTGCCAAATCGCCGCTTTCCCTCTCCTTCTTCCCATTTAACTCATTCATCCCAATTCGAGCGGCTTCGTTGAAGTAAATGTGCCGCGAAATCGGAATTGATCCGTCCCAACGATTGACGCTATAAGGGGGTCGCCTGAATGCACGGAGGCCTCTTCGAATGCGGAAATCACTTATCGCTCTTGGCGTTCTCATGATCCCGATGATCGCGGGGCCGATTCTCTACGGCCAAACGCAGCCGCAGCCGATCATCCAGGCGACGCGCATCGTGCTGGCCGCACCGCCGCTCAAGGCTCGCGATCCGAACAAGCTCTCCGAAGACGCACAGCCGATTTACTACAGCGCGTTGCGGGCGACCGAATGGCTCAAGTTGACGAACAAACCGGACGGACGTTTTGTCTATGGCTTTCAACCGTCGCTGCGTGTGCAGTTGGATGGCGACAACTTCCAGAGCCAGGCTGGGGCGACGTATGCACTGGCGTGTGCCGCCCGTTATTTCCGCGACGCTCGCGCCGACGCCATCGCCAGCCAGGCCGTGCTATCGCTGCTCCTGGAAACGATGACCGATCCGAACGACGCATCGATTCGCCACACCGCGGCCGCGCCGAACGTCGTCAATCGCCTCTCCAGTCATGGCTTGCTCATTAGCGCGATTCACGAACTGCCCAATCCCGGCAAGGATCTGCTCAACGACGCGGATGCCTTGTGCCATTATTTGAAGAAGCAGCAAAATCCCGACGGCTCGCTCGGTGCGACCTCCAAGGGCGCCGCGGCCGAAATCGACGCCGAGCACGCCGGCCGGGCGCTCATGGGAATCGTCCGCAGCCAGAGGCATCGCCCCGCGGTCTGGAAATTGGACGCAATGGGTAAGGCTCGAGCGTTCTACTTCACCCAGTGGAAGGGGAACAAGGATATCCGAACCGTGTGCAGTCATACCCCGGCGTATGCCGAAGCATATGTGCTAACAAAGGACGCCGCGTACGCGGAAGCCGTGTTCGCGATGAACGATTGGCTGCTCGGCTTGCAGTATCGCGAAGAGTTCGATTCACAGCGGAAACAATGGATCGGCGGGTTCGCGTCGTTCCGCGATGGCAAGATGGTGCTGACGCCGCCGGACATCCAGTCGGCCCTGGCCGCGGAGAGCCTGGCCGATGCGTGCCGCGTCGCCAGGCACGCTGGGGATTTGCCGCGCTTGCAGCGTTACCAACGAGCGCTGATCCCTTGCATGCACTTCGTGATGTCGCTGCAATACACGGGCAAGAAGGCGGAGCATTTTGTCGATTCGTTTCGCCCCTCGATTCTCGGCGCCTTCCATGCGTCGCTGCAGGACGGGAGCATGCGGCTCGATTACACACAGCACTCGTTGTGCGCGATGGTGCGTTACCTCGATGGCGTGGAATAATATTCTCCCCTCTCCCTTGTATTCAGGGGAGAGGGGCTGGGGGTGAGGGGTTGAGTGTCCATTGCAATTGGATAACTCTTTTGCAAGGGACGCCTTCCCCCTCACCCCCGACCCCTCTCCCCCTGAGTCCAGGGGGAGAGGGGAGTAGCTTGGGTTAAACTGGGCTATTTCGAATAGCCAATTATTTCCAGCCGGAATATACTTCCTTCTTGAAGCGTTTCTGACGTTTGTGGACAGGGCGTCAGTGGAGATCGGTTTGGAACTCATGAACGATGAACGTCCCCCATCGCCGAGACCGCGCTGCCGTAGCCTGAAAGGCGTGCGCATCTTGGCGACTGGCAGCTATGTGCCGGACTCCGTCGTCACGAACGAGCATCTCCACGAGCGGCTCGGCTTCGACTCCGATTGGATCGTGAAGCGCACGGGCATTCTCGAGCGCCGCCACGTCATGCCACATCAGGCGACGAGCGATCTTTGCTACGAGGCGGCCAAGCGATGTATCGATGCCGCCGGCGTCAAGACCTCCGATATTGATCTTTTGTTGTTGGCGACGTTCTCGCCGGACATGTCGTTCCCATCCACCGCGTGCCTGGTGCAGGACCAACTTCACCTCAACTGCCCCGCAGTCGATCTGCAAGCGGCGTGCGCGGGCTTCATGTACGCGCTCATCACCGGGGCGGCGTACGTCGCGTCCGGCGCGAGCGATCTGGCGCTCATCATCGGCGGCGACGCCAACTCGCGCATTGTCAATCCGGACGACATCAAGACTTACCCTCTGTTCGGCGACGGCGCCGGCGCGGTGCTCTTGACCAGGGGCCGGCCCGATCAAGGCATCCTCAGCTACAGTCTCGGCGCCGACGGCTCCGGCGGCGACCTGCTGAGTCGCCCCGCTTGCGGCAGCCGCATGCCGCCGACGCCGGAGTTGCTCGAAAAGGGCCTGCATTACATGTACATGGATGGCCGGGCCGTCTTCCGCTGGGCCGTCGCGATCCTGTGCGACACGATCCAGGACGTGATGGAGCACTCCGGCTACACCACCGATCAAGTCAACCTTTACCTTCCGCACCAGGCGAACATCCGCATCATCAACGCGGCGATCGATGTCCTGCGCATTCCGCGCAGCCGCGTGTACAACAACCTCGAGCGTTACGGCAACACCTCCGCCGGCTCGATCCCCCTGGTCCTCGACGAAGCGATTCAGGAAGATCGCATCAAGCCGAACGATCTCGTCTGCTTGAGCGGCTTCGGCGCGGGCCTGGCGTGGGGGACGGCGCTGATGCGGTGGTGAAATCGCGTTCGTCCCCCGCAGTTCTTCGGCGCCTTTTTGTTTATCCGCGGCAGTGGTATGATGGCGTAGATGAGCAATCCCTTGCCGTCCCTGAAGCCGGTGCACGCGGATTCCAGTTTGATCAAGTCAAAACTCGACCAATACGGCAAGTGCTCGTCGCAGGAATTGATGGATTCATTGAAACCTGGGCAACTCGGATCGTTGAAGGCTCGGGCAGATGGAACAATTCTTGACGGACATCATCGCGTCAAGATATTGCGCGACCGCGGCGTCGATGTCGATTCGCTTCCGCGCGAGATCGTGGCAAAGGACGACACACTTGACCCGTAGGGGTGCACCATGAAAACGGAACTATTCTGGATTTCAACGCCGATGCCGGGCCGATTGGCTATCATGCCTCGCCCGCGCGGCGGCGATTGGCTGATGGATGAAGTTCGTGCCTGGAGTGCGGCCGGTGTTGACTTGGTTGTTTCGTTGCTCACGGCCGACGAAGTGGCCGATTTGGAATTGGAAAAAGAGCGTGAATGGTGTCAGACGTCAGGCATCCAATTCCTGGCGTTTCCAATACCGGATCGCGGCGTCCCGGCATCGGCGGGGAATGCGCGCGAACTGGTGTCGCACCTGGCGAGCCTCCTGTCGCAAGGAAAATCCATCGCCATTCACTGTCGCCAAGGAATTGGCCGAGCGGCGCTCATCGCGATCGCGGTTCTCATTCACAGCGGCGTTGACGAGGCGTCTGCCGTCAATCAGGTTAGCGAATCGCGTCAGTGCGCCGTTCCCGAAACGCTGGAACAACGACGTTGGATCACAGCATTCGCAGCCGAAACAAAAGCATTCCTTCCGAAAGTGACGACCAGCAAATCGTAATGTCGTTGACGTTCAGTTGTCGATTGCCGTTGGCGTTCGATTCGGCATAACCGGCAACTCCTCTTTCAACGCCACCCCGCTTGTTTGCATCGCAATCATTTGCCGGCACAACGCCGCAATGCGCTTCGCCGCGCTTTCGATCGGCACGCCGCGCGTATGGATATTTGAGATGAGATTGCGATTCGCATCGGAATGGCTCGCATTCGGACGAAACGCGAGATACGCGGACAGGCTTTCGGCCGTCGCCAGGCCGGGACGTTCGCCGATCAAGAGAACCACTACGCTCGGCTTGAGCAAATCGCCAATATCGTTCATCACGCCGACTCGGGCGTAGCGCACGACGAACGGCCGGCCAACGTTCAACCCCGCGAACTCATCGATCAACATCGGCAAAAGCAACGGCGCCTGAGCATGCAGCGCTGCCGACGACAATCCATCGCCGAGAACGATTTGCACGTCCGGGCTCGCCGGACAATTTGCGGAGATTTGCTTGAGCGCGTCCGCATCGAGCCGGCGACCCAAGTCGGGGCGCAACAAATACTCCTGCTTCGACGCCGCCTGCGTCCGCACTTCGAATAACTGGTACTGCGCCATGAATTCCGCCGGCAACGCCAACTCGGCGTGCACGGCATCGAGCGCGGCCGCGTGATCCTGGCGCAATTGCAACCAGGTCGCCGTCCGATAGGCCGATCCGGCCCGGCCAACGAGGATGCGCGCCGGCGTCTGCTCGCGCACGCGCTGGATGATTTCATCGTGGGAAGGAACCAGTTCGTCACTCATCGAAAGCGCTCACGCCAGATCGCGCAGGATCGCAAGCATGCGATCGTTCGTCGCGGCATCCTTGACGGCGATGCGCAGCACGTGCGGCCCCAGGCGCGTCCCCATGGCGGCCACGTCGCGCACGAACAGGCCGCGCGCCCTGCACCGCTGGACCCATTCGGCCGCCGTCGGTCCGCCCAGCGGCAGATGGCATAGTACGAAATTCGCCTTCCCGTCGAGGATATGCCAATCCAGTTGGAATCGCCGCAGTCCATCCACGAGCTGCTGCTTGAGTGCCGCGGTTTCGGAATAGCGAGCTTGATAGTATTCCGGATCTTGAATGGCACGCATCGCCGCTGTTTGCGCCGCCAGTCCAATGACCCATGGCGGCGTCCACGCGCGCAACGGCGCGAGCGTCTCGGTCGATCCGCACAGATAGCCGGCGCGCATCCCGCTCAACGCGTAGGCCTTCGATAGCGACTTGCACACCACGACATTCGGCCGAAGCGTGGCGAATCGTTCCAATGATTCGTTCGCGCCGATGTAGTCCACATACGCCTCGTCGATCCATGCCATCGTCGTGCCCGGCAAATCCGTCAGGGTTTCCTCGAGCGCCGGGCGCGGCACGTGCCGGCCGGTCGGATTGTTCGGGTTGACGATCACCGCCAAGTCGTAATCGCCGAGTTTGAGACGCCGATGGAGATTCTCCAGATCGACCTGATAATCCGTCGCGCGAGTCAGCAGCAATCGTTCCACCCGACAGCCGATAACGTGCTGGCAGACGTGAACATATTCTCCGTACGTCGGATCTAGAAGGAGCACGCGCGACGCCGGCGTCAGCCAATGGTTGAACGCGCGAAAGATGAGGTCCGACGAGCCCGCTCCCGGCAGCAAACATTTCGACGGCACGCCGCGCGCCTCGGCAATCGCTGCCATCAAGCCGTCGCAGTTGGTCGGCGGCGAAGTGCGGACGAGCCAGTCGAGATGCTCGCGCAACGTCGCGAGCACGCCGGGCGCCGGCGGAAACCAGGCGTCGAGGACGTCGGCGTTGATGACATCGCGCCGGCGCTCGAGATCGTCGAAGCGTTCGCCGATCGCCTCGAAAAACACGCCGCCGTGAAAGCATGGGATGGCGTGCCGCGGCGCGGACGCCGCGGCGGCTGGCGAGTGATTGCGCATGAATGCACCTGGGATATGGAATTGGCCAGAACATACCACGCACCCTGCGCGACAACAACAACATTATTTTTTTTTCTCGCACCCGGGCAAGGTAGTCATCACGCTCCGCGTGATGGAGTTGGGCCTCATTCGCAAAAGGAACCAGCCGACTCGGATCGATGCCCAAAACCATCACGCGGAGCGTGATGACTACTTTGATGTCGGCTGACCAATCGATTCGCGCCGCGTATATTATCTGCTTGAATTCGTGTCCAACGCATGACAGGAGAAGCAGCATGGCAGAGAAAGTGGTTATCATCGGCTCCGGCCCCGCCGGCTGGACCGCCGCAATTTACGCCGCCCGCGCAAATCTGCAGCCGCTCGTCATTGAAGGTTCGTCAACCTGGCCGGCCAACGCCGTCAACGGCACGTTGCCGCTCGGTCAGCTTGCCAACACGACCGAAGTCGAGAATTTTCCGGGCTGGCCTTACGTCGATAACACCGCGCTGCATCAATTCGCGAAGTCGTCGCTGCCGGAGAATCGCTTCGAAAATCTCAAGCACCTATACGAGGGCAAGCGCGCCCATCAGGGCAAGCGGGCCTCGTTCGGACCGGAGTTGATGGAATTCATGCGTCAGCAGGCCGTCAACTTCGGCACACGCATCGTCACCGACGACATCGTGAAGGTCGATTTCAGCAAGCGGCCATTCACGTTGACGTCACGCGACAACGGGGTTGTTCAGGCCCAAGCCGTGATCTTGGCAACCGGCGCCCGGGCCAACTACCTCGGCTTACCATCGGAAGATAAATACAAGAACGAAGGCGTCTCCGCGTGCGCCGTTTGCGATGGCGCCTTGCCGCGCTTTAAGGACAAGCCGCTCATCGTCATCGGCGGCGGCGATTCGGCCGTGGAGGAAGGGACCTATCTCAGTAAATTTGCCAGCAACGTCTACATGGTCGTTCGCCGCGATGTGCTGCGGGCCAGCAAGATCATGCAGGATCGAGCGATGAACAATCCCAAGATCACGTTGAAATGGAATACGGCGCTCGACGAAGTGTTTGGCAACGAAACGGCCGGCGTCACCGCCGCGCGGATCAAGAGCACCAAGGATGGCAGCACGGAAACACTTGATGTTAGCGGCGTGTTCCTGGCGATCGGTCACACGCCAAACACCGATTTTCTCGCCGGCCAACTGGCGCTCGATCCGACGGGATACGTCCTTTGGACCAAGCCGCAACGCACCTGGACGAGCGTCGAAGGCGTTTTCGCGGCGGGCGATGTCGCGGACGCAACCTACAA
>DAIOGM010000284.1:0-4767 GCA_036745215.1 Gemmataceae bacterium
GAGCTTTTTGAAGAGCTTGAAGAAGTTCTGCAACGTGACGGTGGCGAGCGTCTGCGTCTCTTCCTTGATCTTGACGCCTTCCTTGGCGTGCTTCGCCTCGACGGCTTGATGCAAGCCGTCGGACCATTGCCGGCCAACCATGAGACGGCCCGTGAACTCATCGACGATGATGACGCTCATCTCGCCCGTCTCGGGATGGCGCATGACGACGTACTGCTTGTCCTTGTGATAGAGGTGATGCGCCTTCAGGGCGTTGTCGATCATGTGCGGCCATTCCATGTTGCCGGCGGTGTAAAAGCTTTCGACGCCGGCCAATTCTTCCGCCTTGCGAATGCCCTGATCGGTCAGATGGCACGACCGCTCTTTTTCCTTCACCTCGAAGAAGAAGCCGAGGCGTTTTTCTTTCTTCTCGACATTGGCGCTGGCGACGTAGCTTTCGACTTGATCGTCATCGACTTGCCTGGCGGCCTCTTCGTCCGCCTTGGCTTCGGCCTTCGCGTCCGCCTTCGATTGCGGCGTCTCGGTGATGCCCTGCGTGACAGCAATGTCCTGGATGCCCGTGACGGGATCCCCTTCGGCTTCTGCTTCGGACAGCGGATGATTGGGAATGTTGACGCCGTGGCCGAGGGCGCGCAGCTTTTCCTGCGCCTTCTTCTCAAGGCGCGTCAACTCGATGGCGATGCGGTTCGCCTCGTCGTAGCGCTTGGGCGTGCCGAACGACGGGCCGGAGATGATCAGCGGCGTGCGCGCTTCATCGATGAGGATGTTGTCCACCTCGTCGATGATCGCGAAGTTTAGGTTGCGCTGGCACTGGTGAAGATTCGGGTGGTAATTCGGATCGCCCCAGCGAGCGGGTTTCATGTTGTCGCGCAGGTAATCGAAGCCGAACTCGCTGTTGGTGCCGTAGGTAATGTCGCAGTCGTAAGCCCTGCGGCGTTCCGGCGAATCCATCTCGCTCTGGATGTAGCCGCAGGTGATGCCGAGGCCGTGATAGATCGGCGACATCCATTCGCAGTCGCGGCGAGCCAAATAGTCGTTGACCGTGACGACGTGAACGCCGGCGCACGTGAGGGCATTGAGATACGCGGGCAGAGTCGCGACAAGCGTTTTGCCTTCGCCGGTGACCATCTCCGCGATCCGGCCTTCGTGCAGAATGGCGCCGCCGATGATTTGCACGTCGAAGTGCCGCATGTTCTTGGAACGGAAAGCGACCTCGCGGCAGGCGGCGAAAGCGTACGGCATCAGGTTGTCGAGCGTTGGCCGAGTGGGAAGTTGCTGCTCTAACATCGCGAGGACGGTGTTGAACGCTTCGGTCGGCTCGGCGGTGCTTGGCGCGGAAGTCGCGGCCGGATCGGTCGTCGCCCGCGCCTCTTGCGGGGTGCCATTGGTTGACGGCGAGGGCAGGGCGGCCGGCGCGGCCGTCTTCTTCAGGAACGGCTTGTGTTCGATGCCAAGCCGGCGGCGAAACTCGGCGGTCAACGCTTCGAATTCGTCGTCGCGGAAGCCCTGCATCAGCGGCTCGAGCGAATTGACTTGATCGAGCAGCGAGCCGGGCGCGACCGTATGCGCTTCGGTTCCCTTGGGCCTGATGAAGCCCAAAGAGCGCACCAATCGTTCGTTGCTGGAGCCGAACAGGCGTCCCAGAAAGCCGACAATGCCTTCTGAGACAGCGCTCACCCCATCGGTGAAGCGTTCCCAAATGCCGACATCTAAGTTCGTTTCCGTGCTCATGTTACGTGCACCTATGAAGCTACCGCTTGCGACGTGGCAAGCGGCGTCACAATTCATCCATTCTAAACAGTCAGTCTAAGTTTCCAGGCCGATCCGGTCAATATGGAGTACGGGGCGGGCTCATCGTTGCCTATCAGTATATGGATAGGCAGTAGGCGTTTCCTCGCTCGTTCTGAGGAGTAAGTTGATTCCTTGCTTGGTATAATGGCTTCGAACGCGGCGATCTCTGCAAACAAGTCGAAGGAGGCGAGCATGTCAACCACCATTCCGCTGGAGGAAGCCGAGGTTTGTCTGCGCGAACTGATCGCGAAACTCGCAAAGGGAGACGAAGTCGCCGTCACGGAAGGCAACGAAGTGATCGCCCGCATCATCGGCGAGCGCCCGGCCGTTCAACCACGACCGGGACCTGGTTTGTGTCACGGAATGATGACGATCGTTTCAGACGATGACGAGCATCTAAAGGACTTTGCGGAGTACATGCCGTGAAGTTGCTGCTCGATACTCATGCGATGCTGTGGTACGCATTGAACGATCCGAGTTTGAGCATTGCCGCCAAGGCGCTTATCATCCACCCCGCGAACGAGATCTGGTCGAGTCCCGCATCTTTTTGGGAGTTGGCCATCAAAATCAGCATAGGGAAAATCACACTGCACCGGCCGTTCCGAGATTTCGTGGACGTTTGCGTAAATCAGTACCGATTTCGCATTCTGCCGATTGAGCCTGTGCATACCGAACAACTTGTGACACTGCCGTTTCCGCCGAATCACAAAGATCCATTTGATCGCTTACTCGTCGCGCAGGCAATGGTTGAGCAGATGGGAGTGATCAGCAACGATTCGGCATTGGACGCGTACCCGATCAAGAGACATTGGAACTGAAACACAAGTCCTGATGAACACAAACAGCTGCCCATTTTGCAATGCCCCGCTGCCGCCGCTCGCCGCCGCGCCGACCGCCGACAAGCTGCCGTGCCCGCGCTGCGGCGAGCTGGTGCCCGCGGCGCGCTGGCGCGTCGATCCCGCGGCCCACGGTGTGCGCGAAGGCGAGCCGATTCCGCAAGTCAAAGCTGACAATCGCGGCGAATTCTCGAGCAGCAATCGCAAAACCGCTTTCGTCGTCGTGGGAATCATGTTGGCGATGGCAATCGTTGGCGGCAGTTACGCCCTCTGGACGACGAAACTACGACAGTCACGCCATCCATGGATGCCTCAGAAAGAGGAACCGATCGCCCGCCGCCGGCCGATCGAACTCTCTGGGCTCGGCTATTTGCCCAAGAACGTGCACGTCCTGGCCGGACTGCACATCGCGGAAATGATGAGCGACAAGGACGCCGGCCGTGCTCTCATGGAAGAGCCGCGGCCCGGCGTGGTGGATTGGGCGCTCAAGCAGATTTCGCGCACCACCGGCGTCGGCGCGGATGGGCTCGATCACGTCGTCGTCGCGACGGCGCTCGACGCAAACTTCCCGCAGCTCGTCATGATCGTCAAAACGCGAACGCCGTATGATTTGACCGCCATCGCAAAAGTCGCCAAGCCCGCGACGCCGCCGATTCATCAAGACAAGCCGCTTTACCAGTTCTCGCTCAATCCAATCGGCGAAGCGTTCGTCTGGTGCGTCGAGGAGCGCACGTTGATCTACGTGTTTCGCCAGGATCAACCGAAGCTCGAGCATCTCAGCGGCATCTCGGCAACACCGAAAACGCCCGCGGAAGCGTTGCCCGTGGAGATCGCGGACGTCATGAAGGAGCGATTGGCGACGCATCATTACGCGTGGATGGTCGGCCGAATCGATCAGTTCGGTCCGCTTCGCGAGTGGCTTCCGAAAGAACTGGCGTCGCTCAAGGACGTGCGGACGTTCGCGCTCGGCATCGAACCGGTCGAAGGCTTGACATTGACGGGCCACTTTTTGATGACCGATGCGAAGGCAGCCGCTGGATTCAAGACGTTCCTGGAAATCGCGGCATTCGACGGTGCCAAATCGCGGAAGGTGGAGACAACGCCGCCGGAAGCGAAGGAGGCATGGTTGACGTGGCAAGTGCGCAGCGACGCGGCGGCGCTGCGCACATTCTTGAATCGCGGAAAAAATCCGGGCCTGAAGCGTTAGCTATCGATTTTCCGATTGGTCCTTCGCCGTTCTCATTTGCGAAGCCGAATGCGCCAACGCTCCGCCAACTGCGTCCGAACAACTCGGCGCCGATTCGCTCAGACAGCAGCTGCTGCGTGAAATCGAGCAGCAATCCGTCGTCGGCGCACAGCAATCGCTCACCGGCTGCACGCGCGACGAGCAGCAAGAGCTTTCCGAGCGGACCTGCCGATAGGCGGCATCGCCGGCCACGTAAAGTGCGCCAACCATCACCACAACGGCCATCGCTTTATTCAGCATGTGATTTCTCCAGTTCGTTTCGAAGTCTACGCCTATTATTCCTATGGATTTGTTCGCAAGTCAAGCTCCATTTGTTCATTGGACTCGCGTCAGGAACACCTCATGACATTCTCGCGCTGGGTTTTCCGCGTTGCCGGCCTCTACGGAGTGCTGGTGTTGACGCCGTTTTTCTTCATGGAAGAGAAAATTGGCCGCGACGATCCGCCGGCGATCACGCACCCGGAGTTTTTCTACGGCTTCGTCGGCCTTGCGTTGGCGTGGCAGGTCGCGTTTCTGATCATTTCGCTCGATCCGGCTCGCTATCGCCTGCTGATGCTCCCCGCGGTTCTCGAGAAGGCGGCGTTCGCCGTTTCGGCGCCGGTGCTTTTTGCGTTCGGGCGCGTGTCGGGCCTGGTGGTTGCGTTCAGCATGGTCGATGGATTGTTGGGATTGTTGTTCGTCATCGCATTTTGCGTCACGCCGGCGTCGGCGCGCGAAACCGCAAGCGAGGGGCTACAATAAGCGCATGGATTCGACACCATTGGCGGGCGTTCGTGTACTGGATGCGTCGCGCGTGTTGGCGGGGCCGTTTTGCGGGCAGATGCTCGGCGACTTGGGCGCCGAGGTCGTCAAGATCGAGCGCCCCGGTTCGGGAGACGAAACGCGCGGCTGGGG
>DAIOGM010000284.1:4777-7042 GCA_036745215.1 Gemmataceae bacterium
GCGATTTGAGCGCATACTTTCTGTCGTGCAATCGCAACAAGAAGGCGATCACGCTCGATTTGAGCCAGCCCGCCGGCCTGCAACTCTTCTACGATCTTGCCAAACGCAGCGATGTGCTTCTGGAGAACTTTCGCGCTCAGAGCGCCGACAAGCTCGGCGTGAGTCCGCAAAAACTTCTCGCCGAGAATCCTAGGCTGATAGTTTGCTCGATCAGCGGCTTCGGCCGCACGGGCCCGTGGAGCGATCTGCCGGGCTATGATTTCGCGATCCAGGCGCTCAGCGGCCTGATGAGCATTACAGGCCCCGTGGATGGGCCGCCGTCGAAGGTCGGCGTCGCCGCGACCGACATTTTGACAGGGCTGTACGCCGGCGTCGCGGTTTTGGCGTGCTTGCACGCGCGAGAAAAGTCGGGGCACGGCTATGCCATCGATCTCGCGCTGCTCGATTGCGCCGTCGCGGCGCAGGTTAATTTGGTTCAAGCGTATCTGACCAGCGGCGTCATGCCGGCGCGGCAGGGCAACGCGCACCTACAGATTGTTCCCTATCAAGCGTTTCAAACGGCCGACGAGTGGCTGATTCTGGCAATCGGCAACGACGGCCAATGGCAACGCTTCTGCAAGGCCGCCGAACGTTCCGACCTTGCCGGCGACGCGCGCTTCATGACCAACACGCAACGCGTTACGGGACGCAACGACCTTGTACCAATGATTGAAGCGTTGATGAAAACGCGGTCTTGCGGCGACTGGCAACAGCGCCTGATCGAGGCCGAGGTGCCGCACGCTCCGGTGCTCGATTATCCGCAGTTGTTTTCGCTGGATCAAATCGCTCAGCGCGGCATGAAGTTGACGGTGTGCGATCGCGACGGCAAGATCGTCGATCTTGCGGGGACGCCGTTTCACATCGACGGCGCGGCTCTGCCGCCGGCGACGATGCCGCCGCGGCTTGGTGAACATACCGATGCGGTTTTGCGCGATTGGCTTGATCTGGATTCCGCGAGGATTGGACAATTGCGCGAGCAAAGGGTGATTTGAACCATCCCGATTTCGTTTAGCGCTCGCGTGGCGCCACGCGAGCGCTAAACGAAGAAGGGGATATTTCAATTTGAAAGTGACTTCACGCCGTCCGACGTGAGAATTCCCGTCTTGCGGTTGTACAACACCCTCGTCGTCTTGACGGCGACTTGCTGAGCCTGCCCTTCCACCCACTGGTAAAGCCGAACCAAATTTCCCTGCGAGCCTTCGAAGATAACGATCTCCATGTTCTCGTCGTACTTCACCGTGTCCGCCTGGCCGAAATACTTATCGGTGCGAAACTCAACGTTGTACTTGGCGGTGAAGCGCTGCGTCGTGCGGTCGCCGTTCTGTTGACCCTCGACGGTCAGCTCCGAGCAGCGCATGTACAACTGGTCCTTGCCGGGACGGTCGGCGTTCATCTTGGCGTTGATGTCGGTCGTGGCGAAGTGGAAGACCTCGACGCCGGAGTTGTCGCCGCGAAAGATGGCGTTCTTGGTGGTGGCGCGGATGTTGGAATACATGCGATCGCGGAACTTGACGTGCGTGAGCTTCCACTCGATCCGCGCCAGCGTGTTGTTGGTCGGAGCGCCGCCCGGCGGAGCGATCTCGAGGCTGGCGTTGCCCTTGGCCAGGACGCGCACTTCGCCGGGGCCCGCGAGATTCGTGCCGCCGTCGAGGTTGTAAAGCGACAGCCCGTCGCCGAACAGGATGTTCCGCTGCACGAGCTGTTTCTTGTCATCGACGGAGCTGTCGTCCACGAAAACGTTCTTCTCGCAGAAGATGCGGTCGATCTTGGCGTTTTGATTGTCCTTTTCGCCTTCCTTGAACGACACGAACTTGTCGAACACCGCGGACATGTTCTCGCACGTCAGCTTTGAATAGCTGTCCTGCTGATACGCTTGCACGCCTCCCTGGAACTTCGCCTCGCGGCCATCGAAATTCATGGCCTTGTTCCAGTAGATGGTGACGCGGGTGCTTTTCTTGTCCTTGGGCGCGTCGGTGCCGTCGAGGTTCTTGTTGCTGGGCATTTGCATGGCGCCCTGGCCGACGACGTCGGCGCGATTTTCGCCCTTGTCGATGGTGACGATCGGGCCCCACAGGATCAGTTCGCCCATTTCCAGGCGAGCCAGATTGGTCTTGCCGTCGCCGTGCACGACGAGCTTGTGTCCCTTTTCAGCGTACTTGATGGTCAAGAGCTGGCCGACGATGTCGATGCGTTTCTCGCCCGGCTTGTCCCCTGGTTGATGGACCT
>DAIOGM010000284.1:7052-9811 GCA_036745215.1 Gemmataceae bacterium
GGACCTGGACGTTTCCCTTGACGATCAAATCTTGCAGTTCCGGCTTGGCGCCGAGCGTGAAGACGGTGCCCGTGATCTCGGTGCCCGACAGCTCGATCGGGGGCGCTTTCTTTTCTTCGACTGTCGGTTTGTTCTCAACCAGCGGCGCCGGCTTGCTGTCCACAAGCGGGATAATCGGCACGTCTTTCGGTTCATTGGCCGGGCGGGCGGCGGTGACGTCGGGCAGCCGTTCGTTTTGTGGCAACTGCGGCACGAACACCATGTTCAAGCGATTCGCTTTGCGGATGATAAAGTCCGGCGACGTCGCGCGGACGCGGTCGATGGCCAGCACGCGGCGAAGCTCCTGGCGCGGTCCGCCGGTCGCTTGCACTTTCTTGGCGGATTCCTGCAACTGCTCGATCCACACCATGATCGTTTCGCCGTGCAGTTGTTGTTTCTGCTGATCGTCAATGAACGACGCATCGCCGGTGACGGTCATGAAGTCGTAGACTCGGCCGCCGTCCTTTTCCTTGACGACGGTCAAGAGGTCGTCCCAATAGACATGCTTCGGCCTGGACGGCTTCTTCGAGGTGTCTTTCGCGTCGATAAAATCGATTTTCCCTTTGCCCTTGGCGATCGCCTTCTGTCCCTCGCCGGCGCGATTGGCGGCAAACAGGTGCAATTCCGAACACCACATCTCGTGGCCGTCCTTGAAGGTCTTGAGCGGCTCGCCCTTGAGAATGGTCAACGGTCCGTTGGCGGCGTCGCCGGCGCGATAGAAAAGTTCGGTGCCATAGGCGCCCATTTGCTCGCTGTCGAGCGCGAGCACGATTTCGTTTTTGTCGCGGCGGATCGCCTTGGCGGTTTCGATTTCCTTGTCGCCGCTCGCGGCCGCGGGGCCGCCGTCCATGGCGAGGCCTTTCTTGCGAAACTGCAAATCGAGACGGTCGCAATGAAGCTGATCGATTTTTTGCTCTTTGCCGACCATCTGAATGCGTGCGACGTGAACCTGTTCGTGAGCGATCGGCACGTTCTTGGCATCGGGGCCTAAATGGTTCTGCAGCGGCGGGCTCTCAAACCACGCGGTTTCCTTGATAAGATCGTAAACAAACGGGCCGCGCGTCTTGATGTGGATGTGCGCCTTGCCGGGCGGCATCTTGTCGTCGACGCGCGGCGCCTTCGCGACGGGGGCCGCGGCCGGTTTGCCGCCGGGCTCGCCTCCCAGAAAACCCGACTTCGCGTCCACCCAGAAATGCATGTCCACATCGGCCAAAAGTTGAATCTTCTCGATATTGCCGTTGTCGTTCGCCGGCTGCCCCGGCTTCAATTTGGTGACCTTGGCGCCGCGGCCGGGATTGCTCCCCTTCGCCAGCGTCATCTGCAGACCCTTGCCCCAGACCTGCGTCATCGGCTTGCTCTGATAATCCTCCAGGCACACCACGTCGTCGGTCCAGATCAGGTCCTTGCTCTTCTCGTAAAATAGCCGGCCTTCGATGATGCGAATGTCCACATCATCGTTTTTCACCGCCGTGCGGCGATTGTTGGTGATGGAGATGACCGACTTCGTGCTCACCAACTCGACGCCGATGACATCGCGATTGTTGAGTTCACTGTAATTCGATACGGGGCGATCCAGCGTAATGAGCGCGACTTCGCAGCGAATGGTGCTGATCTCGGGAAACGCTCCGGGCGCCTTGCTCTTGTGATACATGGCGGCGCTGAACGGCGCCAGCTTGACCTTGCCGTTCTTCTCGATCTTGAAATCGCCGGCGGCGAATGCGATACCCTTGTCCGCGATCCAGAGGCGCAAGGGGCGTTGCTTTTCTTCGCAATTGGGCCCGAAAGACTGAGCGAGTTTTTGATCGACCGTTTGTTCCGTTTGAGTTGGGTCGTCATCAGCGTTCTTGATCGGCACGCGCAAGAAGGACGAGGGCAAAGGCGACGTCGTGTCGATGGCGCCGAGAAAATACCCGTACACGGCGTAGCCGCAGGAGGCGACGACCAGCCCGCCGATCAGGATCATGAGGCGCCGGAAATTCAACACGGTAATGGTCCTTTGTCGAGATTCCGAGTTGCCGATCCACGTAGTAAGTGGATCGGCGAGGCGGTGTCATTGTCGATGTTGTGCAACGATGCCTTGCCAGCGTCCCTGGGCGCGCAGGATCAATTCAATCGCTTCACGCACCGCGCCGCGGCCGCCGGGAGCCGTGGTGACATAATGCGCGTCCTCTTTCGCTTCCGCACACGCATCCGCTACCGCAATGGCCAGGCCGCACGCCCGCAGCATCGGCAAATCCACGATGTCGTCGCCGATCGCACACGTCTTTTCCGCGGCGACGCCCACATCGCCAAGCATCTTCACGAGCGCCGCCTTCTTGTCGTTGGCGCCTTGTATGACGTGGGCGATATCCAGCTCCCTGGCCCGGCGTTCGACGATCGGCGAGCGTCGCCCCGTGATGATGCCCGCGTGCTTGCCGAGCGACGTCCACAACTTCAAACCGGAGCCGTCGCGCACGTGAAACGCCTTCAACTCCTCGCCGCTGTCCGAGTACACGATGCGTCCATCGGTCAAGACGCCGTCCACGTCGAGGACGAGCAGCTCGATGCGGGAGCAGCGGCGGATGAGGGACGTCTCCTTGTTCATCGCAAATGCATTGACAATTGACAATTAGCAATTGACAATTGAAAACGCTGCACCTCCGATATCCGTTGCTACGGCGCCTAGTGCGACTTCAACACTAAGTTTTGGGGTTGCATACGGATCGGGAGGGCGAGGCTCC
>DAIOGM010000285.1:0-9806 GCA_036745215.1 Gemmataceae bacterium
GCGGGCCTTTCCGATGAAGACAAGCGCACCATCCTCCGCTGGATCGACCTCGGCTGCCCGATCGATCTCGACTACGACGCCAAGCAACCCGACCGCCGCGGCTACGGCTGGATGCTCGACGACAATCGGCCGACATTGACCATGCCGGTGCCGGCCGCCGGAGCGCAGCCAAAGGTCGCGCGCATTCTGATCGGCATGTACGATTTCTACACCGGCATCGACGAGAAGACGTTCACCGTGACTGCCGACTTCCCGCTCGCCGGCGTCAAGGCGGGCGACAACCTCGCGCCGAAGTTCCAGCCTCGCTCGCAGGGCGTGTGGGAGTTGCCGCTCGAGCAGCCGATCACCGATCTGAAGTCGGGCAAACTGACGGTGACGGTGCGCGATCGCCAGGGCAACACGGCTCGGATTGATCGGACGTTTTCGGTGAAATGATCTGTTCACGTTTAACGTTCGCGCGGCGCCGCGCGAACGCTAAACGCAACGCGGAGAGTCCAATGGCGATGACGTATTGCGCCCAGCGTGTAGGCATGATCGCCGCCATCTTCTTGACGCCAGTCCTCGCTGCCGCCGCCGACTGGCCTTCCTGGCGCGGCCCAACCGGTCTGGGCTACACCGACGAAAAAGACCTGCCGCTCAAATGGAGCGCCAAGACCGGCGAAAACATCGCCTGGAAGTCGCCGCTCCACGGCGGGGACCGGAACAATACCGATTTCACCAGCGCCGGCTGGTCGAGCCCCATCGTTTGCAAGGGGCGCGTCTTCGTCACCACCGCGATCTGGCCCAAAGGCCTCGCCGAAAAAGAACGCCGCGCCAGCATTGCCGAGCACCACGTCGTGTGTTTCGACGCCAAAGACGGCAAGGAACTGTGGGACACCGTCATCCCGGCCGGCAAGATTCTCACGCTGCCCAGCAATATCTATCAGGGCTACGCCGTGCCGACGCCGTGCACCGATGGCACGCACGTCTTCGCCCTGTTCGGCTCCGGCGTGCTGGCGTCGCTCGACTACGAAGGCACGATCGCCTGGCGCGAAGAGTTGCCGTACCTCAAAGAAAACGATCCGGGCGTTTGCAGCAGCCCGATTCTCTTCGAGGATACGGTGATTGTGCCCGGCCTACAGGAGAAGGGATTGCGGGCGCTCGACAAAAAAACCGGCAAGCTCAAGTGGGAGCAAGTCACGAAATATCGGCACACGATGGCGACGCCCGCACTGTTGCGCATCCAGGACAAACTGCAGCTCATCCACCATTGTCAGGGATTCGTCATGGGCGCCGATCCGAAAACCGGCGACATCCTGTGGACGTGCCGCGCGCCGGCGTCGCAGTCCTCGCCCGTTTATGGCGGCGGTTTGCTCTACGTGGACGAGGGCCGCGGCGGACGAAATGGCGTGGCGATCGACCCGACGGGCGCCGGCGATGTCTCGAAATCGCACGTCAAGTGGGAGAACAGCGTGGAAGGCGTCGCCGGCGCGTCGGCGATCATCGTGGACGGCCATATCTATCGCGCCAGCGGTCAGAATTTCATCCGCTGCTGGTCCTTGAAGGACGGCGATCTCGCGCATGAAATCCCGGCGCCGCGCATCTCGCCCAGCGCCAGCCCGATCGCCACCGCGGACGGCCGGCTCTATTTCGCCGGCGCCGGCCGCACGTACGTCCTGAACGCAAGCCCCAAGCTCGAGGTGCTCGCCACGAACGATCTCGACGACGGCAACGATTACGCGAGCGCCGCCATTTCCGACGGCAGCATCTACATCAAGAGCCGATTCCTTCTCTGGTGCATCCGCAAAAAATGACGCGCCGATTTTTCGACTTCCGCGCTCATTTCTCGGTGGAACGCCTGTCGGTCGTCCGCATACACTTTCAGCATGAACACGACATTGCCGATCACCGAGATGGAACGCGCGTATCTCGCCGGAGACGCCGCTTACAACGGACTCTTTTTCCTGGGCGTGCGAACGACCGGGATTTTTTGCCGGCCGACGTGCCCGGCGCGAAAGCCGTTGCCGAAGAACGTCGAATACTTCGTCGACACGCGTGCCGCCATGATCGCGGGCTATCGCCCGTGCAAACGTTGCCGACCCCTGGACGCCGACGAGCAGCCGAGCTGGGCCGTCGAACTCTTGGACGACATCGAACGCGATCCATCGGCGCGCATCAGCGACGCCGACTTGCGGAAACGCGGCTTCGACGCGGCGACCGTGCGGCGCTATTTTCTGCGCCACTATGGCATGACGTTTCAAGCATTCACGCGCGCCCGCCGGCTTTCCACGGCGTTCACGCAGATCCGCGAAAACGCGGCGCTCGACGACGCCGTCTTCGAGAGCGGCTACGAATCGCATTCCGGCTTTCGCGACGCCTTCACGCGCCTCTTCGGCGACACGCCCAAAAGCGCGCGCAACGGCGACTGCGTGCAACTGTCGTGGATTCGCAGTCCGCTCGGCCCTCTTGTCGCCGGCGCCTCCAGCGAAGGCGTTTGTCTTTTGGAATTCACGGATCGCAGAATGCTCGAAGCTCAATTCGCGTCGGTGCGCAAGCTCTTCGGCGTCCAGGTCGTGCCTGGATCGAACAAGCATTTGCAAAAACTTGAGAAGGAACTCGACCGCTATTTCGCAGGCGAATTGCGCACGTTCACCGTGCCGCTCGTTTATCCCGGCACCGACTTTCAGCGCCGCGTCTGGAATCAGCTATTGAAGATTCCCTATGGCGAGACCTGCTCTTACGAGGACGTGGCGTCCGCGCTGGGCGATCGCAAAGCCGTGCGCGCCGTCGGCCGCGCCAACGGCATGAATCGCATCGCCATCGTCATCCCCTGCCACCGCGTCGTCAACAAGGGGGGCGCCCTCGGCGGCTATGGCGGCGGCCTGCGGCGAAAGCAGTTCCTGCTCGATCTTGAAGCAAACCACAAATGAAACCAACGCGGCGAAGCCGCAACATAACCAATTCGAAGCAGAGGCTTACTTCCCAATCAGAATCTCTCCGCGTTCTCTGCGCCTCTGCGTTTCAAAAAAGGGTTTCATTTAGAAACGCAGAGGCGCAGAGGACGCGGAGGACAGAACCACAAATCCGCAACCGACTTTGCAATCCCCTCCGGCATTTTGCTACGGTAACGCGGTGTTTGCGAAAACCGTTTCCACCATTCACCGGAGGCACGCCATGTCGAATCCATCCACCACCGCCCATTCAACCGAAGCTCAGGCCGCGAGCAATGGCCGCACCGTAGGCGGCCGATTCGCGCTCGGCAATCCCGGCGGGCCGGGCAATCCGTTCGCCCGCCAGGTCGCCGGGCTGCGGCAAGCGCTGCTCGACAGCGTCACCGCGGCCGACATGCAAGATGTGGTCAAGAAGCTCGTCGCGCTGGCCAAGGACGGCAACGTCCAGGCCGCCAAGCTGCTCTTCTCCTACACCGTCGGCAAGCCGCAGCCGGCGCCGGAGCCGGACCGCATGGATGTCGATGAATGGGAAGGCTACCAAGAGACCGCGGGAATGAAAAAGGAAGTCGCGGAACTAACGGAGGCGGGGACGCCGGAAATCCATTTGCACAACGTGCGACTGCTCCGCCCGCTGCTCGGTTCATTGGCGCAACAACAAATGGTGTCGGCGGCGCTCGAGGCGAGTGAACCCGACCCACGCGAGAAGGCCAGGCAAGAACGCAACGCGGCTCAGGACGAGCGCGTTCGCCGCTACTTTGAGGCGGTAAACCAACTCGACGCGGAAAGGGCATCGGCGCCGTCACCAGACGGTGACAAACGGCAAGCGTTCGAAATGCTCACCGGAAAGGATTTGGCCGAGATGAGCCTGATCGACCTTGTCAAAGGATCGTCGCCGACACCAAACGGCATTAACGGCCACCAATCACCGTCACCGAGCGGCAAGAAACGGCGGTCTGCCGCGAAACTCAACGGCACGCCCAAGCCGGAGCCGACGGACGGGCGATTTCAAATGGATTGAGCAACGTTTTTACAAAGCAACGACGTCAAGGCATTGAAACGAGCAATCGTTTGCGTTCCGCGGTGCGCGCTATTTGACGCGCCAATCGATCTTGCCGATCCGGCGCAACTCCGCCTTCACATCATCGCCTTCGTAAAACGACAGCCAGCCGCGCAGCCGCTGCGTTTCGCCCGGCGCGCAATCGGGAATGCGCGGATCGGAATGCAAGCACGGACACTTGACGTTGCCCCACGAACGCTGATTCGGCTCCCACGCGGTGATCACCCAGCGCTTGCCGTCGGCGGATTTGCACGCGGCATACGGCGCATCGAAGACCTTGTTGTCGTTCGTCAACGCCTCGAAGCCCTTCGCGCCTTTCAACAGCACGCAGTTTTGCACGCGCATGTCGGTGAGCTTTTCCTTCGTGCCGTTGGTGAGCCAGAGTTCCATGCGCACCTCCGTTTTCGACGGAACGATCTTCGTGCCGAACGAGATGCCGTTCGGCAATTTGCGTTCGATATCGAGCGAACCATCGGCGCGGCGATTCCATTCCAGCTTTTCCAGCTCGACTTTTTGCTTCTCCCAGATCGTCGGCACATGCGTGTGTGCCAGGTACGTGAGGCCCAGATTCGTGAAGATCGCCTCCGGCACATCGACGACGACGTAACTCGAACCATCCCACGGCGTGAAGACGCTGACCTTCGTCTCGCGCTGCGGGCGAATGGCGCCTTCGAGAAAGCCGATGCGCGGGTGCCGGCCGCCGGGATAGGGAATAACAAGTAATGGCGCCTCGGCGGCCCGGCGCGGCTTCGTGGCCGCGGTGATGTTGAACTTCTTGAGCGCCGCATCGATCTCGCTCGTCTTCATGCCGGTCGCCGCCATGATCTCGGCATTGGTGAAGTTGTGATGCCAGACCATGTTCTCGAGCCAATAACGAAGGTCGGCGTCGTCCTTCGGCTTGCGAAAATTCGTTTCTTCCGTTGTTTCTTGCGCGACCACGACTGTCAAATCAACAAAAACAAAGGCCGCAACAATGATTGCCAAAAAAGAGTTCGAGAACGCCATCGCTATTCTCCTCGCCTGCGGAAACCAAGCAGTTTTTGCGTCAAATCGCCGCCGAACAGCACCAGTTCCCTGATGGCATTCTCGACGTCGGCGTTGCGAAGCTTCATCGGAATCGCCTCGCCCCGTTCGGCCGCAAACAACGCAGACTTGCGAAGCAGCTCCGCGATAAATGCGGGACTCGCGCCGTCGGTCTGCTCGATCCAGCGATCCAGGTCGATCCACTGCAAGTCGAGCCGCTGGCCATACAGTTCGAAGAGCCGCCGCCGGCATGCCTCGTTGGGCAAGGGAAACTCAATGGCCTGATCGACGCGGCCAGGCCGGGCGGCCAACGCGGGCTCCAACACCTGGGGGCGATTGGTCGTGAGCAAAAAGATGCAATCGGTCTTGGCGCCCAGGCCATCCATCTCGTCCATCAATTCGCACAGAAAGACCGCCTGCGTATTGTTCGAACGGTCTTCGGCAATGAGGTCAACGTCCTCGACCACGACAATGCTCGGCGCGAGCAGTCGCGCGATTTCAAAGGACTCGCGGATGGCGCCGAGTTGTTTGCCGCTCAGCAAGATGACCGTGTGATCCTTGCACGCTTGAGCCAGATAGCGCACCACCAGCGTTTTGCCGGTTCCGGGCGGACCATGAAAAAGAACGCCGTGCCGGCTGGACCATCCGGATTGCCGCAACTTGTCGGCGTTCTGCAAGATCCCAAGGACGTTGCGTTCGACCACCTGCATGATTTCTTCAGGAAGCACGATCGAGTCGCGCGGCACGGCGGGCCATTCATGAAAGCGGACCTTGCTCGCGGCGTCAAACATCTGTTCCTTTTCGAGCGAGAGGCACTTCCCCTTGAAGACGCTGGCCTTGTCGGCGTCGCTCAGAAGTTTGCGGAAGGCATCCTGCGCGAGTTGCCGTTCCCGCGCCATCAATTCCAGAGTCGGCCGGGCGCCCAAGAGTGAATCTCCCTTGAGGACCATGACGACAATGGGATGCCCGTTGAACTGGAGCAGGAAGATGCCGCGCACCACGCAATCGATCGACTCATTGGCGTTGATTGGTGAATGCTCGCGTTCGACGGGCGCGAAGGTTTCCGGCGTTCGCAAGAAATGAGCAAGGTGCTTTTCAAAGCTGTATTGCCCAAAAGTAAACCCGAACAGGTCGGCGCCGGCCCCGCTGGACTTTAGCCATTGATCGAGCACGATCTGCAGATTCACCTGCTCCAGAGGCCGAATGGCGTGACTGATGATGTGCGATTGATCGCAGTTTCCCCCCATGTGCTTTTCGATCCGCGCCCGCACATGATCGTTCTTGGGCCGCAGAAAGCCAAGATTCCATGCCATGCAAAACTCGGTTGGTTAGGCCATAGGGACAAGCGGCTCGCTTGTCCCGAACATCAGGGACAAGCGAGCCGCTTGTCCCTACGGCGATCGCGTTTCCACGCGAAACGCGATCTCGCCGCGCCGCCAGTTGAGGGCGCCTTCCGTCGGCGGGTTCACTTTCACCGGCACACTTAACACGCCGACGGCGTGTCGCATGTCCGTTTCCGGTGCATTCTTGTAGGGATTGAAAGGCAGGATCGGCCACGTCAGCCGCGCTGCCGGATCGACGTGCAACGTCCAGCCGCGATGGCGAATCCAGCCGCCGATTTGCTCGGGACCGAGGTCGATGCGCTTTTCATTCAGCACGAACTTCGCTTTCGCGGTCTCCAAGGTCTCGCCGGTCTTGAGACAAAGCTGCAAATTGAGCGTCACGTTTTGCAAGCGGCCACGGCCCGTCTCGGTGATCGGAATACGCAATTGAAGCGAATCGTCCTTGGGCGCTGGAATCTCCACGTCCGCGAAGAACGTGGAATACGCGAGGCCCAGGCGATCGCGGTCATCGCTCATGCGTAAACGACTGCTGAGGGGAATCGTGTTGGTGCGATCTTTCGTTTTCTCCAGAAACGTTGCCAGCTCCGGCTGATTGCGCGAATTGGCGCCGGTGACGATCAGGCCGAACGTGTCGTGATAGATGCTGATGTGTCCTTGCCGATCGAGCGTGAACTGGCTGTCGATCGGCGTGTCGATGAGGCCACTCATGCACACGGTCCACGGCCCGGTTTTGCGGATGCCGGCGGGCACCTTCATTTGATGCACGAAGCTCGTCATCCATTGCGGCGCTTTTGTTGGCCGTCCCTCATGATAATAGAGGGCGCTTTGCGCGAGTCGGCCGACCGTTTTTGATCCCAGTTGGCGACCGTCGAAGAAGTCGGCGAGAAACTCCGCGTAACCGCGGCCATCGGGCCAGTGCGAGAAGCCGAAGTGCCCCCAGGGGCTGACGGCCCAGTGACGATTACGGCCATTGATCGTCTCGACCGGCGTGCCGTCGGGCCAGGTGAAATATTTGTGGAACGTCGTCGCTCGCCGCAGCGCTTCGAGGGCGGCCTTGTCCCTGGTGTGTTCGTAGTAAAGGGCGACGCAGTTCATCGTCAAATAGTTGTAGCCGGTGGCGGGGCCGTTATCGGTGAATTCGCCCCAGTAGCCGTCGCTGGTTTGCTCCTCGGCGGCGAGGCGGTGCATGGCGCGAGCGCCGAGCGATTCCCATTCCTTGTTTGAAAGCGCGATGCCGGTCAGATGCACGGTCGATGCGAAAATGGCGAGATGATTGGTGCTCGTGCGGATGTACGGCCCCTGGAAACGTGGAAAGTCGATGCGTGCGGCCGTCTCGCCGGCGAACCAGCGCGTGATCGTTTCGATCTCGCGCTTCCAGCGGGCGCGGCGTTCGTTGCCCAGTTCGTTGTCGAGCAGGCGGTAGGTGTCGAGCCAGAAATGAATCTCCCATTCGTAGTGCTGTTTGTTCTCCGCCTTGTCGTTCGCGGCGTCGCTTGCCAGCAAATCGCCGAGCTTGAGCGCCAGTTCGAGCTTCTGCTTGTCGCCGAACGACGGATTCGCGTCTTGCTTCTTTGCATAAAGGACGGCGGCGGCGAACATGGCGCCGGGGTTGGCCTTGGTTGTGTCCAACGTCTTCAGCTCGGCCTGCATGAGCTTGAAGTAATGACCGGGCAACTCGGCGGCGCAAATGGGCGAGGGCGCTAACCACAGAGTCACAAAGGTCAATGAGCAAAATGCGAAGGCAAATGGGCCACTCGATTGCCTGGTGGACGAAAACTGGCGCGGGTTCGCAATCATATTGGCAACCCCTTTTGGTGATTCCTGATTTCAGATTGACGCAACTTTGGAGTGCGGCGATTTGACGCCGCTTTCTTTCTTTTTTTGGAAACGCGATGAACAGAAAGAAAAAAAGAAAGAAAGCGGCGTGATAGCGCCGCACTCCAAATCTAGCCTCTTCGTGCCGCGATCGGCCAGACTGCCTCGACCCGTTCGCCGCGCATGGCGTAGATGCGATCGTACAAGTTCGTCGTTGGATCGCAATGCGGCACAATGAACTCCAGTCGTTCGCCCAGGCGCGGCAATCGGGCGCCCTTGTCGGCGACCAGCGAGCCGAACTCGTCGCCGGCCGCGCGATACGTCACGCCAGGCAAACCTTGCGGCTCGGCGCGGGACGTCACGGTCGTGTCGAGTGCCTTCGTGCCCGCGTCGATGGTGACGCGATCGGCATGCGCCGTGCTGACGACGGTGGACAACACGGTCAGGCTTGGCCGAAAGTCGCTGTAGACGGCTGGCTCGTTGCGCCCGCCGATGCGGCGATAATCGACGTCCATGAAAACATACGAGCCGACTTGCAGCTCGGTAACGAAACGAATGCCGCTGTCGATGTTGTAAGTGCCAGTGCTGCCGCCGGAAAAGATGGCGACGTTGAGGCCGGCTTTGATCAAAAGATCGCGCGTGCTCAAGGCGCGGCCCATCGCTTCACGCGACGTTTTCTCGCGCTGCGCGAAGCCGACGACGTGCGACGCGTGCCCCGCATACGCCTGGATGCCGCGCAGGCGCAAATTCTTGCTGCGGCTGACAAGTCGCGCCAGTTCGAGTCCAGGTTCGCCGGGAAGGACACCGGTGCGGCGATCACCGACGTCGATGTCGATCAGCACGTCCATGGTGACGTTCGCTTTCTGCGCGGCGTCGCTCAAGCGTTCCACTTGCATGGCGTGGCCGAGCGAGAGCATGACTTCGCCTTTCTGCGCGAGCGCGATCATGCGCGCGATCTTGCCGGGCTCCAGGATCGGCGAGGTCAAAAGAACGCCGCGAATGCCGGCGGCGACCATCGCTTCCGCTTCGGGCACGGTCGCGACGCAGACGCCGAGGGCGCCGGCGGCGACTTGCCGCCGCGCGATCTCCGGGCACTTGTGCGTCTTCGCGTGCGGCCGATAGCCGACGCCGGCTTTTCGGCAGTGATCGGCCATGGTTCGCAAATTGGCTTCGAACGCGTCCAGGTTCACCGAAAGCGCGGGTGTCGGCAATTCGGAGCGCGAGCGCCCGCGGTAATCGATGCCCGCCGGTTCGCGTTGTTCGCCCGCTTCGACGCCGTGAATCGCGGCGAGACCCGCGGACGCTGCCAGGAATGAGCGGCGTTGCATGGCGTTTCTCCTCGTACGGACAAGCGGCTCGCTTGTCCCTCTTTGGCATTACGCAAATCGGAAACGGGGACAAGCGAGCCGCTTGTCCCTACGTAACGTCAGAGCGTAACCAATTCGTTCGGGACATGCTCGCAAAAACCGGATTTCCTTCGACGCCGCGATTCGCCGTGGTATCATCCAGGCGATCGAAATTCCCATCGATTGGAGTCCTTTCCATGCGAACGATCCTCCTCGCGTCGATCGCCTTTATCTTGATGCCGTTGACGCCGTTGCTCGCCGGCGACACGCCAAAAAAATGGCACATCGTCTT
>DAIOGM010000286.1:0-9795 GCA_036745215.1 Gemmataceae bacterium
TCGACGAGGAGCGCAACATTCTCTGGGCCCGCGAGCTGGAAAAATCGGGCGTGCACGTCGTCTTCGGCTTCGTCGGCCTGAAGACGCATTGCAAGGTCGCTCTCGTCGTTCGCCGCGAGGACGACGGCATCCGCCGCTATGTGCACATGGCGACGGGGAATTACAATCCGACGACCGCCCGCCTCTACACCGATCTCGGCTTCTTCACGTGCAACAACGATTTCTGCGATGACGCGTCCGCTCTTTTCAATTACTTGACGGGCTATTCGGAGTTGCCACAGTGGCGCAAGATCGTCGTGGCGCCGAGCCGGATGCAGGCGTTCATGATCGAACGCATTCAGCTGGAAGCCGCCAACGTGCAGGCGGGCAGGCTGGGGCGGATCATCGCGAAAGTGAACGGGTTATTGGAGCCGGCGATGGTGCAGGCGCTTTATCGCGCCAGTCAGGCGGGCGTCAAGATTGACCTGATTTGCCGCGGCATCTGCGCGTTGCGCCCGGGAATCCCAGGCATCAGCGACAATATCCGCGTCATTTCCATCGTCGATCGCTTCCTGGAGCATAGCCGCATTTTCTATTTCCACAACAACGGCGACACGCAGGTCTACATCGGCTCCGCGGACTGGATGGATCGAAATCTGAGCCGGCGCGTCGAGGTTGCCTTCCCGATCGAGCACACGGAACTGAAGCATCGGCTCGTGCACGAAATTCTGGCGATTGGGTTGGCGGACAACACGAAGGCGCGGGAGTTGCTTGCGGACGGTACATATCGGCGCGTGCAGCGCGTCGCGGATCAGCCAGCGGTGCGCAGCCAGGAGCGATTCCTGGAAATCGCGGCGCAAAGCGCACAGCGCAGTCCAAGCGAGATACCGCCGCCCGCCCCCGCAATCGCGCCGCCGCCCAAGTCGCGCGGCTCGCGCAAACGGGCGAAGGTTGCCACGTAGGTCAGGCTTTCCAGCCTGACGCGGCCCTGCTAGCGAATCGATTTCGGCGCCTTTTGTCCCTTCGGAATGATCGTCTCGTACTTGCGATTCTTCATGCGCGTCTGCAGATCGGCCTTGGCGTCTTTTAGCGTTTGCGGATCTTGCAACATCTCGACCATGCTCAGCGCCAGAGCCTTCGACGCGACCATCATGCCCTTGTGCCCAATCGGCGAGCCGACCGCCGCGACATTCTGCCAACTATGCCCCGGGCTGCCGGCCGCGAAACACGCGGCGGACAGGCCGCTCGTCGGCACGTACCAGCTGATGTCGCCGACATCGGTGGAGCCCGAATCGTCGTACGGCGCTTTGGGAAACTCGTCGATCACGTCGTGCAGCGGCTTCGCTTCCTTCAGGCCAAAGTCGGCGCGAATCGCCGACTGCAACTGGCGAGCGAGGTCGCGGTCCTTGTCGTCGAACTTCGGCGGGCCAACCTTCTTCATGTTCTTGAGCACCAGCTTCGAGAGCGGCGTGTTCGGAATCAGTTCATGACAATCGGTCTCGATCTGCATGGCAACTTTCGTGCGGCTCATCTTGGCGGCGCCGTCGGCGATGTCCTTGAGCCAATCGAAATGCTTGACCGCGTCCTCGTGGTCCTGGGCGCGGACGTAGTACCAAACTTGCGACGTCGCCGGCACCACGTTCGGCTGCGCGCCGCCGTTGGTGATGACGTAGTGCACCCGGCTCGTCTGCTTGATGTGCTCGCGCATGTAATTGGCGCCGATGTTCATCAGCTCGACGCCGTCGAGAGCGCTCTTGCCTTTATCCGGGCTGCCGGACGCATGGGCCGCGATGCCGGAGAAGGTGAACTTCGCGGAGATGCACGCCTTGGACGCGCTGAAGTAGACGCGATTCTTCGAACCGGGATGCCAATGCAAACACGCATCGAGATCGGCGAACAGTCCCGCGAGCAGCATGTAAACTTTGCCAATCAGCGTTTCCTCGGCCGGCGTGCCGTAGACGCGAATGGTGCCCTTGAGTTTGTGCTTGTCGTAAACCTCTTTGACGGCCAGCGCCGCGCCGACGGCGCCGGTGCCGAGCGCACAATGGCCGCAGCCGTGGCCGGTCGAACGTCCCGCGGCCGGCTTGCGAACGCCGCTGATTTCTTGCGACAGCTCCGGCAGCGCGTCATACTCCGCGAGGATGCCGATGACGGGCGAGCCGGAGCCGTACTCCGCGACGAACGCCGTCGGCATGCCGGCGACGCCTTCGGTCACCTTGAAGCCGGCTTTCTTGAGGATGCCGATGAGCCGGGCGGAGGAGCGATGTTCTTCGAGGCCGATTTCGGCGAACGTCCAGATATCTTGATTGCACGCGATGAGGTCGGCTTCAATCGCATCGAGATGCTTGAGCACATCGGCTTCGATGTTCGCCCCCGCGGGCTGATCGGCGGCGTTTTCGGTTTGAGTGCAAATGAGAAGGCCGACGGTTACTACGCACAAAGTGATGCACCAGCGCATGAAATGGCTCCATGTGAAAAGGAAGAAGCAAAAAAATCTGGGGCAAAAAAATGGCAATCCGGGTTTGCTTGCAAGGTCATTTTTCAAGGTGAGTGAAGGTTAGTTCCTTGATGTTCATGTTGATCCATGCAATCGATTGCAGGTCCAAATGAGACAAAAGCCTCCGCGCGTGATTTTCGAAACGGTCAAGGTTGGCGTCCAATGCCGTGATTTTCAATGCAACTCCCGGTGCGATTAGCCGAATTCGCTGATGGCCGAGATGGCGTCCGCTGATTTCGATTGCCACTTCGGCTTCGACTTGTTCCGGTCCGCCGAGGCAATGAGTGATGGCCTCCTCGTAAAGTCTGATTTCCAATCCGGCGCCCAGGTCGCGTGTCAGTTCGACGATGGTATCGTACAACTCCGTTGCGCCGGGCACAGAACGTTTCCACCGGTCCGTGTGAACGGCTGGGTGAATGCGATCTTCGTAACGCCAGTGGGAATTCACGAATTCATGTTCGACATCCTCCGAACGCACGTTGATTAACTTGCCATGACTGATGTCACAAAGCAACAAGTAATTCAGCAATTGCGCTCGATGCACGCCCAAAAGCGACTCGACGGCCTTGAATTCGAACACGGCGCTGTCTGCGATCAAGACGTCGATGAAATATCGCTTGTGAAATGTACGGAATGACACGTCGATCGGCGTTTCCAATCGAGCGTCAGGAAATCGATGGGCCAGTTCTCGCTTGTAGATCTTCTCGTCGAAGAATCGGCCCATTTCATTGTGAATTGCAAAGACAACCTTCATGACCTGGTACGAGATTTCCCCAAATTCCTGTTGGGATATTCGTCGCACCGGAACACAAAGTTGCACGGGCATTTTTTTGCCCCCGATTTTTTTGCTGTCGTGTGATTCAATCCCAAAACAAATGCCCGCCCGACGAGCCGCGATAGCGAAAGCGCGTCGGCACATCGTCGTCCAATCCCGGCGAGATGCCGACGAGGACGAGAACGCCGTCCACCACCTTGAAGACGATTTCCCATTCATCGACCGTGAAAAAGCTCGGCTTGCTTCTTACTTTCACATATTCGACGCCGTCAATGTTCTTCTTTGTAAAGTAGACGCCTTGAAGATTTCCGCGTTTGAGAATGCCGGGGCGCTCGTCGAGGAGTTTTTGCAGCTCCTCAAGGGTGATGCGCTGGCGCAGCTTCGGGTCGGCGCGGTCGTGCATTGCCTTGACGTCGCCGCCTCGCAGGCCTTCGGCGTGGAAATGATCGACCTCCTCCTTGTGCATGTTGTACGGGGCATGCAGCAGCCACCATCCGCCGACGCAAGACAGGCCGCAGCAGGTGAACGACATCAAGACCAGCGCGCAGCCGATGCGTTTGAGCCACTTCCACAGGCGCGAAGGCGGTTTGGGCGTCGATTCGATTTTTGGAGGTTCGTTCGCCATGTCAGTTTCCTGCGAGAAGTTTCAAGCGCCGAGATTTCGATGCTGTCTAACTCCGATTTAACAAGGACATGCAATTCTATTCTCCGCGTTCTCTGCGTCTCTGCGTTTCTAAATTGGATGTCCTTCACTCGAAGTGCGTCATGCCCTTTTTTAGAAACGCAGAGGCGCAGAGAACGCGGAGAATTCCTGATCGCGAACCAAACCCTTCGCCTCCGATTTGAAATCGTTGCGGCTTTGCCGCGCGGTGATCTCTCAGGTGTAGTTCCATATTTCGAGCACATCGCCCGCCGCCGCTTGAAAACGCGCATGTACGGCAACCGTGAAGTGATTTCGCCAGTCGCCGGCGATACCCTTACGAAAATGCGCTCGCGCGTCTTCGTCGCCGCGCCGCCGGCCGCTCAAGCGTTCGAAGCATTGGCTAGTCAGCAATTCGTCCACGTCGGCGCGCGGCATGCGGATGTCGCAATGCGTCCACAGGCGCTCGATCTCGGCGAGTTGCTCCGGACCGATCAAATCTTCGTAGCGCACGAGCAGCACGTTGGCGTCTTTCGCCGGCGCGTCGGCCCAGGAACGTTGCGCCGCGAACAGGCCGAAGTCCGAGAGATAGTCGATCGCATAACGCAAGCCGTCAGCCTCATCAAGTCGCAGCAAGTCCTGGCGAACGCGTTCGAGGTCGCCTTGCGCCTTGTGCGAAAGCTTGGCGGAAAAATACCAGGACACGACCACGTCGCGCGGATCGCGCATCACGAAGAACGCCTTGAAATGCGCGGGCTTCGGAATCGACGCGTAACCCGCGAAATCGACGTAGATCGGCGTCGCGATCGTGCCATGCGGGAACGCGCTTGAGAATCGGCGTTCGGTGAGCTTGCGCGGATCGAACTTGCCGGGCAATTGCTGTTGATACTGATACGGCGTCATGCCGCTGTATTTGAAGGTGAGTTGATCCGACAAGAGCAGCCGAATCCATTGGCTGGCGCTTTTCTGCACGGTGCAGTGATAAAGGTTCTGATGGATCGAGCAGTGCAAGACGTCGGCCGGCACGTGCAGGCGATGGGGTTTGAGCCAGGCCGGGATCCAAGTCTGCCAGCGCGTCATCGCCATTCGTGTCCTTGATCAAACCCTTCTCGCCCTACGGTTGAATCAACGCGGCGGCCTCGGCGAGAAACATGTCCACCTCGTCACGCTGATCCGGCGCAAACTTGTTCGTGTTGGCCTGATAAATCTTGAGCGACTGGCGATAATTTTCACGCGCCTTGTCGCGGTCGCCGAGCTGATGATGGCACATCGCCAGGAAGCAGTGATCGTACGCCAGGAACGCGAGCTTTTCGTTTTCACGCACGAGTTTTTCGAGAACCATGATGGCCTCGGAGTAGTTCTTGGTGCGATAAAGAGCGAGACCGAGCGTGTTTGAGTACGTGTAAACCTTCGGTTCGAGTTCGACGGCCTTGCGAGCGTATGGTAGGGCTTTATTCGGATCGCGGCGCGATTCGGGGCCGGCGACGTACGACCAGGCGACGTTGTTGTTCGCGTCCGCACTCTTCGGGTTTTTCTTGAGGGCCGCCCAACGTAATAGCATGATGCGGTCCCATTTTTCCTCCGGCGTCAACGCCGGGGCGCCGAGGCCGGACAAGTTGCCGGCGTTCACTTTGACGACGACGGAGGCGCCCGCGTCGGCAATCGGCGGCGGCGGGGTCGCGCCCCAGTCGAGGCGCATTTCCGCTAACTGTCGCCGAATCAGGGCGAGGTCCCAGACCTGATTGGTGAGGTTTTCGTCGGTGCGAATCAGGAAGCGGTCATCGGGACTGAACGTCAATTCGCCAAAGAGACTGTCTTCCGGCGCCTCGAGCGTTGCGAGTTCGGTCTTCGTTTCCATGTCGATCAAGCGAATGGCGAGCGGCGAAATCGTCATGGCAAGGATCTTGCCGTCGCGCGTGAAGGCGGCGCCGCCCGGTACGTCGGTGTCCTGTTCGCGCTGGATGCGGTGCGTCATTTCCCAGGAACCGACGCGCCAGAACTCGAAATGCCGCCCGCGCGAGACAATCCACTTGCTGTCGGGACTGAACAGCGGCGCCGCGGTTTGGTTGATCGGCAACGTCCTGGCAAGTTCGCCAGAATCCGCGTGCCACACGTTGATGTTCTTGCCATGCCAGGTGCCCGTCGCGATCCAGCGGCCGTCGGGGCTGAAGTTCACGTAATTCAAGTTGGCGTGAAGCAGCGACAGCGTGCGTTTGCGGGTTTGCAAATCGACGATGCCTGCTTCTTTCGGGAGGTGCAACGAAAGGAACTTGCCGTCGGGGCTCAAATCCGTGATATGGGAGACCGCGCCAAACGAAAGCGGTTCGGGCGGGCCGAACGTCGCGGCGCCGGTTTCGGGTTCGTGCTCGATCGGCCAGCGGAAGATGCCGGAATTTCCTGATGCGATCAATTGTTTGCCATCCGGATGGAACGCGGCCGATATCACGATGCCGCTCGGCAAGAGGCCGACTTTCTTGCCGGTGTACAGGTCCCAAAGTGCGGCGCCGTTCAATTGCGGCGAGGCCAAAAGCCGATTGCCGGGATGAACGCTGGCGTTCCAGTAGCGCGGATGGCGCGGCAGATCGATCAGGGACCGGCATTCCTTGCCGGGCGCGAGTTCCATGAGCTTGATTTTCGTGCCGGCCTTGCGGACGCCGAGGAATCGTTCGTGCGTGAATCGTTGCGGCACGCCGGCGAATTCCGAGACCGTGAAGAGTTGTTTCTTGCCGCGCACGTCCCAGAATCGCATGAAGCCGTCCCAGGATTCACTGGTGAGGAAATCGCCTTGGTGGCTGAACTGCACGTGCGTCACCATGTGCTTGTGCCCCGAGAGGACGGCGTACTTTGCTTTGGTGTCCACGTTCCAGATATGAACGTTCGAGTCGGCGCCGCCGACGGCGAGCAAGACGCCGTCCGGATGCCAGGCAAGCCCAACGCCGGCGCCGGTGTTCGGCAGCAGACCGAGGCGAGCGCCGGTTGCCACCTCAAAAATCTGGGCGCCTCCTGTGCCCGCAACAGCCAGGCGCTTGCCGTCGGGACTGTAGCGCACCTGGTGGGGCGAATAGGGACCGGTGTATTTCGTTTCCTTGCCGCCGCCGGGGATGTCAAAGTTGAGCACGGTCCCGTTGGGGTACCCGGCGGTAAAGACCATCGTCATGCGCGTGCCGTCCGGATTGAAGTCGAGCCGCCCATAAGGACGCGTGAAGATTTTCTTGCCGTCGGCCAGGTCCCACAGTGTGACGATTTGCGGCTTGTGTTCTTCGTAATAGGCAACAGCCAGGTACTTGCCCGTCGGGTCGAACAGCGCCTCCCAGCTCAAGTAGCCCGGGCCGGGAAGATGGACGATTTCCGCATCGTCATCCACGCGGCGAATGCTGACGTTTCCCCGGGCATCGCCGCGCGCGTAGCGCTCGTAGGCGCGGTCGAAGGCGAGCGTGTTGCCGTCGATGGCGGCGCCGTCCCATTCCTTGGCGACGCGGACGTCGGCGAGCGCCATGCACGCGATGGCCTCATTGCGAAGCGCGAGGGACGGCTGGATCGCGGCGGCCTTGGCCAGCGCACTCAAGCTTTCAAAGCGCCGGCCCACGCGGCCGCTCCACCGACCTCGTTGGGCTTGCGCAAAAAGCGTATTGCGCAACTGCGCGCGCATTTCCTTTTCAGCCGTCTCGGCATGCTTCGCCTTGTTGTCCGCGGCCTGGGCGTTGAAATCGGATAAGAAGCGCAGTTGGCGTTCGCGTTCGAGAGCCAGATAGATCCACACGAACGCCGCCGCCAGCACGATCACCAAAAGCGCCGACAGAATCGCGACTGCCGGCCGGCGCCGCACCCACTTCGCGGTTCGTTCCATGGTGCTCACGGGCCGCGCCAGGATCGGCTCGCCATTTTGAAAGCGGCGCAGGTCCGCGGCCAGCGCGTCGGCGGTTGCATAGCGCTTCGCCGGCGCTTTTTGCAGGCACTTCAAGCAGATCGTCTCCAGATCGCGCGGCACGCGTGGATTCAGACGCGTCGGCGGCAACGGATCCTCGTCGATCACTTGCAGAACCGTGTCCACCGGCGTTTGACCCTTGAACGGCGGCCGGCCCGTCAGCAACTCATAGAGAATGGCGCCCAATGCGTAGACATCCGTCGTCGGCCCGACGCGCTGCACCTCGCCTCCCGCCTGTTCCGGGGCCATGTAGCTCGGCGTGCCGATGATGGCGCCGGAATGCGTCTGCCCGGATTCGTCGTCGAGCTTTTTGGCGAGGCCGAAGTCGGTGATCTTCGGCACGGAGCTGGTTGGATCAACGCTTCTTGCCAGCAGAATGTTCGCCGGCTTCAAATCGCGATGCACGATGCCATGCTGATGCGCCGCATGCACGGCGTTGGCGAGTGTTTCGACCATGGACGCGGCGACTTTCGCCGGTTGAGGAGTGCCGTCGAGGCGCTCGGCGAGACTGCCGCCCTCAACGAATTCGAGCGAGAAGAACGGATTGCCGTCCGCCTCGCCGATGTCGTGGATTTGTACGATATTGGGATGCGTCAAGCGGGCGACGGCTTCCGCCTCGGTGCGAAAGCGAGCGCGGTCGCGCGCGCTGGCGTGGCCGCCCGCGAGGATCATTTTTAACGCGACGATTCGATTCAAACCGACGTGCCGCGCCTTGTACACGACACCCATGCCGCCGCGCCCGATGACGCCAAGAATCTCATAACCGGCGACCTGCGGCGGCGTCTCGGCTTCATCCTTCCACGCCGGCAAGGTTTTCTGCGTCGGCGGCATGGCGCCGCGCTTCGCGTCCATGCGCACCGTCGCATCCCCCGACTTCACGGACGGCGGCACAAATTCCTGCGTCGATGGATTTTCAGACGACGAACGTTCGCCGTCACCAGATTCGGCCATGAAGACCTCGGTCGGATGGGCGAAGACATAACCGCAGAAGGCGTGCGCGGTTCACCAAAATGGAACGAACCTCGCACGCCTTCGAAATTGAATCAACCACAGATGAACACAGATCGACACAGATGGATTGAGCGGACTTCATTCGTCAACCCAAGAAGCCCGCAATTAATCTGTGTTCATCCGTGTTCATCTGTGGTTCAATCATACGCGCGGCTCCATGCCCTTGTGATATTCGCGCGTCCAGAACGCCAGCGCTTCCTTGTCGTTCAGGATCGATCCGTCCTTGGAGTTGCAGCGCAGGCTGCGGCCCGTGCGATGGGCGATGTTGCCGAGATGGCAGAGCAGCGTCGTCTTGTGGCCTTCCTCGATTTCGCTGTTGAGGCGCGTGTTGTTGCGGATGGCGTCGAGCAAGTTCGCGAAGTGCGCATTGTCGCCGCCGACCACTTTTTCTTGCCGGATTTGCTTGCCGGCCGGGTCGTAGATCGTGTAGCCCGTATCGGACAACGTCATGGTGCCGCGTTCGCCGTGGAAGAGGGCGTGGTACGGGCGACTGACTTGCCGGCTGCACGACAGGCCTTCCCAGGTGATTTGCTTGCGGCCTTCGAATTCGTAGCTGACGACGTGCGAATCGGGCGTTTCCTGATCGTCATCGAAACGATAGCGGCCGCCCGAAGACGTGACGCGAATCGGATAGTCGGCCTGGAGTGCCCAACGGCACAAGTCGATGATGTGGACGCCGTTGTTGCCGAGCTCGCCGTTGCCCCAGTGCCAGAACCAGTGCCAGTTGTAATGGAGGTAATTGGCATGGAACGGCCGGCGCGGCGCGGGGCCTTGCCAGAGATCGTAATCGAGGCCCTTCGGAATCTCCGCTTCCTTGCCGCGGCCAATCGTGCCGCGATTGCTTTGATACCACGATTGCGCCAGATAGACGCGGCCGATGACGCCCTTGTGCAGTTCGTCAATGGCGGCGATGACGCCGGCGTAGCTGCGGCGCTGGTGCCCCATTTGCACTTTCTTTTTGTGTTTAC
>DAIOGM010000287.1:0-8354 GCA_036745215.1 Gemmataceae bacterium
TTAGCGCTCGCGTTGAAGCGCCGGGCACCCGGCGCTTCAACGCGAGCGCTAAACGGCAAGCGGGTCAAACAAAAAAAAACCTCGGCGTGCCGGCCGAGGTCTGTTGTATCAATTGAAATGACGATCAACGTCCGCCGAACAGGCCCGGCGAACCGAGTTGATAATGCATCTCCGCGCTCGCTCGGACGATCAGCGTGCCGGTCAGCGGCTCGAAGACGATGGTGCCAGGGCCATTGGGTTGCCAGTACGTCGGCTCGATCGTCGATTGAATCAAGTTGACGATGATGTTGCCGTTCTGAATCTTCTGCGCCTGCGCGACGAACGGGCCGAACATCATCTGAATGCGCGGGTCGGGCGTCACCAGATCGTCGAGCTGATACGTGCGGATCACGGTGTATTCCGACGCCTTCTTCGGCGTCATCACCAGGATGTTGCCGTCCTTGATGACATAGGTCAGCCCCTTGTCGCCGAGGATTTTCTTGAGAGCGGTGCGAACGGCCATCTTCGGGAACTTGAGCGTGACCTCGGCTTCATAATCGATGTCGGCGTCCTTCAACGAGCCTTCATCGACGATGATCGTCAGGCCGGTTTTCTCCATCAGGTGATTGAGGACCGACTTGAGCTTGTCGTTGTTGTAATCGACCGACAGCGTGGAGTTGAGCGACTTCAAAACCGCGGCTTCCTTCGGCGTCAACTTCTGGCTCACGCGAGCGGCCTGGCGTTCTTTCCAGTCCTTGGGCAAGGTGATGTCCTTGTCGGTGAGGACGCCGGCTTTTTCGAGGCCTGCATCAACGCCGAGTCGGCCCTTTTCGCGATCGCGAATCAAATCGGCGTTCGTTTGCGCCGCGCCCTTGGCGCTGTCGATGAAACTCTTGGCCGCACCGGTGACGCCCTTGCCAGGTTCACTGACGGGCGGACGATACTTCGTCGTGTCGCGCGGCAATGGCGCCGTATCTTGATTGACGCGCTTGGCGCGAATCGCTTCTTCGACAACATTGATCCGCGTTTGCAAACGAGTGACGAGCGGCTGCCGTTCTTTTTCAAGCAGGTCCGGCGAATCCTTGACGCGCGTCAGCATGGCCCGCAACGTGAACTTGGCGTCCGTCGGATCTTGCTTGCGCGAGCGGTCGATCGCGTCATCCACATCGTGTGCGAGTTTTTGCGCGGCGACCTTCTGAGCGGCCTGGATCTGCTTCAAGTCGCCCGCCGAGGCAATCGTGAGCGTGACGCTCAAGAGCATTGCGAATGTGCAAACCGCAAAAACGATGCGCGACATGTTTCGGGCTCCTCTCCTGGCGAGAAGGAAACCACCTTCCCCAATAGGATCATGGTATCCGTCGGCCGAGTTGTACGCCAGACAATAATGTTTCATTCCTCGCAACATTTTCCGAACGAATGACGATTGCAGCGCGTAATTCAGGCAAACCAAATTGGCAAGATCTAAGCTGAGAGAAGTAGCGCACAAACGCGGAACTCTTGCGCGGATTCGATGAGTAAATTCAATTGAGCGAAAGCCAAACCGGCCGCACGTAAACAGCCCATTATACCCAATCGCCTCTTTTTTATCATTTTGTCTAATTGTGTTTTTGATCCATCGTTAATATTGAAATGTGAAGCAACGAATTAACTTCCATTTTTTCAATGACTTAAGTCGTTTTTCGTGTGTTGGCTAGATTTCGTTTCCTGGGTTGGAGGGGCTTTGCTCCTTTTTTGGGGAAATAAACGAAATGGGAAAGAATAAAACGATTTGAAAGTCTGCCGTACGCTGCCGTAGTAGCGAGAATGCCCAATCGCCTGTAACACTTGTCGGGGCATCGCAATGACGATCGGAACAGTTGAGCGCAAATTCGCCAATGGGATCATTCGCCTAACCTTTGTTGATCATCCCCTTGCTCTGGATGTCGAGAGTCGCTTGCCAGAAATTGGCGAGTCTTTCCCAGTGCCTCGCCTGGATACTGAATCAAGATGTGCGAAATCATCTTCATGGCCTCTTCGTCAGGCCAGTCGGTCGTTACCTGGAGATCAAGTTTAAAGTTCGTCTCGCCAGATTCATTCGTCGCGAAGTTCATCTCGCCGGTTTCCATGCCTTTGAGTTGCGCTTCGATAACAAAAAAAATGATCAGCAAATCCGTAAATGGGACATCCGTAAGGTTGTCGCCTACGCCGACCGTAAAATACTCTGTGCGAAGCTGGTCTATGGCCATGCCGTCCAAATTCTTGTCCGGCCGCACCGTGTAATCGAAGCGACCGGACTCCATCCAGTTTTTGAAGATTGCGAGCGCAATGTCAAAGCACCGCTCCATTCTTGCCTGATTGAATAGTTCCATCTGACTGCTCCGAGAGTACATGGCTTCATTTCGACCGGCCCTTTTTGTTTTCGTCGAGTAGATCGGAAAGCGGCACGTCCATTGCCTTCGCAAACCGGCGCAGCATCGACACGCGCGGATCGTTCGACTTAAGAAACTGAAAAACCGACTGGCGCGCGGTCTCCACGTCGTACCCCATCTTCACGCCCAGATCGTTCATCGTAAGGCCCGACTTCTCGTACAAGGCTCGCACCTTGCCCATTGACGGGTCTTCCGGGTATTTGTCTTTCATGACTTGAGTATATACGGTATTTACGCCGAAGTCAATAGATTGACTACGGCGGCTAGACCGGCCAGTCGATAAGCGGGTAGTCTCACCCGTTGCCGCCATTTCTTTTGAGACGGCCAGACGAGACACTGGCATGGACGATCAATTGATCCGCACAGGCGCGGGCTTGGCGTTACTATTTCGCAGGCTTTCAAATCGCGAGCAAGACGACTTCCTCAGAAAAACAGGCATCGAAAAAGCGATAAACGACCTGCAAAACGAAGTGACGCAATTGCAGGGCGAAGTTGAATCGGAAGAACGTCGGCGGCATCGCTTGCGGAAGAAGGCGAAACGGCGAATCGCCAAGCTGAAGAACGCCATCACGTCACGTCCATACAAGTCAAAACGCGGGCCATATAAGCGTGACGCGCTCAAAGCAATTCGTCGTCTTCACAGAAACTACGGCAATCGCTGGTCGAAAATCGCGGCGTTCCTCTATGCCGAAGGAATCACCATGACTCCTCATGCCGTCGAGATGCTATTCAAGCGAAACAGCTAATGCGCCACGTCGAAAGGTGCGCACATTTTAAATGTGCGCAACTTCATGGCGTTCTTGATCCGGATCGCCTGTATTTGATTTGCTCGTGTTCTGGAAATGCAAAGCCGCGCGGCGGGGGCCGCACGGCTTCAATGCACTTCCCTTACCAGGAGCAGAACAATGCACGAACCATCCTGGCGCAGAAAATGCGCCTCAAATCTACCACGTCCCGCACAGCCGACGCAAAACAACCAGCCAGAGCCGCAGTCGCGAATCACTCGTTGGCTTTACACGCTCGTAGCAATCTTCGTTGCTGGGACTGCCGCTGCAAATTCGGCAACAGTCTTTGCCCATGCGATTCGCGCTTTCACGGACGCCATCAACACGTTTTGGCCATAACGGGAATTTGTAAATACTATCTTGACTTCCCTCGTGTTGCCGTATATAATATCTATACAACAACACGAGAGGGAAAGTCATGACGCCAAGAGAAGAACGCGGCCTGGTAATCGCGGCCCTTTGCCGGCTCAAAAAAACCGAAAGCGATTGGCACGTTCCAAGCCAATCCGGCGCGGAGAAAATCTATCGCGTCAGCGTCGAAAAACAATCCTGTACTTGCCCGGATCATCAGGAATCCGGCTTTAAGTGCAAACACCTATACGCCGTCGAATTCACTATCAAGCGAGAGATGGATCAAGACGGGAACTTGGTCGAGACGAAGAGCATGAAGTTCACGGAAAAGGTCACTTACAAACGCGACTGGACCGCGTACAACGAATCGCAGCACACGGAAAAGCACCGCCTCCAGGTTTTGCTTTCCGATCTGTGCAGCGGCATCGCGGACGCTCCGCACAAGGGCGTAGGACGCAAGCCGGTTCCGTTGGCCGACAAGTTGTTCGCGGTCTGCTACAAGGTCTACACGACGATTTCGAGCCGGCGTTTCGGAAGCGATTTGCAGGACGCGCACACGGACGGCTACTTGTCCCGCGACATCCATCCGAACAAGGTCAATTGCTTCATGGAAGAGGACGCGCTGACGCCATACCTGAAAGCCCTTATCGTTCGCAGCAGCCTGCCGCTCCGCGCCGTCGAGACGGAATTCGCGGTCGATTCGTCTGGGTTCAGCGTTTCCAAATTCATCCGATGGTATGACGAAAAATATGGCATGACGAGAAGCGGACGCGACTGGGTGAAAATCCATTTGGCCACGGGCGTCAAGACGGGCGTCTGCACGGCAGCGGTGATTTACGACCGCGACGCGGGCGACGGGCCGATCCTGCCGGAACTCATCAACAAGACAGCCGAGAACTTCACGATCAAGGAAGTGTCTGGCGACAAGGCGTATCTTTCGGTCGAGAACGTCGAGACGATTTTCGCAGCGGGCGGCATCCCGTTCATCGCTCCGAAGTCCAACACGACGGGAGCAGCGGGGGGTTTGTTCGAACGGATGTTTCGCTACTACCAGTACGAGCAAGAGAAGTTCATGAAGCACTATCACAAGAGGTCCAACGTAGAAAGCCTTTTTTCAGCGGTCAAGCGCAAGTTCGGTGATGGCGTTCGCAGCCGAACGCCTGCGGCAATGGTGAACGAGACGTACGCGAAGTTTGTTTGCAACAACCTCACCGCCGTCATCCTGTCGCAAATCGAATTGGGGATAGAGGCGGAATTCTGGCAAGATGACGTGGCAGACGAAAACGGGGAACGGAACATTCTGCGGATCGGTCGGCGATAGAGTTGGTGGACGCGATCCAATAAGGGAAGAATCGAAACCGGTTCAGATTTAATCCTTTGGGGAACACCGTGATGCGAGACACCAAAGAAAACATGATAATAGGCAGGATATTAACCGCAGTGGCTATCTTGTTCCTGATTGTCACGATGACCGTTCCACTTGTCTGTGCATACTGCGAAGGCTGCTTCGATAAACGGGACACTTCAGATGAATCGACCAACCAAACAAAAAGATTGCCATTCGCGAACTAAATGAAATCACCTAAAACTAAATGATTTGACCGCGTTAAGATGGAAAAAGGAGCAAAGCCGGGTTGGAGGGGTCGTGAAACGATAAAATGAAATGCCGGGCCATGGCCACGACCCGACTTGTGTATGTGGATCGAAAGAATTACGATGTGCGGTGATGGACCGACCCGCCGACGCCGCTGAAGGAACCGCGTTGCCGACCTGGGCCTGGCTCCTGGGAGTGTTCGCGCTCCTGGCCTGGCAAGGTTGGTTGACCGCTTCGCTTTTTGGTCCCGATCCGTGGATCAATCTCACCAACGATGCGCCGATCATCTCCGGCGTGCATCCGCAAAAGCTCTGCATCGGCTCACTCGGCGCCAACGCCATCGTCCGACAAGGGCGAACGTCGGTGTACGATCATCGCTTCCAGGGCGGCTGGCTGAAGACGCCGATCTTCGACGGCAGCCGCCTCGCGGAATTTTTTCTGATTCTCGGCGGCGGCACGTACAACCCCGCGGCGTACAAGATCGGCTTCGCGGCCATCTGCTTTCTGGTGCCGTTGTTCTTGATCACGGCGTGCTCGACCATCGGCATGGGGAGAGCCGCGACGCTGCTCGCGACGTTCCTTGGCCAGTTGATCTGGTGGGGCCCGCACGGCCGATCCGCGATGATCAGCGGCGATTGCGAACTCTATCTTGCTGCGCTAACCGCCTTGACGCATGTCGGCTTCTTGATTTCGTATCATCAAACGGCGAGCGTGCGATCCTGGCTCGGCCTGTGGATCACCGGTTGCGTCGGCTGGTTCTTGCAGCCGCTGTTGTTTCCGATCGCGCTGCCGATCCTGCTCGTCTACTATCTCTCGGTCGGCGCGAAGCATGATTTCCTGACCTGGCACTTCGCGTTCTGGGGCGCCGAAATCCTGGCGGTCGCGGTCAACTTGCCGTGGTTGATCGACTGGCTCGACTCGTGGTGGCTGCGCACGCCGTTGCCGATCTCGGGCGACCTCTTGGCGCATCGCACCATCGCGACGGTTTGGCAAGCGCCGCTCTGGGGCGGTTCGACGAGCCGAATGCTGGCGATCGTCTTGTTCGGCAGTGCGACGGTTGGCGTGGCGATCCTCAATCAAACGCGCGAACGTCCCGCGGCGCGGCTGCTCGGCTTCTCGGCGGCCGGCGCGTTTGCGCTGTCCTTGCTGGGCATTTCATGGGAGCCGCTCGGTCTCGTCGGCACCGCGGCACTCTTGGCGCCGGCGCTCTGGTTCGCGTGTATCCCGGCGGCGCACGCGTGGGTCTGGACAGCGGAAAAGCTATGGCGGCGAGGCATCATCGGTCGGACGTTTTTCGCTACCCTGTTGCTGTCCGAATTTAGCGCGTTCTGTCTCTTGACGGACAATCCCGCGACGCTGCTGGAACGCTTCGTGCCCGGCGAGGCGTTGGAAATCGGCTTGCGGCCGAATCATCACGCCATCGTATCGGCGCTGAGCGAGTGCACGACCGACGACGCACGTATTCTTTGGGAAGACCGCCAGCGCAATCGGCTGGCGTCGCGCTGGCCGGCGCTGTTGCCGATCCTGACGGATCGTTCTTACATTGGCGGGCTCGATCCGGACGGGTTCATCGAGCATTCGTCGATCAGCCTGGTGAATCAGAACCTTGAAGGAATCGCCGTCGATGAAGTCACATGGCCCAACGAGAAGTTGAGCGACTATTGCCGGCGTTACAATGTGCGCTGGGTCGTCGCATGGACGCCGAAAACGATCGAGCGTTTTGAGAAATGGGACGCGGCGACGAAACGTAAAGAATTGATCGATGACGGCGTCGGCTGGCTGTTCGAAATCGAGCGCAAGCCGAACTTCGCACTCAAGGGGCACGCGGAGCTGGTGGAAGCGAATGGGCGTTACATCATGCTGCAGAACGTCGTGCCGCATAATGGCGAGGTAGTGCTCAGCTTGCATTATCATGCGGGCATGCGTTCGTCGTTGCCGCGGGTGCAGATCGAACGGGCGGTGTCGGGGTTCGATCAGATCGGCTTCGTGCGCATGCGTTTGGCCGTCGAGGCGAAACGCGTGACGCTGTCGTGGGAACGTTGACGCGTTTTTGCTCCGGGAACGCTTCGGTGCTATCCTTGGCGCATGAAGCCGTGGATGTTTGCCCTGCTGCTTTTTCTTGGCGCCTTCGGTGTGCGCTTCGGCGTGACGTTGGCGTTTCGCGACATCCAAGAAGGGCCGACCGGCGACATCAGCAATGACGACGTTCAATTCAATCAACTCGCCATCCATCTCGTGCAAGGCTACGGCTATCGCGTCACGCCGGATCGGCCGTTGACGTCGTTTCGAGCGCCCGGCTTTCCATTTGTGCTCGCGGCGTTGTACACGCTGGTCGGCTGCGAACCGGCGGCGGCGTACGTGCTATTCGCGCTACTCGGCGCGGCGGCGTGCGTGTTGACGTACTTCCTGGCTCGCGAATTCCTGACCGAGAACAGCGCGCGCTTGGCGGGCATTTTCGCGGCGATCTATTTGCCGCACGCGTACATGGCGACGACGTTCAATTCGGAGTCCATTTACGTGCCGTGCCTGGCGCTGGGGCTGTGGCTCTTCGTGCGTTTCGTCAAATTCGGCGGATACGTCGAGTTGGCCGGCGCCAGCGTCGCGCTGGGGTACGCAGCCTTGACGCGGCCCGGCACGCTGTTGTTGTTGCCGCTGTTGCTGCTTGTGCTGGCATGGCGCGATTATCGGGAGAAATCCTTACGTCCGGCGGCGTACGTGCTTTTCCCGATGCTGTTTCTGGCCATGATCGCGCCGTGGACCATTCGCAACCACCAGGTGCACGGGCATTGGATTCTGATCGCGACCAACGGCGGCACGACGTTCTGGGGCGGCAATAACGATCGCGTCCTCTTCGAACGCAAGCATCTCGGCTACTGGCTGCCGAGCAACGAGTTGCCCGATCGCGACTTGATCGACGCCGCAGCAAACGAAATTGAGCGCGATGCAATTGAATGGCGTCTCGGCAAAGCCTGGGTAAGCGAGCACTGGACCTGGATGCCGTTGCTGGAGGCGTACAAGTTTGCCCGCCTGTGGTGGCTGCCCGATTACGGCGAAGGCTTACGCTGGCTGCGCATCGCCAGTTACGTGCCGTTTTTCTTGCTATTCTTGGCGTTCGCGGTGCTGGGTGGCGGTCTGGCTCTTTTCTGGAAGAGCAAACGCAAGACGATTCTGCGGAGGACTGGAATTGCCTATCTAGTGGTTGTCCCGCTAATCCTGCTGGGTGTCGGACCCTACTGG
>DAIOGM010000287.1:8364-9795 GCA_036745215.1 Gemmataceae bacterium
CGCTTCTCGGTGGAGGCCTGCCGCAACCAGTTCGCCGTCGCGGCCGATGCGCAGTCAAAGGTGATCCAGGCATACGACGCGGCCAGCACTTTCTCACGCAGCATGGCGGCGCGAGTGCTGGACGTCCGAATGGCTCGTCCTCCATGTGAGCACGCTTGCGGTGATCGCGACCGCGCTCATTTTCTGCGGCGAGCCGCGTTATCGCGACGCGCACATGCCCGTGCTGATGATTTACGCCGCCGCGGGGTTGCTTTTCGCGCGGCGAGCCGAGCCGCGTGAGCGGCCGGTTGAGTAACGTGGCATCCTCAACCGGCCGCTTACGCGGCTCGGCTCGCCCAGCCGCGAAATACGGTAATATCACCTTGATCGCGCTGTAGAATAAACGCCATCAACGAATGCGCGATCCCCGGTGATGAGACCGTCATGAGTGACAAGCCCGGCCCGAAGCCGAATGCCGCCAAGCCTGCGAACAAAACCGTCGGCACAAGCGTGGCATCCGCAACCAAGGGGCCCGCGTCCGCGGGGAAAACCAAGCCCGGCGGCGATCCCGACGAAGCTTACGACTTTCTTGCCGCTCCTCAGGCCGACGACGAAATCGGCCGCCTCGCTCAATTTCGCGTCCTCAGGGTGCTCGGCAAAGGCGGCATGGGCACCGTCTTCATGGCCGAGGACACACGGCTGCATCGCATCGTCGCGTTGAAGGTGATGCTGCCGTCGATCGCCAAGAAGCCGATCGCCCGCGACCGCTTCATCCGCGAAGCCCGCGCCACCGCGGCGATCGAACACGATCACATCATCACCATCTACGAAGTTTGCCGCGACAGCGAAGAAGTTCCCTATGCCGCCATGCAATATCTCAAAGGCATGTCGCTCGACGATTGGCTGCGCGTCGGCAAAACGTTGAACGTGCCGCAGATCATGCGCATCGGCAAGGAAATCGCCAAGGGGCTCGCGGCCGCTCATGCTCGCCAGTTGATTCATCGCGACATCAAGCCATCGAACATTTGGCTCGATGCAACCAACAAGGGGCGCGTCAAGATTCTCGATTTCGGCCTCGCCCGCCCGACCAACGAAGAGACGCACCTGACGCAAGAAGGCATGATCCTCGGCACGCCGGCGTACATGTCGCCGGAGCAGGCGCGCGGCGAGGACGTTGACGAGCGTTGCGATCTGTTCAGCCTCGGCTGCGTGATGTATCGCCTTTGCACCGGCAAGTTGCCGTTCATCGGCAAGGACACAATGTCAATGCTCCTTGCGATCACGAGCGAGGAGCCGCCCAACGTGGGGCAGGTGAACGCCGAGGTTCCCGCCGCGTTGTCGGAATTGATTCACAAGCTGCTGGCGAAGAAAGCGGAGGATCGGCCTGCGTCTGCCAAGGATGTCGTGCAAGCAATCCAGGACGTCGAGCGGGATTGGATCGCCAGCGGCAAG
>DAIOGM010000288.1:0-9731 GCA_036745215.1 Gemmataceae bacterium
CGAGGGCTGCGGGACTACGTGAGGGCGAAGAACCGGCTGCACAACCGGTTCATCGTCGGCTCCGGCGTTGTGTGCGGGCTCGGCGTCTTCTGCCATCCGTGTGGCAGCGGCCGCGTGGTCGTCAGGCCCGGCTACGCGCTCGATTGCTGCGGCAACGATATTTCCGTTCCGTGCCTGGTCGAGGGGCTCGACATCATTGCCATGATCCAGGATTTGCGCGCCGGCCTGCGCGGCGGATATGATTGCGGCGACCCGTGTCGGCCGACCAAGGACAACGCCGACAAGCCGAACGACGCGGCCAAGGCGCCGGCCCGCCCGCAGCTTTACGATCTGTATATCCGCTACTGCGAGCGGAACATCGATCCGGTGGCGCCGTACCAATTCGATTCCTGCGATGCGCCGGGTTGCCAGCCGTCGCGCGTCGAGGAAGGATTCACCTTTGAGCTGCGTTGCGCGCCGGTCGAATGCGTGGCGGGCGCAAAGCCGAATGAAAAGAAATACGTGGAGGCCGCGGCCAAGGGGAGTCCCACGTTGCCCAGCCAATTGGAGGCCTGTCTCGGAAGCGACCAGCACAAGTATCTGGCACGCGACACCTTCGCCGCGCTGCACCAGTTGGAGACCGCGCACAAGGCGATCTTTCAAGGATCGTCGGTCCGGGAAGTTGACCTGCCGAAACTCAAGAAGATGATAGATGAAAATCTCGTCTCGGCGGAACGACAACTGGCGTCCGCGGCGACCTCGGCCGACTCACTGCGCATCGTGCATCGCGGCATCGTCTGGGCCGTTCGCGGGAAAATTCGCGATGCGGCCTGGACGCCGGGCGTCGCGAACTCGTTGGCTGAGCTAATGAAGAAGCTCAAGGAACTGGCCGGCGACTCGTCCACGGTCAAGGCGGATGCCAAGGAGGTCCTGGCCATGTGGGAACGCCATGCAGCGCCGCCGGCGACGCCGGACGCGGACCGGGCCTTCAATGAAAACAGCGCCATGGCGGGAGAATTGATCAACCTGAAAGCGGTCAACACGAGCCTCAAGACGCTCAATGAAATTCGCGGGCAAATCGGGCGATTGCACGCGGACGGTTTGCTGGAGCTGGACGACAATCAAAAGCGCTTCCTGCGCGATCACGAATTCAAAGCGATCGGCGCGACGGCCGACCTTGCGCAAATCGCGGATCGGCGCGAGCAGGCGTTGAGGCTCGGTCATATCGTCTTTACCAATCTGCAGCGCTGTTTTTGCGACTCGCTGGCGCCGCCCTGTCTGCCCTGTGATGACCCGGCCGTGTTGCTGGCGCGCATCGAAGTGGACATGGAGGAATGCCGGATCATCCACGTCTGCGATCTGCAGCGGACCATCGCGTGGACGGGCACGGCGATGAGTTACTGGCTCAGCGGGCTGCGTCGCTGGCTCAATATCTTTCGCGGCCTGTGCTGCATTCCCTACGAGAAACGGCAACAGCCGCTTGATTTGCAAGCCGCGTTGAAAACGGAAGCGACGTTTCAATGGCAATCCGATTCCCTGAGCGTTGCGACCTGGCGGAGCGTGCCGGCGGCCGAGAAACCGCTGGACATGATGAAGGAATTGACCAGGCAGGTGCACCTGATCGCGCGGGTTGACGCCGAGGGCCTGAGCGAGGCGCTCGATCCATTTGGCTCGCGGACCGACCCGACTCCGGCACTGGACGCATTGCGTGCGGAGATCGAAAGGCTCAAAGATCAAATCAGGGCGATCAAAGCGCCGGCAACACCGCCGAGGCCGACGGTGTCGCTGCGGGACGAGTGGAACGTGTACGCCACGGAGGTCATCACCAAGAAGAAGGCTTTCCTCAAGGCGGAATTCCACAAGCGCCTCACCAGTGAAGGAATCAAAGTGGCGGAAGCGGGGAGCCGCGACGAGAAGAACCTCAAGGAGGTCAAGGGCGCCCAGGTCAGGAGTCTCAAGGACGTGCCCGGACGGGAAAGCGCCACCTGGGCGAGCATTGATATCCCGACCCTGGTCGCGAATGAAGCGAAGTTGGTCAAAGGAATCAAGATCACCGAGGAGATTGAGAAATTCTGGCGCGACGTCCATGAACTGGATCACCTCATCTTTTACTGGCCCGAACAGAAAATCGAGGAAGGGGAATTGACGGCGTCCGATCAATAGACGATCGCGTCATCCGTGCGCAGCTTGCGACGTGCGACTTTCGAGAGGATCCCATGCTCACCCAGGCGGATTTTCCGGACAAGCAGACGTTCACGGCCAAGTTGGTCGATGCACTGTCGCGTGGTTCCTCCACGGCGTAGGTGCAAGAGATCATTCTCTTTATTGGCGTCTACAAGCCGGAATGGCTCGACGAAGCGAAATCGTTGCTGGAAGGCCGACGACGCGCGGAGGAAATCCTGAACTGGTCGCCGAACGCAACTACTCCTGCTCCAGCGCGCGAGCCTTCATCGGCGCCGGCGTCGGACCCGCCGACGACGCCGAAGGTCGCAGCGCCGTCAATCGACTGGATGGCGATGCTGAGGAAGGTCTTTGGTTGGACCAAGAGTGTGTTTTCCGTCGTCGCCTTTCCCCGCGTTCAGGGCAGCGTGATCGGCATCGCGGGCGCCGCACTATTGACGTTTTTTTCCGGTTTCTGGCCGGCGGCGCCGAAAACCGACACGGCCCAGCTCATCGGCAAGACCGTCGGCGACAAACTCGCTGAAGAACTGCGGTCGAAGCTGATCCAGGATATCGATGCGATCACGAAGTCCGACGAATTCAAGAAAGCCATGGCCAAGGCGGTGGATGAAGCGAAGGCCGCCAACGAGAAGAAATGACTGCGGAGGGTGCTTTGCACAAAAACTCGAACTAAATCTCACGCAAAGACGCAAAGGCGCAAAGAAGAATCTGATTTGAGCTTGGATTCAGAGTGAATTCGTCATTCCTTGCGCCTTTGCGTGAGACTTGAATTCCGTGTTTATGTGCAAAGCCCGCGGAGGGAGTTGCTATGCCGGCTGTCATCGAACGCCCCGTTTTCGAGGAGGGGCAAATCCTCGGCGCCGACGACCTGGGCGTCATGCTCGATTACTCGCGCAATCAGGATGCGCGCCATGCCCGATGTGCCCATCTCTGGGGCATCGCCGAGGGTCTCGACGTCAAGGCCGTTGACGGCAATCTCGAAGTCGCGCCCGGCATGGCCATCGACTCCAGCGGCGCGGCCATCATCCTCACCGACAAGGCGATCGCCACGCCCAGCCTGTTTCAGGAACAGTTGACTCGCAACGAGGAGACCGGCTTCTTCCCGGTATTCCTGGTAGCGCAGCATGGCCCGTCGCCCAGCCAGGGAATCGCCGACCGTTGCGGCGAGTCCGCCGGATATCGCGAAACGGAGTCCGGCCGCGTGCAGTTTGGGCTCGTCAATACGCTCGTGGAATGGGACACCAATCAGAAACCGCCCGCCATCGCGATCGGGCCCGACGATCGCACGCTGCGGCGCGTGCTGCTTGGTTTCGCCGAATGGGAAAAGAGTTCCGGGAAGTTCAAGAGCTTCAAGAAGACGCACGAAAACTACCGGCCGCGCTACGTGGGCGTGCGCGCCGAAACCGTGGAATCCGCCACGGGCCGGCTGACGCTGCGGGTGCAGTCCACGGAGTCGAAGGATGTCGCGCTCGTTTTCGTCGATCTGCTTGACGCCAAGAACATGTTCGCATTCGGCCTCGCCGACGGCCGCGGCGGCATCAACCGCTTGTTGACCGTGGATAAGGACGGCAACGTTACTGCCAAGGGCGTCATCAATGGCGCGGCCCCGATCAAGCCGGGCGAAATCTATGTGCAATCCGGACAGGCGACCGACGGCATTCATCTTCCCCTGCCGGCCGGCATCGAGCGCGAACAGGTCACGAGCGGCAAGATCAGTCTGCACATCATGCTCACTCCAAACTTCGCGGATTCGGTTCAACCGACCACGGCCGGATTGACGCCTCGCGTCAAGGAATGCGTTGTCGATCGGGAAACCATGGAAGTGCATTGCGTGAATGAATGGCTCAGCGCGGTGGCAGCCGCAACTCCCGAGATTTTGCCCGGCGTGTGCGATTATTTGCTGATTGCCACCGTGAATTCGTAATGGGGAGTCGACTCATGAGTTCGAAGGTTCTTGTGGCCTACGTCAAACACACGGGGCATATCCTGGCGGCTCTCACGCGCGTCAGCGATCCGAGCGGTTCGGCTCATCTCGATCAGATTGTCACGCCCGAATTGCGCGTGCGCCTGCTCGATTCGGCGACGACCGTCGGCCCACCGGGCGCCATTGAATTCGCGATTCCTCAAGACGAACTTGGAACCATCGTGGTTGATAAAGAAAACGACCTGCTCAAAAAGCCGCGTACATTCAAATTGGCAGATCCTAGCCAACCGTCCTCGACGTTGGAGAAGCTACCGGCAAAGGGCGCCGACTTCGCGTCGATTCCCACAACGGGACAAATCCCGGAATCGATAATAACGGTCACCACGCCGAGCCCCGTCACCGCGGCGCCGCCGAAGCTCCAGCAGAACCAACTCGTGGTGACAATGGCTTATCGCACGGGAAACCCGCCGCCGGACAAGAGCACACCGGTGTGGGCAATGATCAAACGCAGCGCTGACAGCTACCAGGTTGTTTCCAGTGCCATTGATCCCAAGGCCCTGACCGTGACCATTCCATTGCTCTCGCCCGTCACCGTCGGCGATAGTTTTGACCTTCTGATTCTGGCCGGTCGATCGCCGATATTCGCCAAGTCCGTTGTGGCAGTAGCCTGAAACAAGCGCCGGTTCGAACGGGACTGAGGAGATGCGTCCGTCATGCCCGATATCGTGATCCATCGTTGCCGGGTTCGCGTGCTTCGCCGGGGCGGCTGGAGCTGGGGGCCGACGCCGCGCGAGCTGGTGGACGATGTCATTCGTCGGCTGCCGCAATTGCTCGCGGCGCGGTTCGCGGACCAGGCGGAGGAGGGCGGCGACGTCGAGCTTTCCGAAACGCTGCGCATCCGCGTTCGAGTCAAGCTCGACGCGCTCGGAAAACTGCAAGGCGGCGACGCGGAGACGGCGACGCTCGTCGAATCGCCGTTGGCGCTGACCTCGAAGCATGAAAAGTCGCGCCGTGGGACGCCATTGCCGCTGTCGTTCATGGAACTTGGCGCGTCGAACACGGCGCGGTCTCATAACGCCGTGGCGCCGGCATTGCCCGCGTTCGAACGGTCCGCCTTGGCCACGTTGCTCCTGAGCTGGCATCGGCGCGGCTTTCTCGGCCCATTGATGCGGCGACTTGATCCACAGACGCTCAGCGACTGGGACGCTGTTTTGTCATCGAACGCGCCGGTCCCCCACGTCGAGGAGGTCGAGCGCGACGCCTCAATGCTCGACACGGCGGTAAATGTCGTGCTCGCAAAGCTGGGTCGGCCGCCGGACGAGCAATACATGCGTCACCTCTTTCGGCTGATCCTCGCCGTGGAAGCGGCCACAGCATTAAATCGCGAAGTGGATGACATCGCCCTCTGGCGCGCGATCGAGCGTGCGCTGCCGGCGACAATGTCGATGACGAGGGAACTGGCCAACCCGTTGCGGGCGACCACGGACGCGCCAAACGCGTCCGCGTTGGCGATGCGGCCGGAGGCGGTCATCGATTCGGCCCACACGAACGCGCCGATCGACATTGTCGCACCAATGCCAACGGAGCGGCGTCTGACCAAACACGCCGACGCAATTTCTCGAGCGTCTTTGATTCAGAGCCCGGCGCAATCGTGGGAGACGCAAGTCGGCTGCGTCTTGCCGTTTTTGATGCTAGGGCCACTTGCGGACATCGGCTTTTTCGATGCGGTCGCGGCTACGCTGGAAGTCGAAGAGCTTGAAAACGCCTGGCCCGCTTTCGCCGCCGCGCTCGCATACAAGGCGCTCGCTGCGCCGGACGCTCGTTGTCGGCGCAGCGCCGGTGTTCACCATGACGGCGCGGTTTTCGCCGGCAGCAGCGAGCCGATTGCAGAGATCGCGGTCAGCGAATTGGCGCGGCAAACGCGCGGCATGTTATCGGCATTGCAGGCCGTCATCGCTCACGCAATTGTCAAAGAGCACCCGGCCGGTCAGCCGCTTCTGATTCATGCCGTGGAAGAACCATCCGGTTGGCTTCTTGTCGAGCCGGCAAGCGCCTATCCCATCGCCTGGGCAGATCAGGTGGAGCGGTTGCTCGACTGGCAATCGCTGGTCGAAGGCGAAATCGTGCTCCTGCCGCGCGAAGCTGCCGAGCCCGCGTTCGTGCAAAAACTGAACGACAACGGCGTTCGCTTTATCGTCGATGCGCCGCCCACGCGCTCGGACACATGGCGTTGCCTGCGCTCCGGCCAGGATCGCTGGTGGACCAACGACGCGATGACGCCGCAGTCGGTCCTCGTTCGACAGGCGCGGCTCATGGCCGATGCCGACGAGACGGCGGCAATCGTCTGGCGAACGCTGGGCGCCGATCGGCCGACGGCGATCCTGGCGCCGCACTCGGACCTGGATCGAACGTTGACGTTGGCGGCAGCGCTGGCGCTCGGGCGGATCGCATGGGAGTTGTGGCGCGAGCGCGAGCCGATCGACCCGCTCCTGACGCTTTCGCGTTTCGCCAGTCTGAGCGGCCGAGTGCAATTTCAGGAAGACCAGGTCCGCGTCACATTGCCGATGGGCCGGCGGAGCTGGGACCTTGGGGAACATCGCCTGCTCGACGACGTGCCGAACTTGCCGTGGCTTGGCGGCCGCACTGTCGTGTTTCACGTGGGATAGTCATCATGGCGACGCCGCACGAAATCGCGACCGCTCATTTTCTTCGATTGCGCGTGTTGCAGCGCGGTCTGCGGGCCGCCGTGACTCGGCAAGCCGCCGACGCCGCCCGGCTCGATCGGCCCGAGCTTGCGACGGTTTGCGTCACCGATCTTCATGTTGCGAATTTGCTCGACGATATCGAACACCACATTCAATCATCAACTGCTCTGGCGCCCTCCATCGCCACGTTGACGCCTGAAGATCAACAGGGCGAGCAACGTTTGCGCGAGCAAGCGGCCAGGCAAGGCGCGCGCTTGCCATTGGAGCAGCTCGCATTGAGTGCCTTCGAGCAGGAAGCGCTGGTTCTTTGCGCCGCGGCCGAGATTGACCGCCGATATGAACGCATCTTCGCGTACATCCACGATGACCCGCGAAGAATTCACCCGACCATCGAATTGGCGGCGAGCCTGTCGGCGCGATCGCTTGCCGACCAGATCGAACGCCGCCTCCATCTCGGGCGGTTTGGCCGGCTCCGACGCGCGGGGTTGATCGAGACCTTTGGCGATAGCACTACGGAGCTGCGCACCAACCTGCGTCTTGCGGCCGGCGTTCTCGAATTCTTGACCGGCGCCGCTTCGCTGGCGGAATCATGGCGTGATCCAGCGGAGATTTCCTCGACCGTGGAAGAGCCTTCGGCCCGCGAGACAGGTTCGTGCGCCCGACTGGCTCGGGCATTGGCGGAACGGACCGTGAATTTGATCGGGTTATGGGGACGATCTGCTGCCGACGCGGGGCTGGCCGTCGCTCAGCTTGCCGACATGCCCGCCCGGCAATTGTTGCTCGATGGGCCGCCTCCGCGTACGCAGGTGTTGGCGTCGGCGGCGCTCGGCGCCGTCTTGCTGGTTAATGTCGATTCGTTCGCCAATCCCGAGCGCGCCGCTTTTGTCGATCAACTCGTCGATGCGCTGGCCTCATCGGGCGTGCCGTGCATTTTGACGGGCGCGGCGCCGTGGCGGCCGACGGCGCTGTTGGCGCGGCGGCAGTACGCCGAGCTGGAACTCGGCGCTGCCGATATTGCCACGCGCGCCGCCGAATGGCGCTTGCGTCTGCCCGAAGCGGACGCGCGGCGGCTCGACGATCTGGCGGGCCGATTTCACCTGTCCAGCCAGGAGGTCCGGGCGGCGGCGAATCTCGCGCGGCTGCAGGCGAGGATCGACAGCAACGGCACGCCGATTCGCGTCGAAGATCGGCTCGACGCCGCCTGCGCCGCGGTCACGCGCAAGCACGCCGGCAAACTCCTGCAACTGGTGCGGCCGCGGCGCACACCGAACGACCTGATCCTCGCTCCCGAGCTGCACAGGCACGTCCTGGAGATTTCTCGCTTCACGAGAGCGCTGCCGCGCGTCAGCGAGACATGGGGCTTCGGCCAGCGCGGCAACGGCGCTTCCGGGATCAAGGCGCTCTTCACCGGCGATCCCGGCACCGGCAAGACGCTCGCCGCGGAGGTCATTGCCGGCATGCTCAACGTCTCCTTGCTCAAGATCAACATTGCCCAGACCGTTTCGAAATGGCTGGGCGAGACGTCCAAGAATCTTGACGAGGCCTTCGACGAGGCCGAGGCTAGCCACGCCGTCCTCTTCATCGACGAAGCCGACGCCCTGTGCGGCAAGCGCGGCGAAGTGCGGCATGGCGTGGACCGTTATGCCAACATTGAAGTTAGTCATCTTTTGCAACGTCTTGAAAGTCACAACGGCCTCGTCATTCTGGCGAGCAATCTCAAAGAGAACATCGATCCGGCATTTTTGCGTCGATTCCACGTGGTCGTGAATTTCCCACGGCCTGCGGAGCCCGAACGCCGGCGTCTTTGGCAGCACGCCTTTCCTCCCGCCGCCCCGCTTGCCGCGGACGTCGATCTAAATGCACTGGCGCGATTCGACATGACCGGCGCCGGCATCGTCGGCGCCGCGCGCACGGCAGCGCTCCTGGCGGCGGAGCGGATTCCCGAGGCGATTCGCATGCTCGACGTCGTGCAGGGCGTCGTTCGCCAGTATCGTCGCGAAGGCCGCATGCTCACGCGCGGCGAGCTGGGCGCCTACGCGGCGTTGGTTCAGGAGACTTGATGGCGAAGGCCCCCGCGAATCGTGGTCCCGAGGTACTGCCGTTGCCGCAGTCCGCGCCGCCGCGCGCGCTGGCGCCGGCGCCGCGTGCGATCCCCGCCGCCGACGTCGGCGCCGTTCCGGAAAGCAATGCACTGGCGAGTCGCATGACGGGACGCACGCCGCCGCGTCCCGCGCTGGCGCCCGAGGATCCCTTCAGCAACGCCGCCAAGATTCGCGTCGTCACATCAACGCCGACCTCCGACGTTGCCGGCAAGCAAGCGAAAGGCGCGCCCGCAGCGCGCGTGAGCGCCCCCGAAGCCGAGGTTGACGCTGGCCCGGGCAAGGATCGACCGAAGGAAGCGCCCGCAGGCCGCGGCGTCGGCAAAGGCGAGGGCCCGGCAGCCAAAGGGGGCGCCCGCGGTGGCGCTCCGGCACGAGAGGAGGGCGCCGGCGCCGTGGGCGAAGCGGCCGGCGGCGCAGGACCGGATGGGGGACCCGCACTATTGATGCCCGAGCCGCCATCGGCCCCCTCCGCCGCAGCGCGCAAACGCCTGGCGGTGGTGCAGCAATCGGCCGCGAAATCGGCGACGGCCCATGCCGACCTGCCGCCCGCCGACGTTCAATCGTCGCAGGCACGAACCGAGGTCACGCCGCCGCCGGAAGAGACCAATGCCCAGGCCGGCGCCGAATTGATCGCCGCTCTCGACAAGGAGCCGGGCCCGAGTCCGATGCTCGAGATCCTTTGTGCCCACATCTACTGGATCATCCTCAGCAAGCGGCCGCCGAGCGAGGATGACCTGGTCAAGGCCAAGCCGGAAGAGATGGCCCAGGCGGCGGGAGGCCAACTCACTCAATCGATTCAGGGCGATACGAAGCGCGTCGAAGGAGGTTACAAGAATCTCG
>DAIOGM010000289.1:0-4214 GCA_036745215.1 Gemmataceae bacterium
GATGTTCGAGCTGGTCAAGGTCACGAATTCGATCTCGCCGCGCCGTAGCGCGTCGAGCACAAACTCATCTTCGTCAATCGCATCGACCTGCGAATACACGGCGATCTGCTCCACCGAACACCTGGCCGACAACTGCTCGCGCAGAACCTCGCGGCCGCGGTCGGCGCGCGCTAACAATACGCGTTGCCCTGGCTGAATCTGTTCGAGCAGAGCCGCGGCCAAATCTTCCGACTGAAATCGCGCCGGCACGAGATCGGCGCGCAGGTGATACTCCTCAAGCGCCTCCGCGGTCTTCGGGCCGATCGCCGCCAGACGCAGATGGCCCAGAGCGCGCAGGTCGAGGCCGACTTTTTTCAAACGACCCAGAAAAGCGTGTACCCCGTTGGCGCTGGTGAAGACGAGCCAATGGAATTGCGTGAGGGACACCAGGACGCGATCGACGGGCGTCCAGTCGGCGATTTCGCGGATTTCGACGGTCGGCAAAAGGAACGGCACCGCGCCCAGTTCGATGAGCCGGTTCGTCATGGCGCCGGCTTGATGGCGCGGCCGCGTCACCAGCACGCGTTTGCCGAACAGGGGCCGATGCTCGAACCATGCCCAGTCATCGCGCAGCGCCACGACCTGCCCGATCACGACCAGCGCCGGCGCGGCCAAGCCCTCTTCGCGCACGCGGCGCGGCAATTCTCCCAGCGGCGCCACGAGGGTGCGTTGCTGGCCCATCGTCGCGCAATGCACGACGGCCGCCGGCGTTTGCGCGTCCTTGCCTGCCTGCAATAGCGCCGGCACGATGCGATCGAGTCGGCTCATGCCCATGTAGATGACGAGCGTGCCGGGAAAGCGTGCCAAGGCGGGCCAATCGAGCGCGCTTTCCGGCTTGTGCGGATTCTCGTGTCCCGTGACGAACGCCACGGCACTGGAGCACGCGCGATGCGTGAGCGAAATGCCAGCGAACGCCGCCGCCCCCAGTGCCGCCGTCACGCCCGGCACGACTTCAAACGGAATGCCCGCTTGCCGCAGCACCTCGGCTTCCTCGGCGCCGCGGCCGAAGACGTACGGATCGCCTCCCTTGAGACGCACGACGCGCTTGCCGGCGCGGGCCGCCGCGATCATCACTTCATGAATCGGCACGATCCGCTCTTCATGGTGCGGCGCCAGTTCGACGACGCAGCGCGTCTCGGCCGTCGCCGGCGCGTGCGTCAATAAGAGGGGAGAGACAAGCTTGTCATAAAGCACGAGGTCGGCCTGCGCCAAACATTCGGCGCCGCGCAGGGTCAACAAGCCTGGATGCCCTGGGCCGGCGCCGACCAGGCAAACGGTAGGAATCGTGGACATGAGGTTCTTTATAGCTCAGATCGTGCCGTAGCTGCAAGCTGCCAGCTTGCATGCTGGAGCAAACAAGCTGGCAGCTTGTTGCTACGAACGTCGCTGCGAGCTATGCTGAAGCAAATGCAGACAAGCTGGCAGCTTGTCGCTACGAACGCGACGACTCCATTCACTTCTTGGCATGCACTTTGCTCTGTTGATTATTTGAGAGAGTATCATCATTATGGGCACGCGCTCATGTCCGTCGGCGTTCGATGGCAAGAAACGAGACCCTTTTCAAATGGTTCGTCGCTTGGAACCAGAAAGTGAAATGCGATGTTCTGCCACACCCAATTCCATCCCACGCGTGAGAAACTCGCTGCCCTGGCGATCGTCGTTCTGCTGGCGCTGAATAACGGCGCTGCCGACGGCGGCGAACCCGGAAAGCTGCGCATCGGCTTGGCCGACACTTTCTTGCGCGAAAAGTCGAGCGCCGTCATCGACATTGCCCGGGAGGACTTCAAACACCTCATGCAAAAAACGACCGGCTTGGGCGGCGAGGTCTCGACCAAGTTCACCGCCTTCGAAATCGCCGAGCGCCTCCTGAAAAAGGAACTCGACCTCGGCATCTTCCACGGCCATGAGTTTGCTTGGGTGCAAAAAACGCATGCCGATCTGGAGCCGAGGATTGTCGCGATCAACCGACAACATGAGGATCGCGCCTACGTCATCGTTCACAAAAACGAGCCGGCAAAAACGTTCGGCGAGCTGCGCGGCAAAAAGTTCGACCTGCCGAAGGGCGTCAGCGAAACGAGCCGCGTGTTCGTGGCCAAGCTGTGTGCCGACAGCGGCGAAAAAGATCCGAGGGTGTTCTTTGCCCCGAAGGAGAAATCCGTCGGCCCAGTCGCCGCGCTCGACGCCGTCGCGAGTGGAAAAGCGCATGCCACCGTTGTGAACACGTCATGGCTTGAGTTTTACAAGGACGAAAAGGGGCCGACGTTCACGAGCAGCTTGCGCGTCTTGACGCAATCGGAGGCGTTTCCGCCGGCGGTGATTGCCGTCAAGAAAGGCGCCTTGGTGGCCGAGATGCTGAAACAATTTCAGGATGGCGTCATCAAGGCCCACAATAGCGAGTCCGGTCGCCAAATGATGAAAGAATGGAACATCGACGCATTCGAGGCGGTGCCGAAAGATTATGACAAGCGTTTGGCGGAGGTTTTGAAGGCCTATCCGCCGCCACAATGAAGTTTGGCGAGCCGAGCCCCGTCAGGGGCCGGTTGAGTCGATTCAGCACACTCAACCGGCCCCTCACGGGGCTCGGCTCGCCGGCGACGTTCGCGGTTGTTTACATCACCACGACTTCCGATTGCGGCGCCGGTTCCGCGATCGTCACGGGAATCGTGCCGCGGACCGTCAATACCGGGCAGGGCGCATGACGCAGCGTTTCCTCGGCGACGCTGCCCATGACGAGCCGCGTCAAACCGGTGCGGCCCATGGTGCCCATGACGATCACATCGGCGCCAGTCTCCGCGGCGGTTTCAACAATGACGCCGGCCGGTTCGCCATCGCGTAAGCGATGCTCAACGGTCACCATCGGGGCCTGAATCGATCGCAACATCTCCATGGCGACGTCTTTGTCTTCATCCGGACCGACGTAACCGCCGAATTCGCTGAAGCCGACGCGTACGGGTTCGACGACATGCAACGCGATGATGCGCGCCTTGTAATCGCGCGCCAGTGCGGCCGCAACGCCGAAGGCGGCGTTCGACGTGGGCGAGAAATCGGTGGCGAACAGAATGGTTTTGAACGGCAACATGGCTGACCCTCCAAAAGGGGCGAGTTCCAGCGTTACCAATGTGCAAAGCGAATGCCAAATTGACGGAAATCCCTTGAAACTCGGTCGCAGGCTCCGACTGGGACGCAGGGGAAAATTGTTCACTTCTTGCCCGGAATCAACTCCACGCAAACGAGTCGTTCCTCGCCGCGTAGGTACATCAGCCCGTGCGACAGAATTGGCGCGGCCCAGCATGGGTATTCTAGCAGGGGCCGCCGCGTTTTTGGGTCTTCGAGTTCCACGGCGGAAATTTCCTCGTACTTGCGGGGATTGACTTTCAACAGCCGCAACGTGCCGTCCTCGGCGAGGCAGACGAAGTGGCCGTCCACCATCAAGAGCGACGTTCGCGTCAAGCGCGACTCCGACCACATCACTTTGCCGGTCTCGAAATCAATGCAACGCAAATCGGCCTGCGGCGTATTTCGGCCGCTGGAGCCGTAGAGGTAGCCGTCGTGGTAAATCGGCGTCATCCAGTGAATCGCCATGCTCTTCTTGAAGTTCTTGCCTTCTTCGCGCAGCACTTCGAAGCCGCCGTTCGCCTTGATCTTTAACAGGGCGCTGCCGGGGCCGTAGCATTCGGAGATGAAGACCTTGTCGCCGACGACGATCGGGTTCGACGCGTTGACGCTTTCCACGTCCGGGCTGCGAAACGGGAAATGGAAATCGACCTTGCCGCTCTTGGGCTCGAACGCGAGCAAGCCGAAGCGGGCGAACACGAAGCAGTATCGGCGATTGTTGATCGTTGCCAGCACGGGGCTCGCGTAACTGGCGAGTTCTTCGCCGATCTTGTAGACGACCTTGCCCGTGCGTTTGTCGAACGCGACGACGCCGGCGCCGTTCGGCTTCAATGATTGATCGAACAGGTTGCGCATGTTGCTGCCCGGCGGGCTGCCGCCGACTTGCGCGATCAGCAAATCTCCATCGATAACCGGCGTGCTGCCGACGCCGAAGAAGTTTTGAATGACGTTGAAATCCTTGTTGACGTTGACGCTCCATACGAGTTTGCCGGTGTCGGCCTTGAGGCAATGCAGCATGCCTTCGACGCCGTACGTGTAGACGAATTCGCCGTCGAGGATCG
>DAIOGM010000289.1:4224-6726 GCA_036745215.1 Gemmataceae bacterium
GGAGTCTTTGTAGATGGAGGGGTATTCGAAATCCCAGATGGTGGCGCCGGTCCTGGCGTTCATGCAGGTGATGCGAACGAACTTGCTTTCGTCCTCGGCGTCTTTTTTCTTCGGTTTGCGGTCGAAGTGATAGAGCTTGCCGTCGGCGATGACGGGCATGGCGTAGCCGAGGCCGACGTCTTTTTGCCAGACGATTTTCGGCCCCGCCTTGGGCCACGGCGAAAGGATGCCTTTTTCGGCGGAGACGCTCGTGCCGAGGGGGCCGAGGAATTTGGGCCAATCGGCGCCTTGCGCGTGAACGAGCGTCGGCAAGGCAAGGAGGATGAAGGCATTCAATAAAGGTCGCATGGATTCAATTCCGTGGGGCATCCTCGGCGAGCCGAGCCCCGTAAGGTGCCGCTTGAGTCAATAGCCGACATACTCAACCGGCCTTACGGGGCTCGGCTCGCCAGTCAATCCTGTTATCAACTTGACTGTTCCTCTTCAATCTTCGCAATCTTCTCGACGCGCCGTGCGTGGCGGCCGCCCTCGAACGACGTGTCGAGCCAGATGCGGATCATTTGCATCATCTGGTCCTCGCCGACCAAATCCGCGGACAGACACAGCACGTTCGCGTCGTTGTGGCGGCGGCTCATTTCCGCGGTCAGCACATCTTGACAGGCGGCGGCGCGGACGCCGCGCACCTTGTTCGCGGCGATGCACATGCCGGTGCCGGTGCCGCAGATCAAGAGGCCGCGTTCCGCTTCACCCTTGCCCACGCGCTTCGCGACCTCATAGGCGTAATCGGGATAATCGACGCTCTCCGCGCTGTCGCTGCCGATATCGACGACCTCGTGTCCCATCGAGCGCAACACCGGGATCAAGCGCGATTTGATCTCCACGCCGCGATGGTCGCTGCCGATGACGATTTTCATTAGGTCAAACCTCCGAGGAGGCCGATGCTTGGCGTCACGATTCCAGAAATTCCGGCAGCCGCGCTTGCAGGCAGGCATGGATCTGATGGGCACAGGTCCGGTAGTCCGCGAGCGCGCCGCCGATCGGGTCGGCAATGTCCTCCATGTTCGGCGAAAGCATCCTCGGCAGCGTCATTCCTTCGACGAGAATACTCTCCAACGTATAACAATGCCCATGCGTCATGGCGAAAAGATGGTCCGCCCACATGAGCATTTCCATCGTCACCATGCGGCTCTTGTGTTGCGTCAAGTCGGCGCCATAATCGGCGGCGACGATGGCGGCGTCGGGGCTGACGTCTGACCCCATCATCGCTGCCAGCCCGGCGGATTGCACGCAAAAACCGCGCCCTTTCAGCTCGTCCGGTGAGCAGCCCAATTCATCCGCAACCAGTTTCTTACAAATGGCATCCGCGAGCGGACTGCGGCACGTGTTGCCCGTGCAGATGAACAGGGTATAGCAAGCCGCGAGTTCGTCGATCTGTTCCTGAAGCAGCACGCCCGGTTGCTCGACCAGGCATCGGCCCCCCTCGACACGAATGACAGTGGGCACGCCGCCATATTGCGTGGCGCCGCCATCGACTATGACAGCATCGTCCTTACCGACAAGCTTCGCGGCAGACTCCGCGGTAACGGCGCCGGGAATCGCGGCCGTGACGAGCGGCAAGCCGGACTGGCGCAGCTCGTTCCAGATCGGATGGTTCGGCCAGCGCACCGCGAGCAAGCCGCCGCGTGCCACCGCGGCTTGTGTTTCCTTAGGCAGGCGCGGCCAGAGCCCGGACGCGAATCCGCCATTCGCTCGCAGCACGACGGGACCCGGCCCCAGTTTGCGCATCAAACGAGCGCCGGCGCCGCGCAAGTGCGGCATCCAGTCGAACAGTTCCGCGCCCGCGCCAAGCACAATGGCGCGATTCGCCGGCAGGGCGGCCAGCGCCTCAGGTCGCAACCCCGAAACGGCGACCTCATAAGTCGATTCCGACGGCAAGACGACGGCGCGGCCCTCCACCAGATGGCGTATCACGAGGTCGGCGGTTGCATTCGGCTGCCAGGAGATTGGTGCGGTCATTCGAATGTTGCCAGGAGAACAATCCGCAGCGAACAGATTGTTGTCGGCTGTACGGGTGTATCAATCTTGATAGCAGGAAATGAAGTTGGTGACAAGCAAACCCAGAGGCTTCCCAGGTTCGCTTGCCTGTGGTATCTTGCCAGAAACGCCCCGCACGTCCGCATTCGCCTTGACCGCGTCATGTTCGATCTTTATAAGCACGCGGACGAATAAGGAGAAATACCCATGCCGTTGCCGAGGTTGCGTCCGCTGTTGCTCGCGGTCCTGTTTGGCGTCGCCGGCTTCGTTCTTTTGAGCGCCGCCCACCCGCAGGGCCAGACCACGTTTAACGAGCGTGAAGTGAAGTCGCAGCCCTCGACGCTGTTGTAGGCCAGGCCCAGCTTGAACAGCGCGTCGGCGAAGCCCATCACGCCCAGGCCGATACGCCGCGTGGTCTTCGACATGTTGTCGATCTGCGGCAGCGGGTAGCGGTTGGCCTCGATCACG
>DAIOGM010000289.1:6736-9687 GCA_036745215.1 Gemmataceae bacterium
CCCTCGACGCTCGACAAGCTCGACGTCTGGGGCATGGACGTGCGCTTCAAGGTTCCGCGCATCATCAAGATCAAGCTGCCCATCCGCGGCGAACGCATCTGCTGGTACATGTGGTACCAGGTCATCAATTACACCGACAAGCCGCGCGACATTGCCCCTTACTTCGAAATTGTCACGCTCGACCATCCCGGCGTCTATCGTGATGAAATCCTGATCACGGCCGAGGAAGCGATTCGCAAGATCGAGGACCCGACCGGCTATCAACAAATCAAGAACACGATCCTGATGTCGAAGCACGCCATCCCGATGTCGAAGCCGGCGGACGAAGCGTTCCCGCGGGCGATCACCGGCGTGGCGATCTGGGATGCCGGCCCCGCCGATCCGACCAAACGCGATCCGAAGCACAAGGAACTGTCCGACACGACGCGTTTCAGCATCTTCGTGCGCGGCCTGTCGAACGGCTTCGTCGAGGTGGACGCCCCTGCCCCGGGTTTGCCGCCGATCACGCAGTACAAGACGCTGCAGCTCAATTTCAAACGTACCGGGGATCGCTTTTCGACCGATTCGCGCGACATCGATTTTGTGGGCCCGCCCCAGTGGATTTATCGGTCCGCGGCTCGTACAATTCCCAAACAAGAAAAATAGCCGTTCATCGTGGCGCCAAGATTCCATCTTGCCGATTCGTGGCAACACATCGGCAAGTTGAAAACTTGCCGCCACAAGAATCAATGAGGTTGCAACATGGCTCATAAAAAGGGACAAGGCTCCACCCGAAATGGCCGCGATTCCAACGCCCAGCGGCGCGGCATCAAGGCGTACGGCGGCGAGCTCGTGACGGCGGGCAGCATCATCGTCCGCCAGTGCGGCACCAAATTTCATCCGGGCCGCAACGTCGGCATCGGCCGCGATGACACGCTGTTTGCGCTTGTGGACGGCACGGTCGAGTTCGACCGGAACGGCCGACGCGTGAATATTAAGAAAGTGGAAGCGAGCTGAGTACGCGGCGAGCCGAGCCCCGTGAGGGGCCGGTTGAGTGTATCGATTCAACCGGCCCCTCACGGGGCTCGGCTCGCCGCTTCATTTTTGCCAATCATCCAGCACCCAACGAAATTGCCGAATGTGCTCCGGTGTCGTGCCGCAACAGCCGCCGATCATTGCGATTCCCTCTTCTAACAACGGCGTCAGCGCCGACGCCATCGCCGCCGGCGTGCGCGGATATTGCAAGCCGACCTTCGCAGGCGACCCCGCGTTCGGCCGCACGAACACCGGCAAATCGCACACCTCGTGATAGCGTTTCACGATCTCGAACATGTCTCTCATGCCGATCTCTTTGCCGCAATTGGCGCCGATCGCCGCCGCGCCGTACTCGTTCGCCATGCCCGCGCATTCTTCAGGACTGGCGCCGATGAAGGTCGTCAAATCGCCGGTGCGATGATACGTGAACGAAACCAGAAGCGGCACGCTTGCGGAGCCGCGCTGGTCCGCGAATCGCTTGAGCGCGTCGATCGACGACCACGTTTCGAGCAGAAGGCCGTCCACGTCCTGGCACTCGGCCATGATGCTCGCGGCGATTTCCCAGGTGCAATTCTCGATCGGGCCAACGTCTGCAAGCACGAAGCGCGGGCGTTCGGCGCGGGCCAGCTCAATCGCCGCGTGCCAAACTTGGTGTAACGATTCTTGCCGAACTCGGCGCGCCAACGCAGTGGGGTTTGCCTGGAACGTGTTGGTCAACAACACATCCGCGCCCGCGTCAACGTAAGCGCGATGAATCGAACGCACAACCTCGGGCTGGCTCAAATTGCAGTGTTCGCCACATTCGACGTGGACCGATTCCGTATGATGTTGAAGCTCCGTCCCCATGGCGCCGTCCATGAGGAGCACGCGGCCGGAACGCAGTTCGCTGACGAGGTCGCCCATTCGCGGTTCCCTGGATCGTAGGGACAAGCGGCTCGCTTGTCCCCCGTTGGACAAGGGACAAGCGAGCCGCTTGTCCCTACGAAAGCTCACCGCTCGATGTACGAATCGAACACGCGCACCTTTTTCCAGTTGTCCTTGTTCTCGTTGATAAACTGCGTGTGCCGTTTGTGATCCTGATACTTGTCGTGCGACGCCAGGTCCTTGAAGACGATGTGCAACGCCACGTCGAAGTTCACGTCGTTGACCTCGCGCTTCAGATCTTCCGCGAGCACGCCGGCGCCGAAGAAGACTTCGCCTTGGTGCTCCGTCAGATATTTCTTGCACGCGGCGACGAGCTTCTGCTTGGCGTCCGCGGAGTTGTCCTTGAGCTGGAAGTAAACGTCATGCGATAGCATTTTGCCGCCCTTTTGCTGGGCGCTGGATGGATTGACGCCATGATACATCGCGATGCCCAAAAGCGCGATGAGGCCGACCGACACGAGAAGCGAGGTTCGACGCATGTTTTGTCTCCGTTGCAGTGAGGGGTTTTCTCAAAGTTTACGAATTTCCAGCGCTGGTAGGAAGTTTCAACGCAAACGTCTCGACATCGCGGAACGCCCGCAGTTCGGGATCATACGCGCGGCGAGTCGCCGTCACGACGTCGCCTTCGATCGCGTACTCGCCGTACGACCACAAGCGTCGCTGCGTCGCGGTGCCGGCACAGATGATGGGGAAGCGGGCCTCGACCGACGTCTGGAAGTAATATGGCGAATGGCGATGTCCGTGCAGCCACAGACTGACGCCGCCGGCGTGGGCAATTTCGAGGACAGCATCAAGATCGCGCAGGCCGTGGTACCACGTTTCACGTTTGCCGCTCGACAGGCACACGGGAAAGTGAATGACGAGAATCTTTACGCCGGCCGGTAAGCTCGCGAGCAATTGCCGCAAGCGTTCCCGCTGTTCGACGCCGACAGCGCCGGCCGCGTCCCACGGCCAGCGATTGCCGGTGGCCGCGTTGACGCCGATCAGCCACACGGGGCCGACCTGCTGCGCAA
>DAIOGM010000290.1:0-9686 GCA_036745215.1 Gemmataceae bacterium
AGCCGATTTCCTTGCCACGGAATGCGACGAGGTCGCCGTTGCGCATTTGATGCAGACACCGGCCAAACACCTCGATCTCGCCCGCGGTTGGATTGAGCAATCCAGCAATAATGGAAATCAATGTCGTCTTGCCGCATCCGGACGGACCGACCAGGAGCGTCATTTGCCCTGAATAGGCTTCGAGATCGACGCCGCGTAATGCCCAGGTGCGCGTATCGCCGGCGCCGAATTCTTTGCTGACATCGCGGCAAACGACCGCTTGATCATTAATGAGCATTGCTTTCCTCGAACTCAATTCACGAGTCGCATCCTTTGGAGTGCGGCGATTTGACGCCGCTTTCTTTTTTTCTTTTCTTTTGAGCGTTCCAAAGAAGGAAAGAAAGCGGCGTCAAATCGCCGCACTCCAAGGTACGAATCGGTCAACGAAACACCACCGCGGGTTCGAGAATCAGCACTCGACGGATACTCATGAGCGCCGTGAGCGTGATAATGCCGAGAACCGCGACGCCGACGCCGGCCGCCGCGGGCCAGGTCATGTGCAGTCCGGCAAGATGGGTGATGCCGCTCGTCGCTTCAAAAAATGCCGCCGTCAGGCCGATGCCGACGCCGTAGCCCAGGAGGCCGACGACGAGCGCCTGCGCCAGGATCATGCCGACGAGCCGCGGATTGCTGACGCCCATCGCCTTGAGCGAGCCGAACTGCTTCAAGTTTTCGATGGTGAATAGGTAAAACGTCTGACCCGTGATGGCGGCGCCGACGACGAAGCCAAGCAAGATCGTGATGCCGAAATTGACGGGGATGCCCGTCGAGCCGAGAAAGTAGAAGACCGTCTTCCAGTAGAAGCCGGCCTGCGTGAGCGCCAGCAAGTTCGTCTGTTGCTCAATGCGCCGGCAAACCACCTCCGCATCCTGGCCTTCTTCCGGATGGGCGAGCACGAAGGTCATCAGGTTGCGTTCTTTCGGGACAAAGCCCGCCGCCGAACTGTAGCGCGTGTAGAGAATGGGCAAAGTCGTGAACGGCGGCGACGCCTTGCACACGCCGACCAAGACGGCGCGGCGATCGTTCAGTTCGAGCTCGCGGCCGATGATGTAAGGCTCGCCGGGCCACATGTATTCGTAGCCTGCCTTGTCGATGATGACCGCATCGGGCCGGCGCAGATCGGCGAGGTTGCCAACGATCATTTCCTTGGGCGCTCCGACAAAGGTGGCGTCGTCGAGACCGAAGAGAATCAAATTGCGGAAGTTGCCGTCTTGCAGCCGGGCGCGAACCTGACCTTTATAGAGCTTGACCGCCCACGCCACGCCTTCGACGCCGCGAACGCGATGCAAATCGGCGTCGGGCAATCCGGGCACCTCGTCGATGTAACGCACCTTGTTGTCCATCACCCAAATTTCCGCGTCGCGAATGTCCTGAATCTGGCTCGCGGTCCGATCGATGATGCCCATGAAGATCGAGATTTGCTGCGTCATCAGCAGCGTCGCGAACGTAACGCCGAAGATCAGGCCAAGATACTTGGCGCGATCGCCCATCAGCATTTTCAGCGCGATCCAGATCATGATGGAACCTCGCCGGATGCCTCTTGAGCGATGCGTTCGATGGCCGCCAGGCTGAAGGCGGTGATGTGATCGGTCAATGTTTCGACGTCAAGCGACTGGAACGTCTCCGGCCCGACGAGCAGCGTGACCACGGAGCGAGCGGAGCGATAATGCAGCACCTGGCCGACGATGCTGAAGCCAATCAACATGCGTTTGCGTTCCGAAACCTGCGGCGGCAACAGTTGATTGAGGATTTCGCGAAGAGCGCCAAAGGTTGGTCGCACGTAGTCCTTGACGAACTCGGCGCACGCCTGAGTAGGAATCAGCATCTCACGCATGATGAGTTGACCTTGCCAGATCGGCAAATGATCGACCGCGACGCGATTGACGAACATGCGTACGAAGTCCCGCAGCCTCTCCTTCGGCGGCGTGCCCTCCGGCCAAACCGGCATCGGCACCCGCGTCATGCAGCTCATGGCCGCGTGGCGGACACACTCGATATAGAGGTTCGCTTTGTCGCCGAAGTGATAGTTGATCGCGGCTTGGTTCGCGTTGGCGGCATCGCAGATTTCGCGAACCGTGGTGGATCGGAAGCCCTTTTCCGCGAAGAGCGGGCCGGCGGCGTCCATCAGTTGTTGTTGGGTGTCGTCCATGGTGGCACCGTAAGTCAAACGTTTGTTTCAGTCATCTATTTGATTGTAACAAACGTTTGTTTTAAGTCAAGGCGTAGGTCAGGCTTTCCAGCCTGACTGTTCAACTCCCAACGTCAGGCTGGAAAGCCTGACCTTTATGCTCATCCTCCGAACTTGCCCATGTATTGTCCGTCCGGTCATTTCAACAACCGCACATACCCCGCCTGCTCAAAATGATGATCGGTTGTCAGCGCCTCTGTGATCCCACGACGCGCCATCAACACGAAACTTGCACAATCGACGAGACTCCATTCCTTGTCCTGGCGACTCTTCAAGAGTTGCCAGGCCTCGGCGTCGAGGGCGGCATCGATATGAACGACCGCAATGTAAGGAGAGTTTTTCAGATCATCCAGAAAGGCAACAAGCGAAGCTCGCGGCAAACGCAACGGGCTCGTCAGAAGTGCGACCAGCTCGGCAAGGACATAATTGGTCGTCACGACCATTCGATTTTGGTTGCGTGCGGCACGATAGAAATTCGCGGTCAGTGAATGAAAGGGCTGCGTTGCATCGGCGAGATTTCCGAAGCCCGACGTGTCGGCGAAAAGCTCGGGCATTTTCAGCTCTCCGACTTGGCGTCGTCGTGTGACTCCATCAAATCGTCACCAAGATACTTGTCGTGTTCATCTGCCCAATCCGGAACGTTGCTTCGCAATGCGCCGATATGTTTTTCCAGCGGATCCTTGGCGGCATGGCGGCTCATGACCGCGAGCCAATCGATCGCGAGCTGCTCCGGTGTCGCGCCCGTGCTCGATGCCGTCTGCGCAAGTGGGCCGTAAACATCGTTGGGAACGTCAAGAATCAATTGGTGGCTCATAGGATCTCTCCGCGTGATCATGTCAGTTTACCACAGAACATAAGACTTTTCCCATCACTTCCGCTTCTTCTCAATCTTCGCCCACGTATCCGCCAGCGTCACCGCCCGATTGAACACGAGCTTGCCGGCCGCGGAATCCTTGTCCACGCTGAAATAGCCGAGGCGTTCAAACTGACATTTCGTTCCCACCGTCGCGGCTGCCAAACTCGGCTCCAGCTTCGCGGTCAACACCTCGAGCGAGCTTGGATTCAAATTCGTCAGGAAGTCCTGCCCCTCCGGCACGTCCTCGGGAAACGGAACCTTGCACAGATGATCGTACAGTCGCACCTCGGCCGGCACGGCATGCGCGGCGCTGACCCAGTGGATCGTCCCCTTCACCTTGCGGCCATCGGGAGCGTTGCCGCCTTTGGTCGCGGGATCGTACGTGCAACGCAGCTCGGTGACGTTGCCGGCCGCGTCCTTGATCACAGTGTTGCATTTGAGGAAATACGCCCAGCGCAGGCGGACCTCCTTGCCCGGCGCGAGACGGAAGTAGCCCTTCGGTGGATCCTCGTGGAAATCGGTGCGTTCGATGTAAATCTCGCGGCCAAACGGAACCTTGCGCGTGCCGGCCGACGCGTCTTCGGGATTGTTGACGGCGTCCAGCTCCTCGTTTTGGCCTTCGGGATAATTCTCGATCACCACCTTCAATGGCCGCAACACGGCCATGCGGCGCGGCGCCTTCTTGTTGAGATCGTCGCGCAGGGCGTCTTCGAGCCAGGCCATCTCGATGGTGCCCTCGTACTTCGACACGCCGATGCGTTCGCAAAACGCGCGGATCGCTTCCGGCGTGTAGCCGCGGCGGCGCAGGCCGGAGATCGTCGGCATGCGCGGGTCGTCCCAGCCGGCGACGTGCTTGTCCTTGACGAGCGTCAAGAGCTTTCGTTTGCTCATCACCGTATAGGTAAGATTGAGGCGTGAGAATTCGATCTGCTGCGGCGCGTAGATGCCGATTTCCTTGATGAACCAGTCGTAAAGCGGGCGATGGTGCTCGAATTCGAGCGTGCAAATCGAATGCGTGATCTTCTCGATCGAATCGCTCTGGCCATGGGCGTAGTCGTACATCGCGTAGATGCACCACTTGTCGCCGGTGCGATGATGCGTCGCCCGCAAGATGCGATACATGACCGGATCGCGCAGGTTGATGTTCGCATGCGCCATGTCAATTTTAGCGCGCAGCGTGCGCGCGCCGTCGGGGAAGTCGCCGTTCTTCATGGCCTCGAAGAGCTTGAGATTCTCTTCGACGGACCGATCGCGAAACGGGCTGTTGGTGCCCGGATGGTTCGGCGTGCCGCGCGTTTCGCGCACCTGATCGGGCGTCTGATCGCAGACGAACGCCTTGCCCTTTTTGATGAGGACGACGGCCCAGTCGTAGAGCTGATCGAAGTAATCGGACGCGTAATGCAAGCCATCCCACTGAAAGCCGAGCCAGCGGACGTCGGCCATGATGGAATCGACGTACTCCTGCTCTTCCTTTTCCGGATTGGTGTCGTCGAAGCGCAGGTTGCACGTGCCGCAGTACTTTTTCGCGGTGCCGAAGTTGAGGCATATCGACTTCGCATGGCCGATGTGCAGGTAGCCGTTCGGCTCCGGCGGGAAGCGCGTGGCGACGCGGCCTTCGAATCGGCCGGACTGGTTGTGCTCTTCGATGATCTGGTGGATGAAATTGGTTGACGGCGTCGGCGCCGATTCGTTTGCGGACATAATGCTGACTCCAATCAAGGAAACACGCAATCCCCGGAGCGATTTCTCGGGTTATCTTAGTGGAGTGAGTACTTCGAAGAAATGTTCGCGTCGTTATCGACAGTCTCATGGATCGACGATTACTTTGCCCGCCGGTCCATCAAACAAAACCCGTTCCTGATTCAGAACGTCGCGGCCGAGAATCCGCTCTTTGCTGTTGGAAACCGGTTGAATCAACGCAGAAAAGAGCCGGCCACCGAGCTCGACTTTTCCCTGATAGAAAAGTACCGTGGTTCCGCCACCGACAACGCCGCCGGCCAAGCCTGTCATGTACGGTGAATTGAACAGATCAATCGCCTGACAATCCGCATCGGGCAGAAGGGACACATCCGAGCCGGTATCCGGAATTACGTCACCGTGCGTCTGCGAGCGTGTTTGAGCGTGATTCCAGAACGTGGCAATCACGCGCGGCAAAGCAAACGGCTGATACGCGCTGTCATAAGGGAACACCGTTCGGCGCACACGAAAAACCGCTGCATCTTCCGCACCGACCAATGCCACATACGGATGGCCGCCGCTTGCAGCAACTTTTTCCATTACTGCCAACAGACTCGTGCTGGCCGCAATGACTTCGCTGTTTTGGATTGCGACCCATTGCCCACGATACTGATCGAGCAAACCATTACGCATCTTGAGATAGGCCTGTTCATCCGCGAGGAAGTCGGCGTGAAGTCGCCGCTTTTGATCCTGGCTTAGATTCGCTGTCTGAATCTGCAACATGGCGAACTCCCGTCAATCCAGCCCGGCAGGTCCATTCTATCTGCGAAGCCGATTCTGCATAATATGAATAGCGAACGACAACCACGGAAGCGAGAGCTGGCGCATGCCGCGCATTCTTCAATTGCCGACCTCCGTCATCACGAAAATCGCCGCCGGCGAAGTCATCGAACGGCCCGCCAGCGTCGTCAAGGAACTTCTCGAAAACAGCCTCGACGCCGGCGCGACGCGCATCGACATCGACATCGAGCAAGGCGGCAGCGAACTCATCCGCGTCGTCGATAACGGCCACGGCATCGATCCCGATGACCTGCGACTCGCCTTCGCCAACCACGCCACCAGCAAGCTCGAAACCGCCGACGATCTCTTCGCAGTCCGCACCATGGGCTTTCGCGGCGAAGCGCTGTCGTCGATCGGCGGCGTTGCGCAGGTGACATTGCAATCCAGAAGTCAGGAGTCAGGAGTCAGGGGTCAGGAAGCCGGCGTTAACGCACTGACTCCTGACCCCTGTCTCCTGACTCCTGGTTCCCTCGGCGCCGAAATCGCCTGCAACGGCGGCGACCTGTCCGGCCCGCGCATCTGGAACGGCTCGCCCGGCACGCGCATCGAGGTGCGGCATCTCTTTTTCAACACGCCCGTTCGCCGCAAGTTTCTGAAGACCGCGTCCACCGAGATGGGGCACATCTGCGAAATCTTCACGCGCATCGCCCTCGCCAAGCCCGGCCTGCATCTGACGCTCCAGCACAATGGCAAGAAAGTCTATGAAGTCTCCGCGTCCGACGATCTGCTCGCCCGCATCGGCACCTTCTTCGGCAAGGAAGTCCGCGATCAACTTTACGCGATCGACAAACAGCAAGGCCCCGCCCACCTCTTCGGCTACGTCGCCGACCCCGCCTGCGATCGAGGTAACACGAAGGCGCAGTATCTCTTCCTCAATGGCCGCTGGATTCGCGACCGCTCGCTGGGCCACGCGTTGCAGGAAGGCTATCGCGGCTTGCTGATGACGGGCCGTTACGCCGTCGCGTTTCTGTTCCTCGAATTGCCGCCCGATCAAGTCGATGTCAACGTGCATCCAACGAAATCCGAAGTGCGTTTCCGCGACAGCGGCGCGTTGTATTCGTTCGTGCTCGCGACCGTCCGCAATCGCCTCAACGAAGAGAACCTGACCTCGCGCCTGCAACCGCCGTCCTCGCCGAACGGCAGCCAAACGTACTTCAGCCCGCGGCCCACGGAGTACACGCCATCGCTCTTCGCGAAGCCCGGCTTTCCGACGTTCACGAAGAACCCGGAAATCAGGAGTCAGGAGTCAGGAGTCAGTGGTCAGGAATCGGAAGAAGAAATCCCCGCAAGCCCCGGGATGAGCGCAGCGATTCCCGGGGGTGAACCCGAAGCGCCCCCCGTCCTCCAGGAAGTCCTCAACGCCATTCAAGTGCACAACACGTACCTCGTCGTCGAAACCTCCGACGGCATGCTCGTCATCGATCAGCACGCCCTGCACGAACGCGTGCTCTACGAAGAGATCAAGGAACGCGTCCGCCAGGGCGCCCTCGACGTGCAGCCCATACTCATCCCGGAGCCGGTCGAGCTTGCCGCCGAGCAGGCCGCCATCCTTCTGGAGCACCGCCAGGCACTTGATGCGCTCGGCCTCGGCGTCGAGGACTTCGGCGGCAACACGGTCATCGTGACGCGTTATCCCGCCCTGCTCGGCCGGCGTCATCCCGCGGAGATCCTGAAACGCGTGACCGATCACCTGATGAACAAGGAGCGCGTGCCGACGCGTGAGCAGCTCCTCAGCGACCTGATGAGCTTGATGGCCTGCCACGCCGCGGTGCGATCCGGCGACGCGCTGACGAACGAAGAGATCGCCGCCCTGGTGGAGATGCGTCATCTCTCCAACGACACGCACCACTGCCCGCACGGCCGACCGACCGCCCTCTTGTTCACGCGTCAAGAGCTGGACCGCCAGTTCCGCCGCATCTGAGCCGAACCGCAACGCACCTATGGCTTTCCGCATCGGCGTCGTATGATCCCAATCATGACTTTCCATCGTCTCATCGTCTCGCTACCCCCCCTTGGGCGCGAGACGAATGCCGCTTTTGTTAAATGCATGCAAAAAAAGCGTGAAATCCATGCTTGTTTTCGCGAAAAGAACCCGCTTCGAAATGAAAAGTATTGCCTCGAAAATGAGATCCATGCTGATTTTTTGAAAAGCAATGGCCTTTATTCGAGAAGAATACGGTCCTTGCTTGAATCCATGCCCCTGATTTCGAGAAGAACGCGGTTGATTTTGAGAAGAATGCACCGATTTTCGAGACGATGAAAGGCTTGCGGTAGGATCGGATGGGGCCAATGATGATCGATTTCCAACATTGCTTCACCACTTTCAGCTGACTTGGCCGCTCAACGCCATGGCAAAAAAACGTCCGGACCCTGGTTCACCCGAATACTACACCGATCCGCGAACGCCGCTTTGGCCTCATTCGATCGGGATCGTGTTGGCGCTGTCGCTGTGTGGCTATGGTTTTTATCGGCTCGCTTCATCCATGGGAATCGGCGCGGAATCGACGGAAGGAAAGGTGGTGCGAATAGAAGAGTGGCGGGATGCCGACCGCACAACCTACACCACGGTTGCTACGTACACGGTGGACGGGCACACCTACCGGTGTGAGTACAACGCACAGCATGACCTCTGGACGTACTATCAAGTAGGCGACCGCGTGCAGATTTTCTACCAGGTCGATGATCCAAGCAGCGCGGTGTTCGATAGCTCCTTGAGCCGCTTGTTTTCCATTCTCTTTATTGCATTAGGATTCATCCTCGGAACATACTTCATTCGGATCCTTGTGCGACACATTCGCAACATCCGAGCGGCAGCGCGGAAGAAATCGCCAAGTGGTTGAGATTCGATGAATTCGCCCGGACAGTGGATCGCTGAGCCGCCGTTGGCGGAGCAGTCGGACGTCTTGACTAAACGATTTGGTTTTTGTACTATTGGATAGTACAATTCGTGGGCACCTAATGCACAACGTTGGTGCAGGAGGCATTGGTACTTCAGGTAGAATGGTCAAACTTTACCAGAAATGGCCCAGCAATGAACCGCGATTTGAACGGCACGAAGCGGGAAACGTCCGTCTGGTTCATCGAAGCAAAACGATTCACCGAAGCCTGGCATGATTTGCAACTGGATGCAGAAGACCTGATTGACTTGCAAAACACGATCATGGCCGACCCGCTCAGGAATCCCGTGGTTGCGGGAACGGGCGGATTGAGGAAAGTCCGATTCGCCGCGCCATCCATGAGACAAGGCAAACGGGGCGCGTTGCGAGTTTGTTACGCATACTTCGAACGTCTCTCGGCAATCGTTCTCGTTTTGGTTTATCGGAAAAACGAAAAGGACGACCTCTTACCCGCGGAGAAAACGATGATCCGCAAGTTTTTGAAGGCTATCGAACAAGAATTGGAAAAACGACTCGCACCATGAAGAACCACGCCAAAAAACGCGTCGGCGCTCGCATCGTCGAATCCTTGCAGGAGTTTGCGGAAACCCTGCAAACGGGCGCCGACCTTGAAGCGACCTTCACCTGCCGTCGCGTGGAGATGCCGCCGAGCGCGACCGCGTACGATCCGCCGCTGGTCAAGAAAACGCGCCAACTATTGCGAGCCAGCCAGGCGGTGTTCGCGCGCTTCCTCGGCGTCTCGGTGCAGACGGTGCGCGCCTGGGAACAAGGCGAGAACATCCCCAGCGATATCGCCAAACGCTTCATGGACGAGATTCGCCACGATCCCGATTACTGGCGGACGCGGCTTCGCGAGATTGTGGTGCCGAAGAAAATTGCGACGGCTTCAAGGACGAGGTAAATGATGTCGACGCACCAAAGGGATCGACAAAGAGGGCAGGAATGGTCATAGGTAAATTAATCTAAATCGGCTCCCGGCCCGTTTTCTTTTCCTCGGAACATACTTATCCGGATACTTGTGCGACACATTCGCAACATCTGAGCGGCTGCGCGGAAGAGCTATTTTGCTGAATAGAGTTGGATACTGAGGTGACTGACGTTCCACTTTTTCTGCCATTTCGCCGCCCCATGCGGCGAAATGTTAGCCCCCCATCGGGAAAGGTCTAATTGACGACGGTAGATTGCGTTC
>DAIOGM010000291.1:0-9634 GCA_036745215.1 Gemmataceae bacterium
CGTCACGGCAAGTGCAAGCACACCCAAGGCTTAACGGCCCTGATCGGCCACGACCTGTTGTAGGGAATTTCCCTAGCGTCTGTTAACGTGCCTGGTGAAAACTCTAGTGCTGGGGAATGTCCTAGCGCCGAGTCATTTTGCATGCAGTTTTCTCGTGTTTTTTGCATTTTTTTCCGGCTCGTGTTGTATGCGCGACACGCAGAATGTAAGATAGGTGCGTCACCACTTCTGGACTTTCCCGTCCGAGAGAGGCAGACGACATGAGCAGGTCCCTGAGTCTTCAGGGTCACATCGAACGTACGCGGCTGTCGGATACCGTGTACGAGACATTGCTGGAGGCGATCATCTCCGGCAAAATGGCGCCTGGCGCGATTGTCAGCGAAGTCGCGCTCTCCAAACAACTGACCGTGAGTCGTACGCCCGTGCATGATGCCCTTCGTCAGCTGGCGAAGGACGGATTGGTCGAACAGAGGGCGGGACGGCGAGCGATCATCACCGCCTTCACCAAGGAAGATGTGTTCGACGTTTTCGAGATGCGCAAACTCCTCGAAGGCGAAGCGGCGCGCCGAGCCGCCTCGCGACTCGAACCCGCGACGCTGGCCCGGCTGCGGGCGATGGGCGAGGAGCTGCGGAGCAATCCCGACAAGACCGATTACACCACGCGCTGGGGAGAGTTTGACGAGGCGTTCCACGACGCCATCGCCAAGGCCTCCGGCAGCGTTCGCCTCTGGCACGATGTCGCTCGCTATCGGCTCTTGCATCGCGGTTTCAACAAGCTCGCCGCCAATATCGACGTGTTGCAGCATGCGCTCGACCAGCACATGCACATCCTCGACGCCCTCGCGGTCCGCGACGGCGAAACCGCCGGCCGATTGATGGCCGAGCACATCACGGAATGGCAGACGTTCTTCGTCAATCATTTTTCCGCGAAGCCATGATCGCGGCTCACGAAAAATGACGAAGGATGAGGTCCCGGATTGCCGTCTGCGGCACAATCGCCTCCGCAGGCGGCGGCCCGGCGCCGATGAACACCGGCTTATCAAGCGGATCATTCACGCGCAGGCCATGACTTCCCTTCACCAGACTCGCGTCGAGCGGAATCACATCGACGAGCGTTCTTAGTCCCAACTTCTTCATCAGCACTTTCGCGATTGCGCGGCCTTTGGGCCAAAGCAGATTTGGATCGAAGAACAACTCGCACGGATCGTAGCCCGGCTTGCGATGGATATCGACGGTGCGCGCGTAATCGGGCGCCTTGCGATCGTCGAGCCAGAATGGATAGGCGAACCACGCGTTCGGCTTGGCGAGGACGACGAGGTCGCCGGCGCGTTCGTGGTTGAGGCCGATCTCGGCGCGTTCTTCGCCCAAATAGACGCGGGCGACGCCACTTTGGTGCACGAGCAGTTCGCGAAGGTGCTCGAGATAGTGGACATCGAGGGCGCAGTAAACATGCGCGATTTGATGGTCGCACACTGCAAACGCCGTACACGCAAATATGTCCAGTTGTTCGCCGAACGGCCCGTCGCGCACTGTCAGAAGCCCCCCTACTTGGCGAAGAATGCGATTGAGGTAGATCGGCTGATCGACCTGGACATGGGTGTACTCATTGACGACCCAGATGCTGGCGCCCATTTTTTTTCCGGCATCAAGTATTGGCGCGCAGGCTTCATCGAGTTCACCAACCAGTTTTTTCCAATCGCAGTTCGCTGGTCCGATCCTCTGGGGCTCATAATCGCGGTGGGGCAAATATACCAGTGTCAATGCTTGAGCGTCCACGATCGCTTCGGCGGCGCAGCGAGCAATCCACTGCGTCGACGCCAATCCCGCCATCGGCCCCCAAAAGGTCGAGAACGGAAACGTGCCGATTCTCGCAATCACCTTGGCGGCCCAGCTGGGGGGATAACTCTGGACGTCGAAGGCCTTGCTGCCGTCAGCTCCGTAGTGGGGTTTCGGCGTCACGGCGAGATGGACAAAGGCGCCCTGATTGAACCACCAGAACAGCTTGGCCGTGCGGATGCCGCGTTTATTCAAAGTCGCATACACCGGCTCCGCCTGGATCAGCCGATTCGATTGCTGCCAGAAGCGCACCTCCATCGTGTCGCGAAAAAGCCAGCCGTTGCCGACGATGCCGTGCTCTTGCGGCAACTTGCCGGTGAGCATCGACGCCTGGGCGGTGCAGGTGACGGCGGGGTAGACTTCGTCGAGCGGCCGCGACCATTGTGCTTGCGCCAAGGCGTGCAAGCGCGGCGCCAGCGGCAACAGGCGTGAGGTGAGGCCGACGGTGTTGAGGATGACGAGGGGTTGCATTCCCAAGCCCAGGGATGAGGTACACCGAAGCCCTGGGATTCGGAGTACCTCATCCCAGGGCTTGCCGGACATTCATTTCCAGTTCTTGGCGACCGCTTCCGCCTCGCGCATCACCCGCAGCACGTTGCCGCCGAGAATCTTGTGAATCGCCTCGCGCGCATGCCCGCGGTTCAATAACTCCTGCGTGATGTACGGATACGTGGACACGTCTTCGAGCTGCCGCGGACAGGTGCTGATGCCGTCAAAATCCGAGCCGATGCCGACGTGATCGACGCCGGCGACCTTGATGATGTGTTCGATATGATCGACGACATCGTGCACACTCCCGGTCGGCATCGGATGCTCCTTCTTCCATTGCGTGTACGCAACGCGAAACTCGTCGGCGTTCGGATAGCGATTCTTGAACTCGCGATACGTCTTCATGATCTCCGGCAACAAACGAGCGCCTTCTTGCGTGATGAAGCCGGAGTAGAAGTTGACCATGATGACGCCGCCGTTCTTTTTGACTTCTTTCAAGACATCGTCCGGCACGTTGCGCGGATGCCCTGCGAGCGCGAACGCCGACGAATGCGACGCGATCACCGGCGCTTTCGTGACTTTCAACGTATGCCGCATCGTGTCCGCGGAGACGTGCGAGATATCGACGAGCATGCCGAGCCGGTTCATCTCCAGCACGACGCTCTCGCCAAACGGCGATAGCCCCTTGAGCTTCGGCGTATCGGTCGCGGCGTCGGCCCAGTCGAGATTATCGGTGTGCGTCAACGTCATGTAACGAGCGCCGAGCGAGTGCATCGTTCGCAGGACGCCGAGCGAATTGTCGATCGAATGGCCGCCTTCGACGCCGATGAGCGACGCGATCTTGCCGTCCTTGCGGATGCGCGCGATGTCGTCGGCGGTGTACGCCATCGCGAAAGTGTCGGGATACGCCTTGACGAGCCGATGAATGACGTCGATCTGCTCGAGCGTTTGCGTGACGGCGGTGCGCGTCTTCGCGGTGTCGGCATCCACATACGCGGACCAGAACTGCGCCCCGACGCCGCCTTTCTTCAGACGTTCGATGTCCGTGTGCAGGGTCGGCTGCGGCCGGGCGATGTCGATGGTGCGAAACGAGAAGTCGTTGCCCTTGCGATATTGCCACGGCAAGTCGTTGTGGCCGTCGATGAGGAGCGCGTCGCGATGGATCTTGAGCGCTTCTTCGGTGAGCTTGACGAGGCCGCGTTTGGCGGATTGATCTTGAGCGCTCAGCATGTGCGATGTTAGCGACAATATGCAAAGCGCAAGCGCACTGGGAACGAGGATTTTCATCGGAACACCAGGTGTGAAGCGAGGAATACGGCCGCGATTATTGTTTCGGCTGCTTGCTGCTGCGTTTCTTGGACGCGCGACTCGGAGCGTTGGGACCTCGGCGTTCCCGGCGCTTGAATTCTGGATCGTCCGGCGCTAAGCCGTGCCCTTCCGCGAACACAACCGCACCGTTCCATTGAGTTTCTTCTTGGTGCAACGGACTGCCATTGACGCGCGCCACCGTCCGCTTGAGCACCCTACTCAAGCGGTCAGCGACAGCGGAAGGCAGCGCCCGATTGCCCGTTAAGAACGCGTCAAGAGTCTTCAAGTTGGTGCCTGCCAGTCTCGCGAGGTCATGCAAAAGGATTTTGCTCGCGTGAATGGTCCGTCGCAACGCGCCATCCTCAGATTGTTCATTAGCGGCTTCGCGCAACCGCTTCTGCTTGGTCATCAAGCTCGGCAATTCACCCGCGATTAACTCGCGGTCCTTACGCAATTGCGTCATTTGTCGCGGAGTGAGCTTGACCGGCCGCCGTTTCGATGCTGGTTTTTTCATGCGTCACTTCTTGCGCTTCTTTTTATGCGCGCGTTTTTCGGGAACAACGTAGGCCGTCACGGGAATAATGGTGTCGTCGTCAAGCGCACGATAAACAGCCATCACAAAACGTCCATCTTCAGTATATCCCCAAACGGTTGGCAGCCGTGATGAATCGCTCGCTCCCTTGTCGGTCGGATGGGCCAGCACGTACTCGAAATCCTTGGGGCTCAAATCGTGCTCGGCGATATGTTCGATGATTTCCTCCGTCCACACGTAGAAGTAGAAGGGCATTATCTACCCCATTGGCAATCACGTCGCCGGTGGCTGAATAAGATAGGTATAGGAAGCATCATGCATCGGGGTTTCAAAATGTCCCAGCGCACCATTCGCCGAGCCCTCCTCTCCGTCAGCGACAAAACCGGCCTGGTCGAGTTCGCGAAAGTCCTCACGAGCTACAACGTCGAACTCATCTCCACCGGCGGCACCCGCAAGACGCTCGCGGACGCCGGCCTCAAGGTGCTCGATATCTCCGAAGTCACCGGCTTCCCCGAAATGCTCGACGGCCGCGTCAAGACGCTGCACCCGCGCGTGCACGGCGGCATCCTCTACATTCGCGGCAACGACGCGCACGAAACGACGATCAAGGAACACAAAATCGCGCCCATCGACATGGTGGTTTGCAATCTTTATCCGTTTGAAGCGACGCTGGCAAAGCCGCAAGCGACCCATGAAGAAATCATCGAGAACATCGACATCGGCGGCCCGTCGATGGTGCGTTCGGCAAGCAAGAACTATCACGATGTCGCCATCGTCACCGATCCGGGGCAGTACGACGAGATCGCTCAGGAAATGAAGTCGAACCAGGGCGCTCTAACGCTGCCGACGCGCGAGAAGCTGGCCGGCGCCGCCTTCGCGATGACGGCCAGTTATGATCTCGCCATCGCCGGCTATTTCGACAAGAAAGTTGGCGTTACGTGGCCGCCCCGGCTGTCGCTGGGCTTTCAACGCAAACTCCAGCTCAAGCAAACATTGCGCTACGGCGAGAATCCGCATCAAATGGCCGCGTTCTACACGGAGCCGAACCTCCAACGCGGCTGCGTGGGTTCCGCAGAAGTGCTGCACGGCAAGGAACTGTCGTACAACAACATCCTCGATCTTGACAGCGCCTTGAATCTGGTACGCGAATTTCCCGATCCCGCCGCCGTCGTCATCAAACACAACAATCCTTGCGGCGCGGCGACTGCAGCGACGCTCGATGACGCCTATGCCCATGCGTACGAAGGCGATCCCGTGAGCGCATTTGGCGGCGTCCTCGGCTTCAATCGCGTCGTCGATGAAGCGGCAGCCTTGCAAATAACGGAACCCAACCGTTTTATCGAATGTATCATCGCGCCAGGCTATGCGAAAGAAGCGGTGGAAATACTGACCACGCGCCCAAAATGGAAAGCAAGCGTCAGGCTCTTGAAAACCGGCAAACTGACGAACGATTCCTCGCGTAATATCGATTTTCGCCGCGTCGATGGCGGCCTTCTAGTGCAAACGCGCGATGCGGAAGCCGACGACTTCGCGAGGGCCAAGGTCGTGAGCAAACGCGCTCCGAGCGACGCGGAGCTTGCCGATTTGAAGTTCGCATGGATCGTCGCCAAGCACGTCAAGAGCAACGCAATTGTGCTCGCCAAGAACCGCATGATCGTCGGCGTCGGCGCCGGCCAGATGAGCCGCATCGATTCAACGCACATGGCCGTGCGCAAGGCGAATGGCCGGGAGAAGGGCAGCGTGCTGGCGTCCGACGCGTTTTTCCCGTTTCGCGACAACGTCGATCTGGCGGCGGCGGCGGCCGTGACGGCGATCGTGCAACCGGGCGGGTCGGTCAAGGATCAAGAGTCGATTGATGCGTGCAACGAACACGGCATCGCGATGATCTTCACCGGAGTGCGGCATTTTCGTCATTAACACCGCCGGCGCTAATTTGGTAAACTGCCCAGTCTTGGGACTTCAGATAATGGGCCGACGAAATTCGAGAATCGTCACGGCGATCATGAATTCGGCAAGCTCGATAATCCACGAAGCACAGCAAATATTCGCCGTCCGGACGCCACGTGACCGGATGTCTGCGCGATCGTTGCGCATGATTCCAGCAAAATCGGCAACGGTTCAACATTGCAAATAAAACCGCGTTCAGGTAATTTTTCGCATTCCCGGCAGACATGGCCGTCTGCTCGATCGCAAGAGGGATCTTATGTGCGGCATCGCGGGGTTGGTCAACGTCCACGGCAATCGAGTCCCCGATATCGATGCGCACCTCGTCGCGATGAACGCTCTCATCAAACATCGCGGGCCGGACGGCGAAGGCTTCTGGATTCACCCGCATCAACACGTCGGCTTCGCCCATCGCCGGCTGAGCATCATCGATCTCTCGACCGGCAATCAGCCGATGACCGATGAAGCCGGCAACTGGCTTACCTTCAACGGCGAAATCTACAACTACGTCGAACTGCGCGACATCCTCGGCGCGGCGAACTTCCGCACCAAGTCCGACACCGAAGTTATCTTGCGTGCTTACCAGAAGTGGGGCGTCGAATGCCTGCAGCACCTGCGCGGCATGTTCGCGTTCGCGCTCTGGGACGAAGCCAAGCAGCAATTGTTCTGCGCCCGCGATCGCTTCGGCATCAAGCCGTTCTATTACACGCAGCCCAAGGATCGGCTCTACTTCGCATCCGAGGTCAAGGCGCTGTTGCCGTTCGTGCCGGCGATTCGCACCAACATGGAGGCGCTCAAGGAGTATCTGAGCTTTCAATTCTGCTTCCAGGGCAAGACGCTCTTCGACAAGGTCGCGGAACTACAACCCGGGCATTTTCTGATTTGCAAGAACGGCCACGTCCAGGTGCAACGATACTGGCAGGTGTACTACACGCTCGATTTCGATCACACGGAAAAATACTTCGGCGAAAAGCTGGTCGGCTTGCTGGAAGATTCCGTCAAGGTGCATTGCCGCAGCGATGTGCCGATCGGCGCTTACGTCAGCGGCGGGCTCGACTCCAGCATCGTCGCGTCGCTGGCGTGCAATCACACGCCCAGCGCCTTCTTCGGCTTCACCGGGCGATTCGGCGTCGATCCGAAGTACGACGAGAGCGGCTACGCGCGCGACCTGGCTAAGCATCGCAACTTCACGCTGCACGAGGTCGATGTCACGCCGCAGGATTTCCGCGACAACATTCGCCGCGTCATTTACCATCTCGACTATCCGGTCGCCGGGCCGGGCTCGTTTCCGCAATTCATGGTGTCGCAACTGGCGAGCAAGTCGCGCAAGGTCGTCCTGGGCGGGCAGGGGGGCGACGAAATCTTCGGCGGCTACGTGCGCTATCTGATCGCGTATTTCGAGCAGTGCATCAAGGCGGCGATCCACGGCACGCAAAGTTCCGGCAATTTCATCGTCACCTATCAATCGATTATTCCAAACTTGTCGGCGCTGCGCAGTTATGTGCCGCTGATGCAAGAGTTCTGGCGCGAGGGATTATTTGAGGACATCGATCGCCGATACTTCCGCCTGGTGAATCGGGCGCCGAGCCTTGGCGATGAAATCCGCTGGGACGCGGTCGGCGACTTCGACATTTTTGAAACGTTCCGCTCGATCTTCCGGGCCGACAACGTCGGCAAGGAGTCGTACTTCGACAGCATGACGCATTTCGATTTCAAGACGTTGCTGCCGGCATTGCTGCAAGTCGAAGATCGCGTCAGCATGGCGCACGGCATCGAATCGCGCGTGCCGTTCCTGGATCATCCGGTCGTCGAGTTCGCCGCGACCGTGCCGTCGAACGTCAAATTCAAGGACGGCAAGATGAAGCATCTATTGCACAATGCGCTCGGCTCCACGTTGCCGCCGTCGATCTTGAATCGCAAGGACAAGATGGGCTTCCCGGTGCCGCTCAACGAATGGCTCAAGAGCGAGGTGCGCGATTTCGTGCTCGACATCTTGACGACGCGCACCGCTTTCGAACGCGATTTCGTGGACAATCGCATCGTCGCCAACAATCTGCAGAGCGAGCCGCAGTTTGGACGCAAGATTTGGGGTTTGTTGTCGCTGGAAATCTGGCAGCAGGAATTTCACGATAAGGAAGCGTTTTACAAGAACATGCTGAATCGACCGGCGACCGAACCGCCGGTTAAACTCAATGCGGCTTAGCATCGGCCGTGGTGCAGGCGGCTCGCCTGCACAATGTTGTCGGTGAATGAAATGTGCAGGCGAGCCGCCCGCACCACGAAGGAATCACAAGCTTTTCAATCTCACGGAGGTTTCTCATGAACGTACTCATCACCGGCGGCGCCGGTTTTGTCGGGTCCCATCTCGCAGATCGCCTGCTGGCGCGCGGCGACCGCGTCACGGTCATTGACAACTTCGCCACGGGCCGGCGCGACAATCTCGCCCCGCACGTGAATCTGCAAATGATCGAAGGCACCATCGCCGACGCGAAGCTCGTCAGCGACGCGTTCGCCGCGGCTAAGCCGGACATCGTCGTCCACGCCGCCGCCGCGTACAAGGACCCGGAAGCCTGGAGCGAAGACGTCGCCACCAATATCCTCGGCTCCGTCAACATCGTTCGAGCTTCGCAAAAAGCGAAGGTTCGCCGCGTCATTTACTTCCAGACGGCGCTGTGCTATGGCTTGAAACCGCTCGAACAGCCGATCACGCTCAATCATCGCATTCACTCGTTCGGCTCCAGCTACGCGATCAGCAAGACCGGCGGCGAGCAGTACGTCGATTTGTGCGGGCTCGATTACATCAGCTTCCGTCTCGCGAACGCGTACGGGCCGCGCAACCTGAGCGGCCCGTTACCGACGTTTTATCATCGCCTCACCAACAGCAAGCCGTGCTTCGTCATGGACACGCGGCGCGACTTTATCTACATCGATGACCTCGTCAATTGCGTCGTCAAGGCCGTGGACGGCATGGGCTCGAAGGGCGCGTATCACATTTCGTCCGGCGGCGATTTCGCGATCAAGGATTTGTTCGACGAGACCGTCAAGGCGCTCAAGTTGAAGCTCGACAAGGACGTTGAAGTCCGCCCGCGTCTGCCCGATGACACGTTCACGATCCTGCTGGACCCGAGCAAGACGAATCGCGATTTCAACTGGAAGACGACGACGCCCCTCTCCGTCGGCGTCAAGAAAGCGATCGAATATTACCAGGCCTTCGGCATCACGCAAACGTTCACGCATTTGAAGCAGATGGACAGCGTCGAAAAGAAGGTGGCCTAATATCGTCCTGCGTCCCAGGCTCCGCCTGGGACGCAACTGCCGCGAGGCTCTGCCTCGCCGTCACGCGCGGTGACCGAAGAAATCCCTCATGGCCCGATCGCGCGATCGCAGCGATCACAAGAATCGGTCGCACTTTCTTGCCGCCACAATCGATGTCTGCGAACGATCCCGGAACTGAGTTGATCGAAGTGGTCACGGATTGGCGATGAGCGTGCACGCGGGACGGCGAGGCAGAGCCTCGCGGCAGTT
>DAIOGM010000292.1:0-9522 GCA_036745215.1 Gemmataceae bacterium
CGTGCCGAAATGAACTGCCAATGCGCCCCCCTCCGGCAACGTCAAGTTGGAGGCGTGCATTGTGACTTCGTCCGGACCGGGTCCGGTGGAGATGATGAATTCCTCCAGGCCGCGCGCCTGCAAGCCTCCCTCGGGGATAAATAGCTGATCGAAACGATTCGCCAACGGCGGCATTCGTTCGCCGATCGCGAGATCGAGCCTCACCTCGCTGACGTCCACGAAAGTCAACGGCGCAAACAGTCCGGCGGCGTCGGAGATTTTGCTGGCCGTCAGGTCGCCGGCAGCGTCGTTCTCCTCCTGGACGAACCACACGTGGCCGCTTGTCTGGGTGGCGAAACGAAGTTTGTCGAAATGGGAGACAATCACCTCTTCCATGTCGCTGCCGGTAAGGTGCAAGATGCCCGTGTCCATGAAGACATCCATGTCAAAGCTGCCGCTGGCTCTCGACTCGTAGACGGCGTTGGTGCCTGTTTCGCCGATGATCTGGAGCCAGTCCATTCGGTCCGCTGGGCCGCTGGCCGAGAAAACTTGAAGCCCATCGGGCAGCGCGGGAAAGTCTGCGCTCAAGTCGATGGTGAGGCTCGTCGCGGAAGAAAGCGAGTTCAGGGTGAGCTCCACGCGGCGCGTGGTGGCGACCAGGCTGCTTGCCACGACCTGGGAATGGACATTGTCGTAGAGTTCAATCAAGTCGCCGTTCTTGTAGAGCGTCAGATCGGATGACGACATTTCATCGGACACGGGGTAGGAGACCGATTGCGGGAGCGACCAGAGAAAGGCGTCCAGGGTGCCGGTATCCGCGTTGAAAATGTCGAAGTTGTCGGCAACGCCTGGATCCATGTCCATGCTTTCACTGGTGAAATGTCCGGCAACAAGCACGTCGGAGCCTGACACGAGAATGGCGCGGCTAAAATCTTCGAGATCGCCGCCGAGGCTCACGGCCCAGACGAAATTGCCGCCATTGTTGAGTTTGACGACGAATATATCGTTGCCGAAATTGCTGAATTCGGTCAAATTGAACGTTTTCAAACCGCTCGGGTCCATGTCGGCGTTTTCCTGGAAGAGGCCGGTGACATAAACATTGCCGGAGCTGTCCACGTCGAGGGCCCGCGCATCTTCGCGTAAGGCGCTGGTGCCGCCGAGGCGGCGCGCCCAGGTGAATTGGCCGAGAGCATTGAGTTTGAGGACGAACACGTCCCCGGTGCCACTGTCGCTCATAGGATTGACGCCGGCGCCGGGGTTGAAATCGACGTTGTTGCCGGTGAAGTTTCCCGTCACATAGATGTTGCCGGAAAAGTCGGAATCGATGGAGTTGCCCACGTCGTCACCGGCGCCACCGATGCGGCGGGCCCAAACGAACTCCAAGGAAGAGGTGTACCTGGCCACAAAGATATCAGCCAGTCCGGCACTCGTCAGATTGAACTTGGCCTTGGCGATCGGATTGGGGTCGAAATCCGCGACGCCAGCAAAAGCGCCTGTCAGAATAACGCGGCTATTGCGCACGGTGATGTCGTTGACAAACTCGGCGCCAGCCAATTGCTTGGGATGCGAAAAAGTGCCGTCGGTTGAGTTGACGCGAGCCATGAAAACATTCGTGGCGCCTGCGGTGGCGGTAAAGCTGGTCGAGCCGAGACTGGCGGTTCCCTCGAAGGTCCCAGCCACGTAGGCGATGTCGCCGTCTGCATCAATCGCCGTGCCCTGATCGAAGCCGCTGCCGCCGGCGCGGATGGCGAATACGAAGTCGCCGTCCTGAGTGAGCTTCCAAACGAAAACGTCATCCCCTCCGCTGCTGGAGAGTTTATGTTGCGCGTTGCTCGCCGGATCGAAATCGACATTGGCGCCGCCAAAGTAACCGGTCACGTAGACGCCGGTGCTATTGACCGCAATGGCCGTCGCGGAGTCGAAGCTGCCTTCGCCGGCGCGCCGCGTCCAAAGGTTCGTTCCGCCCGGCGAGAACTTTGCGACGAAAATATCCGTGCCGCCCGAATTGAACAAGGAAGCTCCCGCCAGATCGATGGTCCCGCTGAATGCCCCGGCGACGTACACGTTCCCGTCAGTGTCCGTGGCCATGCCGCGGATCTCTTCACGCCCTTCGCTGCCAAAGGCGAGAGCAAAGTTGATGTTGCTGGCCAGGAGGCGACGATCCTCCAGGACTTCCAGCCGAGGGCGATAGCCACGCCTCGGCGCTTGCTTCTTTTGGGACGCGGCGCCGAACAGGTTGCGAAGCCAGTGAGTCCAGGTAGCCATGATCGTTTTGCCTTTCATATCAAGGGAAGAATCCGGGAGGCGGCGGTGCACACAACGTCAAGAATTCGAGGGCCGGGTTGCGATCGGCGAGCGTGTCCTTGCTAGGCGTGCTCATGAGGGCGAAGAACCAATCCGTGCCGACGCCGCCCAAGAGCGTGTCCGCGGCGGCATCGTCGTGAACGGTCGCGCCGGTCAGGAAGCGCGTGCCGTTGCGTCCGCCGGCCGCGCCCTTGAGCCGGGCGGCGCGATTGCGATAGACGGCGTCGCTGCGTGTCCACTCGGCCATGACGGCGTCGAGCGCAGCAAGGTCGGCGTCGATCAGGGTCGTGCCGCCGATCAACAGGTCGTCGCCGGCGTTGCCGTTGAGCAGGTCCGCGCCGAGTCCGCCGATGAGCAAGTCGCGCCCCGCGCCGCCGCGGAGGTTGTCCGCGCCGGCTTCGCCGAGGAGGATGTTGTTGCCCGTGCCGTGGCCGCCTTCGAACGTATCGTTGCCGGCGCCGCCGTGGAAAACGACCGGTGCAATGATCGGCAGAATCGAGTTCACGGAACGGAAGCCGACGAGTTCCGCGCGGTCGTTTCCGGCAGCGGCATAAATCATGATGCGCGCCGCTTGATACGGGCCGAACACCTTGGCGTTGACATGCACTTTCAGATTGCCGACGGCGTCGATGCGGCAGATGCGAATGACATCGTCAACGTCCGTGCCGTGGATGACGAGGACGTTCCCTTCCAGATCGACCGTGCGAACGGCAATGTCGTGGATCGCGATGCTGCCGACGGCGCCGTCCTTGTCGCGCGCGGTGACGCGAGCGGTGAACGCACCGTCGTTGGCGTAGGCGTGGTTAACCGTCGCGCTGGCGCCAGGGACGATGTCTTGACTTGTGCCGTCGCCCCATTCGATGTGGTACGTGAAGCCCGCACTCGTGTCGGCGGCGGACGGATCGGTCGCCGTGATCGCGAAGGCGGCCGATCGGCTTGGCGCGACTTTGGCGGGACCGGAAATCGTAGTGGTCGGGGCGACGTTGGTCACGGTGAAGATTCGAACGCCGGTTCCGGAGACGTTGAATTGCGTGTCCGTAACGCGGAGCCGAACCTCGTAGATGCCATTATCGTCGGGCGCGAAGCTGAAAGACGCATTCGGTCCGCTGGCGACCGGCGTGCTGCCAGCGCCGACGCGGAAAACGCTCCAATCGTAGACCCATTGAAATTGCGTGGTCGCGGGATGCAGATGGATCGCCGTGCCTTCGGGATTGGTCGGTGGCAGGCCAACGATCTCAGCGGGAGGAGCGATCACGATGATTGCCGCCGACCGGACCGTGGAAAATTCGGACGTTTCCACCGGGTTGTCCGGCGTATTGGGATTGTCATCGTGCCCGGCCAAGAGAAGCGTGGCCGTGGCGGCGACGAAGGGGTGGAGTGGAGCGATACCGGGCACAACGACGTCGAAATTCAAAACGGAACTGGCGATCGGCAGCGTGACTTCCTTCGCCCCCAAATAGATTTGTCCCTCGCCAAAGCCGGCGGCATCGGCGGCGGCGTTCGCGAAGAACTCCAGACGGTAGCTTCGGCCCGCGATGCTATTGAGCGAACCGATCACGCGCGTGCCGTTGCTGGACACCTCGACTGTGGTCAACACCGGGTAGTTTTGCCGTTTGTTGGCGCCGACGTCCGCGTCTCCGGAATCGTTCGCGGTGACATTGTTGGGCGCCAGGTCGATGCCCAGGGCGGCGTTGGAATAAATGGCGTTGCCGAGAATGGGGACGCCCTCGCCGTCTTCGATAAACACCCCGTCGCTGCCGTTGAACGCGATGGTGTTGCCGGCGCCCTGTGTTACGCCGCCGACCGTGGCCAGGCCGACGAGACCCACGCCGCCAACCAACACGCCATGCCGGCCGTTTTTCAGCGGGTTGACTCCCCCAGCGTCGGTGCCGATTCGATTGCCGAGAATGAGGTTGTTGTTTTGAAGGGTTGAAAAGCTCGAACTTCCGCCCAGTTGGACGCCGTCTTGATTGTTGCCCGAGATGACGTTGCCGGCGCCGACGGCAGTGCCGCCAATGATCAGGTTCCCGGAGAAGGCCGCCTGGATGCCGTTGAATTCATTGCCGAGGTCGGCGCTGCCGGATGCATCGAGGCCAACGTAGTTTACTTGAATGATGGCGCCCGAAGTGGAGCTCGCCAGAACGCCGCGGAGGCGATTGCCGGAAATGACATTGCGGTCCGCGGGCGCCGTACCGCCGATGACGTTGCCGGAAAACCCCAAGAGGCCCACGCCGCTATCGAGGTTGGCCAGGGCGACGGTCCCCGTGGCGTCGGTTCCCAGGTAATTTCCGTGAATGATGTTGTCCGCCGATTGGACCGAGATGCCATGCTGTTGAAAGCGGTTGATCACCAGGCCGCGAACCACGGTGTTACCGGCCAGGAGCTTCAGCCCACTGGTTAGACCGGCGAGGCTGCCGTTCAACTCAATCCGCAGCACGGCATTCGAGCCGACGGCCTGCGTATTTGGCACGGCGCCGGGCTGTGAGTAGCCGTCAATGATGACCGCGTCGGTAATGTTCGGCAACGCGGTCGGCGAAATCGACAAAACGCCCGTGCCGGGAATGTTGAACGCAATCGTGTCTCGATCGGTGCTTGTTGGCGTGCCCGAAACCTGGGCTTGCTCCAGGGGCGTCAACGAGGACACGTCCATGCTGCGATTGTTGATCGCGATTGCTTCGCGGAAAGTGAGGACGTTGTCGGGGCTCATGGTGTCCAGAGTCGAGTTCACCGTGATTGTCGCGGCTGGCGCGAGGCGGTCTTCGAGAATCTCCAAGTTAGGCCGAAATGCAAGGCAGTGACGCAATTCGCGCGAACGACGATTTTTACTGGCCATCGCGACGTTCTCCCGCATTTCGAGCACCGAAGGTGCGCAAATGCCAAAGCCCAGGGCAACGCCCTGGGAAAAATGAACGTTCTCTCGCCCAAAGCCCCAACGGGGCGCGATCACGGGCGTGCCGATGCATTGCGCCGCGTTGCGGCTTTGGAACCTGGTGTCGCTTGTTCCCAGGGCGTTGCCCTGGGCTTTATCATTTGCGCACCTTTGGTGCTCAACGAAAGCGCAACTTCAAAACTTGCGCGTCCGGCTAACACGCTAGCCGTGATGGATCAACTGCGCTGGGACTGCCTGAATCGACACGCAATGAAGAAAAAGGACAAGAAAGGACGTGCTTCGGTTGATGACTTCATTTCTTTGCGAGCGTCGCGGTTTCGGAGACGAGAGGAGCGTCCCACGAGTACGAGCCGCGGATCGTATCGCACGTTAGCCGACGACCGTCGGAACTCCACGCGAGGCGCGGCGCCGAGGATTTGTCGATGGGAAATGAGAAGGCCCAAGTTTCCAGACCGGTGCTGGTATTCCAGAGGACGACATGCGCCTGCGTTCCCCGATAACTGAGCGACGCCAGGCGCCTGTTGTTCGGACTCCACGCCACCGAAGCGACGATGTCGGTGTGAGCGCGCAGCGAATAGAATTCTTTCCATGTCGCCGTATCGACGACACGCAAGCCGCGCTGATCCAGGGGAAGCACTAACTGCCGGTTGTCCGGACTCCAACGGACAAACCACTCGTCTTTGTTTGAATGCAATTCACCGACGGCGTAAGCGCCGACCGCAAGGCCTGACGCTACGCTCCATATGCGGGCCATTTGATCGTCGCCGCCGGCCACGACGAAATCACCGCACGGCGAGAACGCCAGCCGCATATGTTTTTCGCGACCGTCAATGGCGCAGAGCCGTTTTCCCGAGGCCACATCGCACACCTGGATCATGCCGTCTTGATCACATGCGGCGATCCGCTTTCCCTCCCGGCTCCACACGAAGAAACTAACGTTTCCGGCCAGCAGCAGACGATCCTCTTGGCGTTCCTCGTCCCACAAGCGAAGCTGGTTTCCGGGCGGCGGCGACCAGGCCAGCTGCGGATTCGTCGGACTCCAACGAATCTGCTCGCTGTACCTCAGCGGCAGGACGTGAATCGTCGCATTGGTCGCCGTGTCGAGTATCGTGATTTCTTTGGTCTTGAAGTCAACACGGAACACACGTTTGCCATCCGCACTTTGAGAACGCGAGAGCAAGTGAGATTTACCCCGCTTGGTGAACGCGCCGTGCCGAGATTGACGATAGGCGTTGAGGTCCCAGAGATTGACGCGGTCGTCCGTGCTTGCGGTGGCAAGGAGGTCGCCGTCCGGATGCCAGGAAACCGTGGTTACCATATCGTCATGATTTCGCAAGGTTGTTTCGAGCAGGCCCTTGTCGGCGTGCCACACACGCAAGGCTCGGTCGATGCAGGCGGTGGCAAGACGATCGCCGTCCGCATTCCAGGCGACGTCCTTGACGTCGCCCGGGTGATGCAAGATGAACCGCGCTTGCATCGTGGTGGTATCCCAGATTTGCGCCGTGCCATCCGAGCAAGCGACTGCCAGGCGCACGTTGTCGCGATGCCAGGCCAGCACGCCGCCACTGGGCAGTTGAACCAAGATCTTGCGTTTGGCGACGTCCCACACGTCAATGCTGCGATCCTTGCCAAAGCGCGAGACCGCCAACCGCGCGCCATCGGGACTCCAGGCAGGCGTGCCGGCCGTCGCAAGTGTTCTCTCGATTTGGCCGGTTTCCGCATCCCAAATCAATATCTCCTTCCCGAACGCCGTTGCGACCTGTTTGCTGTTCGGATGCCAGGCCAGGCCGGAGCAAACGACACCCTGGTTCGGTTGCAGCGACTTCCACAACTTACCGGTGGCAACATCCCAAATCGGCACAGGGCCGCCGCCCAGGATTACGGCGAGACGCTGGCTGTCGGGACTCCACGCCATGCGGTACACACTGAGCGGTTGCGGCAACTCAAGCTTGATCTGCTTGGTCTTGACGTCGAGGATCAGCACCTTCATGCGGCCATTGTCCGCGGCCAGCCACTGGCCGTCCGGACTGAAGGCGGCGGCAAACACGGCGCCGGGGACGCCGGGTTTGCGGAAATCCAGCGTATGGACGACGCGCCGCGCTTGCGCATCAAGAAAATGCCATTCCCAGCCGCGCATGTCTTTTTGTCCGGCTTTCGGCTTCGCCTCGCTTAAAGTCTTCATGACCAGATCCATTTCGCCGCCGGTCCAGGCTCGATGAATCAAGCTCATTCGCGCACCATACAGCGTCTCCAGCGCAGCGTCGCGATCCTTCTCGGCTTCATGGCGCGCCGCTTTTTCTCCTTCCTTGGCCGTGTCCGCATCCTTGCGTGCGATCTTTTCCAAATTCAGGGCCGACGTTTTCAAAGCGAGTGCGGACGACGTCTCGAAGTAGGCGACCAGCGAAACGATGGTCACGACCAGAAGCATGCACGCGGAGAAACTGATCAGCCCAGCCAGCACGGGATTGCGGCCGCACCATCGTCGCGCGAGTTCGAATTGCGAACTTCGCCGCGCCTGCACGGGCATGTCCGCCAGGAAGCGGCGCAGATCGTCAGCTAACTCCGCCGCGTTGGCGTAACGCCGCGCCGGCTCGCGTTCGATCGCCTTCTGAAGGATGGTTTCCAGGTCCCTGGGAATGGCGGGATCGATTTGACGCGGCGCGGTCGGCGTTTCGTGCGTGAGTTGATGGATGAGCTGTGTGCGGTCGGTCTGGTCGAACGCGGGCCGGCGCGTCGCCAATTCATAAAGCGTCAGCCCCAGCGAATAGATGTCGCTGCGCGCGTCCTCCTTGCCCTGGAATCGCTCCGGCGGCATGTAGCGCAACGTGCCGACAAGATCGCCGGTCGCGGTAAGGTCGTCCGCGCCCTCTACCTTGGCCAGACCGAAATCGGTGACCCAGATCGTCCCATGTTTGTCGCACAGCAAGTTGCCCGGCTTGATGTCGCGGTGCAGAATTCCCTGACCGTGCGCATGGGCCAGTGCCTCCGCCACCTGAACGCCGATCTGCGCGACTTCGCGGAAATACGAACCTGGCGCCGACGTCGCGGATTTGGAGATTCGAGCTGTCGAGACTGCGTTATTTGTCGACGTTGACTGCGATGGGAATTCCGCAGTGTTGGCCAAATCCGGCGTCGTCGTCAGCAAGTCGCGCAGGCTTTCGCCGTCGATGAATTGCATGGCGAAGAAATGATGCCCGTCCGCCGCGCCGACGCCGTAGACCGGTACGATGTTCGTGTGATGCAGCCGCGCCGCCGCCGCCGATTCGCGCTGAAAGCGATCGAGCCACGTGGGTTTGAGCAGCGCTTGAGTCGAAAGCACTTTCAAGGCAACGCGGCGGCCCAAGGATTCCTGCACCGCCTCATACACGATCCCCATGCCGCCGCGACCGATCTCGCGCACCAGCCGGTAATTTCCTAACCGGCCCACTTCGACCGTGGAAACCGCTTGCGACGCCTGACCACAGTGTTCCAGAAATACCAGCGCGGGAAAGAGTTCTTCGATTTCCGCGGCCAGCTCGGGATGCTTTTTGACGTAGTCTGCGACCGCCGGCTGTTCACCGCGGCGGCTGCGTGCGACAAAATCCTCGGCCAATTCTTCGACCGGGTGTCTTGGGCTGTTCTCTGGGGTCATGCCGATTCGCTCCATCCGAAGTCCTGAAGAATATCCTTGAGCTTCTTCAAGGCTCGGACATACCGCTGACTCGCCGTGCCGGGTTGAATGCTCAACGCCTGAGCCGCCTCCGCGTTGCTCATGTGCTCGAAATGCCGCAAGACCAGGACTTCGCGATCGAGCGGCTCCATGGCTTCGAGCGCCGCTTGAAGTTTCGTCGCCCGTTCATGGCGCGCGGCCGCCTCGCTCGGCGAAGTGACGGAATCGAGAATGACGTCCGCCAAGCCCACGGCTGAAATCTCGGGCGACGCCGCGACTTCCAGGTCAACTTCCCGTCCCGCCGCTCGAGCCTGCGTCGATAAATGCCGCCGGGCCGCAATCAGCAACTGCTGCAGCGTCAGAAAACGCAGCCACAGGTAAAAGGACTGCTCGGGCTGGCGCGAGAAGTCTTCGTAGCGCTGGGTCGCTTCCAGAAACGCCTCCTGGATCACGTCCGACGCGTCGATTCGGCCGCGCAAGCGCCGATCCATGCGCAGCGACACGATTCGGGACAGGCGCCCCCGATGCTCCGCGAGCATCTCGGTCAGCGGCCGCGCCGAGGCCCTGTTCCACCTCGGCGATCACGCCGCCCAGCAGCGGGATCTCGAGAAGCTCGAGCGCCTCTGCGTCGACGATCCGCGCCGCCTGGCCGATGTGCTGAACCGCGGCGCCGTGCGCCAGCTGCGGCTCGGCGAGTTCG
>DAIOGM010000293.1:0-9517 GCA_036745215.1 Gemmataceae bacterium
TGTCGGCGTATGGATCGGGCTGCGCGGCGACGGATGCGACGAGAAAGGCGATTGCCATTGGAAGCAATGCGAGAAGTCCACGGCGGCGAAACATGAAGTCACCTTGTTTTTATTGCGAGCCACGGGGTTTATCCCCGTGGTTTGAATTGAGTTCCACGGGGATAAACCCCGTGGCTCGCTGGAAGATTGTTCTACGCCACGAAAAAGATTCGGCGACGATGGAGAATCGCGCTTTGTTTCGATTCGTGCAAAAACGGGCCAATTCCGCCGCCATGAAACTCGCATCATGGCACGTTCGGCAAGCCTCGTATGCGAGGCAAAGTTGTTAAAGTCCGTATTACGGTGCGACCGATGAAAAGACTGCGTTTCCGCAGATGGCAGAAATGCGGGATACATGCAAGGATGCGCAAAGCGGGCAAACCAAGGAAAGGGGACTAACGTGAATTCACTCCTCACGAGCGGCTTGCTGGCGGCGAGCATGCTCATCGGTCAAACCAGCGAACCGCCCAGCGGGCCGGTCGTTCAACGAGTGCAAGTACAACAGGCGCCGTTCGGTCCGGTCGCTCAGGCGCAGACGCCGGCGCGGCCGATCATGGGCTGGTGGCAGCGCGACGAGCGTCCGCTCATCACGAAGATCCAAACGTGGTGGAAGCGTGAGCCCAGCGCCATCCCCGCGAGCAATATCAAAGACCCGCGGGTCATCCGCGAAACGACGGCGCCGCCGATCACGAACACACCGCCGATCACCACGACGCCGTCCGACTTTCCGCGCAAAATGCCGAACCCGCAAAGCCAGGGCGGCAAGGCGGTCCCGTCCGTCGGCAACGATGCGGACGTGCAACCGGCCAACATGATTGCGATGCCGAAGAACGTCAAGTATCCGATCCAGCCGCTGTTGCTCCAAAAGATCGGCCGCGATGAAAAGTTCGAGTGGATCACCGGGCAACTCGAAATCGAGAACGGCAACTTCGTCGTCTACTACGCCACGCCGGAAACGGTGGACAAGTACAATGGCCGCATCGTGCTGTTGCCGCAACAAGTGGATATGAACGCGTTCAAGAAGGGCGATCTGGTATCGGTGCGCGGCCAGATGGCGCAGCGCCAGACGACGCAAGGCATCATGCCGGTCTATCGGCTGACGCATGCGAGCTTGATCGAACGCTTGAACTAGTGCAGCTTCAACGCTAAATTTTGGGGTTGTCACGCGCTTGGTTCGGGAGGGCGAGGCTCCTGCCGAGCCGTGCACCCGCGAAAAACGATTTGGCGGACACTGACTCCGATGCTTCCGGCTCGGCAGGAGCCTCGCCCTCCCGACTTGCGACCCCAAGTTTTAGCCTTGCAAACGCACTAGGTTCATCCGCGGCTAAAAAAAACGGCCGGCTTCGTTGCAAAGAACGAAGCCGGCCGTTGGCGTATCTACATTTTCCGCGGAATCAAGGATTCACGCCGGGAACCCCGCTCGGACTCGTCCCGGGCAACGGCGGCAGCGACGGCATCGGCGACGGAATTACCGGCGTCACCACCGGCGTCGGCAGAGCCGGCGTCGGGGCCGTCGTGCTCGGCGCGGGCAGCACCGGCGACGTGTTGCTCGGCGCGGGAAGCACCGGCATCGGCGCGGGCGGCGTCGTCACCGGAGTGCCCGGCGACGGCGGAATCACCGGCGTCGGATTGCTCGGCATCGGCGACGGCGTCACCGGCGACGAATTGCTCGTCGTGGCGGGCCGCGTCGGCGCCTCGTCGCTGTAAATGCGTGTGCTCTCTTCGCGAATCACCGGTTCACGCAATCCGTCCGCCTTGATGCGGGTGCGGAAGCGAATGTCGCCCGGCGCGATGCCGCGCACCTGAACGCGATAAATCACGTCGGCCTTCGGAGCCAGACGCGGCAACGGTTCGAAGATCAACTCGCGGCCTTCTTGACGATAACGCAACGTCGTCGTGCACTTGGCGCCGCGGAACTCGAGTTGTTCCGGCAGCGTGCAGACGACTTCGAGGTTGGTTTCCATCTTCGTGCCCGTGTTGGCGACACGAATTTCGTACGCGGTCTCGGCGCCGACTTCGATCGGGTCGTCCACGTGAGCGACCTCGATGAAGAGCGACGGCAAGCCTTCGACGATCGTGCGAGCCTCGGCTTCACCCTTCAGGCCGCGCGACGTCTTGACGTGCGCGATCAGACGATGCTCGCCCGCTTCGATCGGGATCAGATCGACCGAGATGTCCTTGCTCTGACCCGGTTGCAAGTCGCCCAGGTTCCAGACGACGAGCCGGGTAGATTCCTGGAAGGTGCCGCCGTGATTGGCGCTGTGGAACTTGAAGCCGGTCGGCACGAGTTCCTGCACCTCAACGTTATTGGCCGGGGCGCTGCCGGGATTGGTCACCTTCAAGACGTAAACGGCATGACGATCGAGATAGCGAAGCTTCGGACCGGTCAACGCGACGTCGAGCTTCGGCACGAGAATTTCCGTGATGACCGCGTCGCTAGCCGTGAGGTTGTCGCCGAGCGCGGTGATCGAGCACTTCTGAGCGCCCGTCCCCTTGGCGATGCACGGCAACTGCATGGTGCGCGTTTCCTTCGGCGCGAGATTGCCGATGTCGAAATCGATCACCTTGCGGCCGCTCGCGTGTTCGAGACCGTCGGGCATGACGATTCTGCCCTTGATCGCTTCCGCGGCGCCGTCGCCGGGATTGGTGACGGTGATGAGCATCGTGACGCTCTCGCCGGCGATCGCCTTTTCCGGGCCACGCATCTTGAGCGTGAGCTGCGGCTCGCGGACGAAGACCTGGTGGCCGGCGACCGCGGTGAACGTGGCCGTCGCGTGGCAATTCATGGTGCCACGCGCCGCGGCGACGAGCACGATTTCAATTTTAGTAAGCTGTTCCGGAGCGAGCGTGCCCAGGTTCCAGACGAGATCGCCTGATTCACTGGCAACGTTTGGCACGCTCGATTTGCAAACGACGCCCTGGCCAAGTTGGTGGCGTATGACGACGTTGTGCACCGGCACGTTGGACGTGTTGCGCACGAGAATCTGGCACGTCATCGGTTGATTGATGCGAATCTGCTGCGGCCCCGCCCATTCGATGCTGACGGACGGCTGCTGCTTGCCGGGTTCAACATTGAGCGGCACGTTGAGCGAGTTCGGCCGCTCCGCACGCGGCGCCGTCGTCGGCGCGACGGGCGCCTTCTTGGGCGTCAAATCCGCCGGCGACATCGGCAGCGACGGCGGCGTTGGCGGCAATGACACCGGCGCCGCAGGCAACGGCGTCATCGGCTGCACGCCCGGCAACGGCCCGTTCGTGGAAAGCGCCTCCGGTCGCGGCAATTCGCCGCTCTTGCTCAAATCCACTGGCTGTGGCGCCACCATCGGCGCCGGCCCTTTTGTTTCCGGTTGTCCTAGCACCGATTGCCCAAACCAAAACAAAGGCAACGCGGCGCCGGAAATGCCAAACACGGTCCACCAAAAAACACGTTTCATCGGTCCCCCTCCGTGAAGACCAACGGCTCCCCGAAGCCGCGGCACGACTGGATCGAACCCCATAGGGCGGAATATTTCCGAAGATTGGGGAGGGGTATATCGCGAACCAAAAATCGATCAAGGTGAAATTGCCATGAAAATGCGGAAATGAATAAGGTATTTTGCTCTGGCGACGAATCCGCATGCAGGATGCGCCCCCTATTTTACAAAGTGCTCCGCGCGGAACACTCGCCCACTTACCCAGCAGCGCCTGGGTAAGTCAAAATGCGAAAAATGCTTGAGATAGTGCCTTTTTTGGGCCAGTTCCCCACGGGTGCGCGCCTCAAGACGTGAACGCGAACCGTTAGTCGGTGGGTGAGAACGAATCGGTCACCAAGTCCAACTGATCCGTTTCGTGGACGTACCTGAATCCAAGTCTCACCTCGCCGGAATACGTCCGGATCAGTCCCAAATGCGTGATCACATCTGCGGGTTCCAGCAGTCGGTCGCCCCGGCTATTTTCGCAAACTCTCACCCAGTATCGGTCGATGATGGCGTCGCGATGTTGCAGCAACCGCGTCACGGTCTCGGGATGGCCAGCCAGAAGCGGATCGTTCGACAGGGCCGTCGAGTCGCCACGCAAGATTGCGACCGCGACGCGTTCGGTGGCCTCGCGCACGGCGACGCGCGCATTGTCGCGTCGGATGTAAGATCTCACAGCGAACACGGTCATTGGGATGATTGCAATGATTCCGATGAGGATCAGAATGCAATCGGCCCGAGTGGCACCCAGGCGAGCGGCCGTTCGACTGATGAAAGCCGGCATTGCTGCCCCCGCGATCTAATAGTGGGTTCTAGCGCGGCACGTCACAAAATAGAGCCGCTGAGGAACGCAGATTTGCGCAGATGGCGAAAAAAGAAATCGAATTCAAACTTCACTCAATCCATCTGCGTTCATCTGCGGCGACTTCGGCTTCAATTCCACCCATGTGCATCGCGTACCGAGATCATCGCGGCCAGGATCTTGTTCCACGTCTCCGGCTTCACCATCATCTCGTTGGGAAACATGCATCCATCCCAGCAGACGTGCTTGAATTTTTTGGTGAGGTTGCCGTACGCGTCGCGCATCCAGAAGCCGGCGTGATGCGCGATCTTGAGTTTGCCATTGGGATCGTCCGGCGGGCAGTGGCGGCCGGTCTTGTCGTGGGAGCCGGAGCCCTTGACGGTCGCGTCGTTCTGGGCGATGTGGAAGTCGATCGTCCAGGGACGCAGGGCTGCGGTCAGCGTGGCGAGCGATTTGTCGAGCGTGGCGGCGTCCCAGTTGAAGCCTTCCGGGACGATGCGATCCTCCGGGGCGTTGTAGCCGAGCGTGTAGAGGAGCGTGTGGGCCATGTCCGCTTGAAAGCCGAGCGTTCCAGGACGGTCGGCGAGTTCGAGCAATTGCAGCATGCGTCGCCAGCTATGCATGCCGGCCCAGCAGATTTCGCCTTCCGCAGCCAGGCGTTCGCCATGATCGGCTGCGATATCCGCAGCGAGACGAAACGTCTCGGCGATGCGTTTTTGATTCGTCTCGGCATCCTTGGCCCAGTCGCCGGGGCCGCCGGCGGAATCGATGCGGACGATGCCATAGGGACGAGCACCTAGCTCGCGCAGCCGCCTGGCGATGCCGCAGCCTTTCTTGACCTGGGTGAGGAAGTTCTTGCGTTCGGTCTCATCGCCCATCGCCGAGCCGCCGCCGGTGGGTCCCCAGACGGGGGCGACGACGGAGCCGATCACGAGGTTCTTGGCGCGCACCTTATCGGCGAGCTTTTTGAGATCGTCATCCTTGGAGTCGATATCGACGTGCGGCGCGAACAGGAACAGATCGACGCCGTCGAACTTGACGCCGTTGACGTTCGCGTTCGCGGTGAGTTCGATCATCTTGTCGAGCTCGATGAACGGCTCGCCGCCGGGCGAACCTTTGCCGACGACGCCGGGCCAGGTGGCGTTGTGAAGTTTGGGGTAGGTGTTTGGCATGGGGAGCATCCTTGAGGAAGAGGTTCTCAGGTCTTGGCTTTCGCTGGAATCACTTCGAGCGCAGTAACATGGAGAATCGATACCAGGTGTGTGCCATCGGGTTCTTTGTCACCTTCCGTTTTGGGCGTTGCTATCTCGAGCGTTCGTTTCGTGACGATAACGAACTCCGAGTGAAAAATGTCGTAATGTTGGCCAGAACTAAGGAGGATGCGGAATGGCTCGAACGGCAACCTTCTAAGGCGTTCACGGATATCGCTTGACGTGATCACGAACGCTAACCTCCGGCCGATGTCTCACGCTTTCTCCGTCAAAGTATCGAGAACCTCGATCGCGTTGACATTCAAGACCCCCAAATGGCGCGTCGAATCGAATTCGCGATCGTTCGGTTTTTTTCGTACACCTACGACGAGGGTGGATTTCAGTACCATCACGTGCTCCGGCGCCAACACGTCGTAATGCTGGCCCGAATCCGTGATGATTCGAAAAGGCTTGAACGGTCTCTGTTTCCAGAGTTTTCGAACATCTTCAAAATCAGTCATAACAAACTACACTTGGCCAACTTCCACCAGCAAGGTCACGGTGATGAATTATATCATCCGTGTTTGTAACTACCAATCTTCGGCGCCTTCGGATTCACGCCCGGCCCATAATATCGCAACACCACCAACGGCTCATCGCCCGTGTTGTCGTACGTCACACCGTCCCGGGCCGCGCCGTAACTCACGAAATACTCATCCTCCGTCAATTGCGTGAAGCGAATCATCGCCGGGGTTTGCAGACGCTTGCCATTGATCGTGCCGCAGCCTTGCACCGCAGTCAGGCCGTAGGCGCCGTTGTCCTTGACGGTGATCTTCGTACCAGGCTGCACCGTCAGCTCCTTGGCGCTGAATAGCTCTTCGCCATCGACCTTGCCGTAGACGATCCACTTGTCCTCGTAGCCCTTGCTCGCGCCGCCTTCCGCCGTGATCGGCTCCAGGTAATGCGTGTCCTTGAAGTTCGGATTCACGTTGCCTTCCCAGTCGAGCTGTTCGACGAGGTAATCGAGATCCTTGTGATACTTCGTCGGCACGTCCTTCACGAGCAAGCTCCATGGCACGTAGCGGCCTTCGACCATCGATTGGTACATGCCGAACACATCGGAGCCCCATTGCGGCTCGTACGTGACAAGCGAACCCGGCGCGTGCAAGATGCAGGGTGGGATCAGCCAGCCGGTGCCGGGCTTGAGGCGATACGCCTTGCTGAAGTCGAGGATGCCGTTGTCCCCCTTGTTCCAGTTTTCGAGGCAGCGGCGCACGTCGGACTTTTGCGTGCCGGGTTCGAGGCCCATGAACGTGTACGCGAAGTTGTTGCCCGTGTAATTCATTTGCGGCGGAAAGTAGTACGACTCCGGCTTGCCCTGTTGATTGACGAGTGCGGCTTGCTTGGAGTTTTGATGCATGTGATGCGGGATCGGGCCCATGTTGTCGAAGAATTTCGAATAGACGGGCCAGCGTTCGTACTTCTTCCAGATGTCGGGACCAATGAGATCGGCCTTCTCCGCGGCGATGGCTTCGCGCAGCGTGAACGCCTTCTTGCCGTCGTGGACGACATAGCTCAAACCCTCGTCCCAGTCGGCGCCTTCGTTGGCGGCGGCGGTGGTGGACGCGAACCAGCGTTCGTCGATGCCGCCGCGGTTGGCGCCGTAAGCGTAGATGTCATCGATATGCAGCTTCAAGCGCCGGCCCGGCGTTAGGAACGAACGCGGCACCCAGTTCGGAGCGAGCAGGAGGACGCCGCCGCTCTTTTTGACGGCGTCGCGAATGGCGGCGGCGCTGGTTTTTTCGGGGGTCTTGGCGGTGGTCGATTTCTTGGCCACGATGGGTCTCCGAAGATTTGGCGAGCCACGGGGTTTATCCCCGTGGGAATGGATCCCTAACCACGGGGATCAACCCCGTGGCTCGCTCCTGTGGTGCAGCTGATCTTGGCATTTTCTAGCGATCCAGGTACGATGAAGCCACGGAAACCTGCCAATCCGGAACTTTCTTCAAGAATTATTCTCGGATTCCGAACCGCAAACTCAGGAATTCAACCTAAAGTTGAAATGAATGACTATTGACACGTGCTTATACAGGAAGTTGTCATGAGAAGGAATCAAATCGAATCCACCAATCGTCCTCGAATGCTGCTGGCCTACGCGGACGCGGTCTACGCCTCCGAGTGCGGCCGCTATTTTCGCCGCCTCGGCTGGGAAGTGCAAATGGCCGCCGGCGGAACGGACGCGCGAATCCTGGCGGCCGAGTATCAACCCGATGTCGTGGTGCTCGATGCCGAATTGCTCGACGAAAGCGGCTGGTTAACGAGTGCCAAGATCAGCACCGACAATCCGGATCTGCGGATCATCCTCGTCACGAGTCGATCGACTGATGAATTGTTAGCGCATTTGCCGATGGTCGGCGCCGAGAAAATCGTGCGGCGCGGGGATGGCGCGGAAGCGCTGGCGCACGCGGTGTTGGGTTTGCAGACGCTTTCGCAGGCCGTGTGACTTCAGCCGCTTGCGGCTTCGCGTTCGCATGGCGCCGCGCGAGCGCGAAGCCGCAAGCGACGTTCAGTTCACTTCAAACATACATTCCACCTCAACCGGAATGTCCCCCGGCAACGACCCCATGCCCACCGCGCTGCGAGATCCCACCCCCGCGTCATCGCCGAACACCTGCGCCATCAACTCCGAAAAGCCGTTGATGACTTGCGGATGCTCCAAAAACTCCGGCGTCGCGTTGACCATGCCGAGCGTCTTGACGAGGCGTTTGACCTTGTCGAGCGAACCGATCGCATTCTTGACGGTCGCCAAAATATTGATGCCGACCAATCGGGCCGATTCCTTGCCTTGCTCGAGCGTGAGCTTGCCGCCGACCTTGCCCGCTTGCAACGCTGGATCGCCGATCTTCGCGGGGCCGTGGCCGGAAACGTAGAGCAGATTGCCCACCAGGACGGTCGGCTTGTATTTCGCGACCGGCTTCGGCGGCGTCGGCAGAGTGATATTGAGTTCTTGTAGGCGTTTTTCGGCGGACATGACAACTTCTCCTTGAGGTTTGAGGGAGAAGTTAATGTAGAGCGAAGAAACAAAAAAACGACCGAGATCACCGGAAATCAGGAGGGGGGTAGTTTCCTGCTCCAGGCATGATCTCGATCGAAACGCACATTGAGCGCGTCTGGATAAATCAAGCCGATTACGAACGCCGTCTAGCTGGCTAGACCAACAACGAGCCTGGGCTATTCACGAGCACTTTGGAAAATTAGCGAGATTGGCATCCCACAACACAATACGTGAGCCGTTTGAAATGGTTCAAGGCTCACAGGCGACATTATAAACAACTTCCTTCGCAAGTCATCGCCAGTTTCAAAAAAACCGCGCGGCGTCCGCGGAAAACGCAAAGCGCGGTCCGTATTCACGCGTCAATTCGTCGCAGCGCTCGCTCAACGCCACAACGCCGAGGTGGCGGGCATGGCCAATCGGTCCGCCGCGATGCGTCGCCCAGTTGGTCAAGCACATGGCGCAATCGAGATCGTCCGCGTCGTTGATGACGCCTTCGTCCAGGCAACGCAACGCCTCCAGCAACATCAACGTCACGAGCCGCCGCTGAATCCACAAGTGCGCGTCCGCCTCCGACAACACCGGCACGGACTTCGCGGTCGTCCCCTGGCTTTGCGTTTGCCACAACGCGACGGCTTCCGGGTTCGGCTTCTTCTTTCGCAAGCTCGCCCGGTAGAAGCCGCGCTCGGTTTTGGCGCCGAGCAATTGTTTCTCACCCATTCGCCCAAAACCGGTTTCGAACTCAATGCGACCCGCGAACGCCGGCCGCATCGCATTGACGAGTGCCGCGACTTGATCCACGCCAAGGCGATCCATCCACTCACAAGGGCCAAATGACATGCCGAAGCGGCGCAAGGCCAGATCGATGCGGTCGATCGGCACACCTTCTTTGATGAGGACGCCCGCTTCGTTCAAGGCCGGCAGCCAGACGCGCATCACCACGCCGCCGCCGCCATCGGGCACGTGCAAACAATACTTGCCC
>DAIOGM010000294.1:0-6132 GCA_036745215.1 Gemmataceae bacterium
TGTTTGCCGGAGTATCAACTTGATTGATTTCCATCGCTTGCGGTTTCGCGTTAGCATGCGATGTTAACGCGAAACCGCAAGCGAAATGACTTGGAGACAAAACATGCATATGAACCGCCGTGATTTTCTGCGCTTCTCGCTCGCCGGCTCCAGCATGGTCGCGCTGACCGGAGCGATTCCGAACTTCCTGGGCCGGGCCGCCGCCCAGACGCCGCAGGCGCAACGTCAGGGAGCGCGCGACACCATCCTCGTCGTCGTGCAGCTCACCGGCGGCAACGACGGGCTCAACACCGTCATCCCGACCGGCAACGCCGACTACAATCGCCTGCGACCAACGCTGCGCATCCAGAATTCACTGCGCGTCAACGACACCACCGGCTTGCACCCGTCGATGACCGGACTGCATGGCTTGCTCAACGACAACGCATTGTGCATCGTCCAAGGCGTCGGCTATCCCAATCCGAGCCAGTCGCACTTCCGTTCGATGGATATCTGGCACGCCGCCAGCACCGCGGATTCGCTCAACGAAGGTTGGGTCGGCCGGGCGCTTCGCCACGTTCCCGCCGCTGCGTCGTTTCATCTTGCCAATCCAAATGAAGCGGCGCCGCTCGCCTTGACCGGCGCGCCGGCGCGCGTGCCCTCGATCGGCACGCTCGATGATTTTCAAATGCGCTTGCAAGCATCGAGCGCCGCCGACCGCCGTGCCCAGCGCGATCTTTTAGACACCGTGTCGCGGCCCGGCGATCAGCCGAGCTTGCTCGATTTCGTGCAGCGCACCGCGGTGCAAACGTACGCGTCGAGCCAGCGCTTGGCACAAATCGGCCGCGATTATCAGCCGCGCGTGCCGTACCCGACGTCGGCGCTCGGCAATCACTTGAAGCTGGCAGCGCAGTTGATCGACGCCGGCTTGGGCGCGCGGCTCTTCTACGTCACGCTCGACGGCTTCGACACCCACGCCGGCCAGTTGCCGCTGCACGCCAATCTCTTGCGCGACGTTTCGGATTCGATCACGGCGTTTTATCGCGACATGGCGGCGCGCGGGCAAGGCGAACGCGTCCTCATCATGACGTTCTCGGAGTTCGGCCGCCGCGGACATGAAAATGGCAGCCAGGGGACCGATCACGGCTCCGGCGCGCCAATTCTCCTCGTCGGCGGCCGCGTTCGCTCCGGCGTCGTCGGCGCACATCCGGCGCTGACGAATCTGGTGCAAGGCAACCTGCCGCATCACACCGACTTCCGCCAGGTGTACGCGACGATCCTCGATCAATGGCTCGGCGTCCCCAGCCGCCAGGTGCTTGGTCAAGAGTTCGCCGCGGTTGACGTGCTTCGCCGGCAAGCGCAATAATAAACGATGCGAGCCACGGGGTTTATCCCCGTGGAATGGATATCCATTCCACGGGGATAAACCCCGCGGCTCACCATCTTCATTCACATCAATCCTCTCGAGCGGAGCGAGCCCGGAAACGGACGACGGAAAGCAAGTTGTAATAATCGTCCGTCCACAAGTAGCGCGGGTTGGAGTTAATGTCCGTCCAGTACTCCTCCACGTCCGCGCCGCGTGCCGATTTGGCTCGCATCTTTTTCATGTAGCGGGTCAAGAAATTGGTGTCGCCCCGAAGCCGTTCGAGGTGTTTGGCGTCGCGCGCCACCATGACCCATTCTGACGTATAGTGGCCCTCGTCGCGCTCCGTGTCGCTATCGTGGCCGCGCTGGCACGTCAAGTTCATGTCCTTGGAGATGGCCGCGACGACCTTCGGCAAATCGACAAACCGGTTCGACGTGTGCACGCACAGGATGCCGTCGGGAGTGAGGCGATCGAAGTACATCTTGAACGCTTCCCTGGTCAGCAAGTGAGCCGGGATGGCGTCGGAGCTGAACGCGTCCACCACCATCATGTGATAGAAGCTTTCCGGCCCGCCGCCGTCGTCCGGCCCATCAGGATCCTTGTAGTGATTCTTGTACGGCAACGCCATCCGGAGCCGCGCGTCGCCCATGAGCACTTGCACGATGCTGCCGCGCTCGATGGCCTGGTCGAGGTAGTTGAAATAGGTCGATCGCGGCGATTCATCGCGGACCTTGGCATAGTCTTTGTAGTTGTGAATGAGCCGCGTCGGCTGGGCCAAGGAAAAGCCCAGGACGACGTTGTCGATCTCATAGAAATGGACGTGCTGATATACGCGACCGTAGGACGCCATCGTGCCGGTGCCGAGACCGACGGTGGCGAACGGCGGTTCGGTCCACGCGGCCACCAGCGCGGTCATCGGCAGCGAACATCCGGAGCCGATGTCGGCCATGAGCCCCGTGACGAGGTTGGCCGGCATGCGCACGTCCGATTGATACATGTTCACGTCCGAGCCGTCCTTGAACGCGAACCAGTTGAACTTCTCCATCACGCGACCGGCCGGGCCTTCGCGATGGTAGTACGTCGTCGCCAGCCTGCTGCGGTCGCGGAGCGGGCTGCCGCGATCTTCTTTCTTGGCGGGCTTGAGGAAATTCATGCCGTGATCGATGTGGCCATGAATCAACTGGCGGAACTTGAAGGCTTCCTTCTTGCCGCCGCCGACGGGCAATTCGTTGCTCGCGTATTCTTTGACGCTCATCGCGCCGAAGTAGCTGCGCGCCGATGCGATCGAGCGGTCGCCTTGAGCTTCGTTGACGTAGAAGACGAGCAGCACAAAACCGACGCCCAGGCCGACGCGGATCGGCCGCGTCATGCACAGGCACGCGATCGCCAGGGGAAGACCGAAGACGACGAGTTTGTTGCGCATCGACCGGGCCGGATCCAGAATCATCATGAGCGCGACGCACAGGACCAGGATGCCGATCGGCCACACGTAGTCGAGCGTCTTGACGAGCGATTCGTTGGCTTCGACGGAAGAACGCGCAATCGTCGGCGCGTGTTTGGCGCCCCTGCCGCCGGCCTTGACGGGGACGGGCTCCGCTTTGCCCTCGAACAGGCTGGCCAGGAAATTGTCGAGGACGCCGACGTCGAACATTTTCGGCCGCACGAGCACCGCCGCGAAGATCGCCAGCGGCAACTCCCACAATTTCGGAAAGATGACCGGCGCGACGAGGCCATTGAACATGCCGCCGAGCATGCCGCCGACGGACATCCATAGATAAAACTCGGTCAAGTGTTTCGTGCTGGGCCGATCCTTGGCCAGCTCGCCGTGACAGACCATGGTCGTGGCGAAGAAACCGAGGACGTGAGCGAAGATGGCGAACACGAGGAACGTCGTGTCCCCCGTCAGGTTCAGCACGTCCACCATGATCATGAGCGCGATGCAGAGCGGCTGACCGTAGAGGAAATAAACGTGCGCCTTCTCGGTCCAGACGATCGGCCATTTCATGAAGACGAGAATGAACGAGCCGAGGTACAGGATAAGCGGCACGAGCCAGAAGAGCGGCATGGGCGAGAGATCGGTGGTGATGTGCGTCGTGATGCCGAGCATGAGGCTCGAGGGAATCGCGGCGAGCATGACCCAGCGGAAGCGCCGCCAGGGAGTGACGTCGGCGGACGAGAGGGCGATGGATTGTTCCGATCCGCCGTGCAACTTGCCGGGCGCGCCCTTGGGCCCTTTCATAGGCGGAGCGCCCGGCTTCATTGCGGTGGCGGGCGCCGGAGTCGGCACGGGAGCACCAGCGGCGATGCCGGTCTCCCCGGTGTCCGCGGCGGGCGGCGGCGCGGGTGTCACCGATGGCTCTTGTTTCGGAAGCTGCACGACTTCCTTGGAGTTCCATACCATCAACGCGCACGCCAGGACGAACGCCATCAAACAAATATAGCCGACCACGTAGGTCCAGCCTTGAAGGTGAAGGCCCAGGTACGGCTCGATCACGACTGGATAAAGAATGAGCGACAACATGCTGCCGAAGTTGCTCGCGCCGTAAAGGAAGTACGGGTCCTTCGAAGCCGGATGACCGGTGTGCACAAACCATTTTTGCAACAGGGGCGCCGTCGTCGCGACCACGACGAACGGCAACGCCACATACAGGAACAGCACTGCCAGCGTTGACGGAATCGGATTGGAGCCGAGGTCCGGCACGAAGCCCCACAAGCTGTTCGGATTCGTCACCACGCCATCAACCATCTGCGGGTCGCCGATCGTGAACGGGAACGGCAAGAGGATTGCGAGCGGCAACGCCAGCAAGACGACGTGGGCGATGAGCTGCTGGCGAAGATTGAGCCGCGTCGTGGCGTTGTGCGTGTACGCATAGCCCGCGAGGAGCACCATCTGGAAGAACACCATGCACGTGTTCCATACCTGCGGGGTGCCGCCCAGCTTGGGCAGGATGATCTTGCCGACGATGGGCTGAACCAGGAACAAGATGAACGCGCTGACAAACAGCGTGACGGCATAAAGCGGTAGTGCCAAGGGACGACCTCCAGGAGTTCAAAATCGTCAAACCGCTTGCGGCCCGGCGACCGCGCGGGATTGCGCGAACGCGAAGCCGCAAGCGGCGGTATTGGTCAACTTGACTCAGCGCAGGACGCTGAGGACGTGCGAAAAATCATCGGTCCACACGGAATCGTTTTTGGTAATCGGGCGAGCGATCTCGCGGCCTCGGCGGTAGATCTTATGATCCGGGAGCGGATCGTACCAATCGACCACCGAGTTGAGGATTTGCTTGCCGTCGGGCGCCTTGCCTTCGGTCTGCATTTCCTTTTTGCGGATCAATTCGCTTTTTTCTTTACGCAAGGCTTCCAGGTAATTGCCGAACGCCTCGCCGCGATAGAGCATGACGTACTCGGAGCTGAAGTGCCCCATGTAACGTTCGCGGCCGTCCTTGCCGACGCGGCAATTGATCTTGAAGCTCTCGATATACGCATCACGTTCCTTGTCGGTCTTGAGATTGAGCTTGTTGCCGTACTGGTCTTCGTCCTTTTTCACTTCCTCGGTGGCTCGATCTACGGATTCCTTGGACAACTCCATCGCGATGCGGGCGACGGGGATGACGAGGTCCATGTGCCGATTCGAGGTGTGCATACATAGCACGCCGTCGTAGGTCAGCTTATCCATGTACAGCTTGAGCGCCTGCTTGGTGCAAAGGTGAACCGGAATGGCGTCGGAGCTGAACGCATCGACGTTGATGACCTTGTAATAGCCGTCGCGATTGGGGAACTTGTCGGCGACGGTGTGAATCGGCTCTTCGAACTTGCCCTTGGCAAAGTCGAATGTGTAAAGATACGAGTTGTCCCGATTGTTCTTCTCACGCTTGTATTCGAGCGATTGGCGAGCGTCGCCCATGATGACTTCCATGCATACGCCGCGTTTGATGGCGTTTTGCAAGTAGGTGAAATGCGCCTTGCCGCCGCCGTCGGGCAGAGAAAACTCGCGGATCACGTCGTCGATTTCGTAATAGGTCATGTGCTGATAGGGCCGCGCGTACGACGCCATGGTGCCGGTGCCGAGACCGATCGTGGCGTAGGGCGGCTCGCTCTGCAATTCGACGAGCGCGGCGATGGGCAAGTTGCAAACGCCGATCGGCGCCGCCAGTTGGCCGATGAGTGATGCCGGCATGCGCAAGTCGGCGCGGAACGTGTTCTGCGCTCCCTTGAACCAGTTGTACTGCTCCATGACGATGCCGACCGGGCCGTAGCGATGATAGTACGTCGTGGCCAGCCGGCTCAAGTCTTTGCGATTTTTCCTAAGCGGATCGCTGGTGTCGGTGGTGTAGTTGCGGCCATGGTACGTCGTGCCGTGCATCAAATAGGTGAACGGATAGGGCGGAGCATACTTCTTGCCTTCTTTGTCAATCAGTTCGGGCGGAAGGGGTTCCTCGTAAAAATTGTCGTTTTCTTCCCTGTCCCTTGCTCGTTCCGTGCCGGTCATGACGCGCAGCAAACCGAAGTAGGTACGCCGCGACTCGATCGGCCTGCTTTCGTCACTGGCCGCGAGATATTGATGCCCGATCAATAACCCCGCAACGGCGAGCCCCATGCGCAGCGGCCGGCCGGCGAAGAAGAAACAGAGCACCATCGGTATGAAAAAGACGAAGATGTTGTACGTCATCTGTGCGCCTTGTTCGGTGATCTGGCCCTTTTGTTTCGTGCCGGGCAGCCAGCCGGCGACCTTCACCAGCACTTCCTGGTCGTTGAACATCGAGGTCAACCAGTAAACGACCGAACAC
>DAIOGM010000294.1:6142-9444 GCA_036745215.1 Gemmataceae bacterium
CTCCTCATCCACCGGGCTCATGCCGTTCCCCTCGCCGAAGATGATGTCGATGAAGTAGCTGAAGAGATACGTCGAGTTCGGCGCGGGGCGGCCCATCGATTTGGCCATCTCATCGCCCTGGCCTTGCACCCATGTCTTCAAACCGGGGAACGCGGAGTAAAGCAGCTCTTCGAACCAGCCGCTTGGAATGTACGTCGGCCGCACGAAGCAGGCGATCGCGATGGCGATCGGAAACTCGAGGACGCCCGTCTGGAACAAGACCGGCGCGATGATGCCGTTGAAGAAGCCGCCGATCATGCCGCCGAGCGACATGCACAGGAAGTACTCCGTCAAGTGTCGCGTAGACGGCCGATCCTTGGCCAGTTCGCCGTGACAGGCCAGGGCGTTGGCGAAGAAGCCCGACATGATCAAGCCCGTTGCGAAGAACGGATCGAAGGAACGCCGGAGCACGATAAACGTCAGGATCAAGATGCCGAGCGGCTGCAAGACGAAGATCGTCGCGTCGTGCAGCGTGTAGCCGCCGCCGAACGTGAAGACCACCTTGCCGGTCCAGAACTTCAAGTACACGAGAATGAACGACAACAGGTACAACGACAAGGGAATGATCCACACCAGCGGGAACGGCGACAGATCGGTGGAGACGTAGCTCGTGACGCCGAGCATGAGGCTCGAGGGCACCGCGGCCAGGAGGACCCAGCGGATGCGGCGCCACATGGTCATGGGCGCGTTTGCGCCGAAGGCGTCGTCCGCGTCCTTTCGGACGGAGGCGGGCTTGTCGTCGTCGTCGGCCTTGCCGCCGACTTTCAGGCCTTTTTTGCGCTGGATGCCGCGTGGCCCGCCGGGCGCGGGGCCGGATTTCAGCGCGGTGCTCGCTTCCGCCGCGGGCACGGGGGCCGGAGGCGGAGCGTCGGCCGTGGTTTCCGGACTGGACGCCGCGGCCGCATCCGCTGCCGCTGCTTCCGCCGCGAGGACGGAATCGGGCGGCGCGACCTTGTAGATCGTATACGCACAATAAATAATCAAGACCGCCAACGCGACGTAACCGAAGAACCAGATCTGCGACTGGTTTTGCAGAAACGAGAACGGCTCGATCAACACCGGATAGAAGAAGAGCGACAGCAAGCTGCCGAAGTTGCTCGCCGCGTAGAGGAAGTACGGATCCTTCGACGTCTCATGGCCGCAGTAGCCGAACCATTTTTGCAAGAGCGGAGCGCTCGTGGACACGACGAAGAACGGCACGCCGATGATGATCGCCAGCATGACGAGCGTGTCCACGATCGGATTGGCGCCCGGCGGCGGCGACCAGTTCTGGACGTAATCGTACATCGGAAACGCGAGCATCATCACGATCGGAATCGCGAGCAGCCCGCAGTGGACCATCAATTGCTGTCGAAGCTTGAGCTTGGTTGTCACCGAGTGCGTGTACGCGTAGCCCAACAGAAGCACGGACTGGAAGAACACCATGCAGGTATTCCAGACCTGCGGCGTGCCGCCCAGCTTAGGGAGAATCAGTTTGCCAACGATCGGCTGCACCAGGAAGAGCAGGAACGCGCTGACAAAGATCGTGATGACAAAAATCGGCAGGGCCAAGGGCCACCTCCAGGACATCCAATGTAAATATTGACCTCGCCCCTCGTTCGCACCCAGCGGCGGCGAGGGTTTTCACGTCGCGATTATTGCTTGCAGCGGTTCATTCTAGGAAAAGAGCGAGCGGGCGGGCAGTACCCTGTGTGGCAAAGATAAGCCCAATGGGTGAGGTATTCCGATCCCCGGGGTTCGGAGTACCTCACCCCGGGGCTTCTTCAAATTTCAACGTTTTCCGAGCGGCGGACAGATGATCGCGACGACGCGCTCGCGCCCCGCTTCGGCCGTCACCTGCACCGTCACCGACATGTCCTTCTTGACGGCGTCAAGCTTGCTCGCCTTGCCGTCGATCGTGACCGACACCTGCGGATCGAGCGTGATCGCGTCCGCAACCAATCCCGGCTCGTCGGACTTGATCGTCACCTTGTCCGCCTCGACCGTCTGAATCTGAGCGCTCACCGCATGGCCGACCATTTCAATTTGCTGAGCCTCCTGCCGACCGTCGCCGAGCTGGTGGACGATCATGCTGACGATCATGCCGATGTGCAGGTCGGCGAGCTTCTTTTCCTTGCCGCCGATGAGCACCTTGGCGCCCGGCTTGAGCTTCATTTCACTTACGGGATCTTTGCCGTCGATCTTGAACACTTGAACTTCCTGAGTTTCGGAATCGACCTTGCGCAGAATGTATCGGCTCGGCTTCTCGATCCGATGCTCCAGCGGAACCTTGAGAGGAATCTTCTTGACATGCGCGTCCGCCGACGGCATGAACGAAGCCACGCCGAGGCCCAAGAGCGCGATGACGCACACGACGGCGGCGGCGACCTTGATCTTGGTCCAGAACATCGCATGAACGACCGCTTCCGCCAGCGATGCGGCCCGAGCCGAGCCATTCGATGAATGCGCGAGGCGCGACGCGGACGCGACGAGCGTTTCCGGCAATTCAAGCGACGTCGCCTCTTCCGCCAGCAGCATCGCCAAGAAGCCCGGCGTTACGATGAGTCGATGCCGCTGCAAACGTTTCGCGAGCATGGCGCGGGCGCGGGCCAGGCGGCTGGCGACGGTGCCTTCCGGCAAATGCAAGAGATCGGCGACTTCGCTGCGCGTCTTGCCTTCGAGATCGCAAGCCACGACCACCACACGGTACTTGTCCGGCAGCCGGCTCAATTCCTGATCGAGCACGGGCCGCAATTCCGTCCAGAGTTCGTTCGTCGCTTCCGGTTTGGGCATAGCGTGCTTCTTTTTCTCGTGATTGCGCCGCCGGGCCGCCAGCTTGCGAGCTTCCAGTGCGGTGCGATAGGCGACCCCATAAAGCCAGTTGCCCACCATGTCCCTGGGCTGAATCGTGGCCGCCTTGCGAACGAGCACCATGAAAACGGCTTGAAAACAATCCTCGGCATCGTGGCGATTGTCGAGCACTCGTTGACAAACGCCGAGCACCATGGCCCCGTGTCTACGGACGATCTCCGCGAACGCCGATTCGTCGTGGCGCTGGATGAAGCGGTCGAGCAGGCGACCGTCGCCGGACTCAACCGGGTGAGCGCGAGAATGAACGGGCGCGAGCAAACGCGGGTGAACCTGACCGTCGCAAATGTTTGTCATGTCGTTTGCCTCGACCAACATTGGCCACATTCGTCATCGTATATTGGACGCTTGTGGCGCGATTGTTCCAACTAATTTCATTTGTAGCGCACGACTTCGATTTGCCGTTTCGTTGATTC
>DAIOGM010000295.1:0-9442 GCA_036745215.1 Gemmataceae bacterium
ACCCAGGGTGCGCTGCGCGACCCTGGGCTTTGGGATGCAACCCCTTCGGGGTAAAGACATCCGGAGTTCGTCGTTGCGGAGCCCGCATTCTGCCGAATGAGGCTACAAATTAGGAACCACGAATTTTGGTCGCCAAGGTACAAGTGATGGACACGACCACGGCCATTGCAACGATCGAAGGCGCGCCGCAATCCAGCGAACTGCCTGCGCTGGAACAACGTCCGCGCGGGACGCGTTCGGCGACGCGCATCGGCGTATGGTCGATGCAAGCGGCCGCGGTGCTGCTCGTCATTGCACTGATGATTGCGTTGACAACCGTCGCGTTCCTTTACTTCCGCGCCGGCGGCAATCCGTTCAACGACTGGCGAGGCGCGCTCGCGGATCTGGTCGGTCCCGCGGTCGAAGCCATTGTCGTCTTTCTTGTTCCTTGCTTCTTCTTGCAATGGGCTGTGGTCAACCTGTGGCGCGAGCGAGCCAGGCACGTCAATTACTTTGCCTGCTTTCTGGCCGGCGGCGGCGGCCTCTACTGCGTCGGCGCTTATGGTGTGGGTGCGTTCTCCGCGGGACGCGATCCGTGGGTCATACTTTCGCACGTCGGGCTAGCCGGCCTCGGCTTGTTCCTGATCATGGCGGCCTTCGGCGGCGGGGTGGCGACGGGCCTTCTCGAAAACCAAACGCGCGCCACCTGGGCGGAGCGATTCGTCAACGTCGTCTTGCTCGCCATCGCCGCAACGCTCGTTTGGCTCACCGCGACGAGGCTTTCCTACTGGCAATCGATCACGCTGTGGACCATCTATCTGACCGCGCTGTTCGTCGCCACCTACCTGGGCCATCTCAAGCTGCTCGGGCCGGTCCTGTTTTACGACATGCTCCGCACCGGCCGGCAGAATCGTTACTTCATCCTGCGCATGCTCTATGCGGGCTTTCTCTTCTTCATCCTTTCGTACATGGTGCTCATCGCTTACGTCATGGGAAACCAGTTCGGGGCGCGCCAGAACGCCGTGATCGCTGAAACGTTCTTCATGTTCTTCATGCTCGTGCAACTCGCGATCGTTGTGCTGTTGACGCCGGCGTACGTCGCGGGGGCGGTCGCGGATGAAAAAGATCGCAAGACCATGGAGTTCATCCTCGCCACCGATTTGCGCGATCGCGAAATCATCTTCAGCAAGCTGCTCGCGCGCCTGGGCAACATGTCGCTTTTGTTGATCACGGGCTTGCCGATCCTGTCGATCCTGCAATTCATCGGTGGCGTCGATCCGGATTTGATGCTCGCGGGCTTCGCGGCGATCGCGCTCACCATGCTCGGCATCGGCAGCTTGAGCATCTTGTTGTCCACGCTGTTCAAACGGCCGCGCGACGCCATCAGCTTGACGTACCTGATCATGATCGCCTACGCGGCGCTGGCGACAGCCGCCTTCGTTCTGCAAATGTCGGGCTTCTGGGTGATGAGCCTGCCGGTGTGGTTCGGGCCGAATGCGTGGAGCATCGGCGATTGCCTGGGCATGCTCAACGCCGGCAATCCGCTGACGGTAATCTGGCGTCTAACCATCGCAGTCGGCGGGCGCGGCGCCGGCGGCAACCTGGCCGGCGTCTTGCCGGGCTTGCTCGAAGGTTACGCCTGGTTCTATCTGACGTTCGCGGCGATCTGCATCACCTGGAGCATCTTCCGCGTGCGGCCGATCGCACTCATCCAAACGACCGCCGGCACAACCGCCACCGTGCGCTGGTGGCAGAAGCTGCGCCCGGCCGTCTCGAACGCGCCCATGCTGTGGAAGGAAATCTTCATCGAAGGGCGGACCAAGCTCAACTGGCTCATCTGGTGCGCCGTCGCCGTCCTCGTGCTGCTCACGCTCGGCAGCGGACTGTGGATTGTCGGCTGGCACATCTACGAATTCTTTGACGACGGCATCGTCCCGCGCGGCAGGCCGTTCGGCCGCGGCAACTTGTGGGAAAGCCTGAACGACAGCATGAACGTCTGGTGGCGCATCACCGGCACGTTCGTCGGCACGTTGCTGGTCTTGATGGCAGGCGTGCGCGCCTCCACCACGGTCACCAGCGAACGGGAACGCAACACCTTCGACGCCCTCGTCACCACGCCCTTGAGCGCCGAGGCGATGCTCTTCGCCAAGCTCGTCGGCAATCTGCTCGGCATGCGCGTCGGTTGGTTCTGGCTTGGCTCGATGCTGCTCTTGGCGTTCGTCACCGGCGGCATTCATCCGTATGGCGTGCCGATCGTCGTCGGCGGCTGTCTGGTGTATTCGACGTTCATGACCATGGTCGGCATGGCGTACTCGACGATGTGCCGATCGTCGCTGCACTCGGCCGTGTTCACGGTGCTGACCGCGATCGTGCTGGGCGGCGGGCATTGGCTGATCACGAGCTGCTTCTGCATGCCGGCGTTCGGCGCGCTGTTCGCGGTCCTTGAGCTGCGCTTCAATATCCCGCGCGACATGCAGAGAGTGTTCGAGGAGGCCGGGCTTTACGTGATCAAGTTCCAGGCCGGGCTGACGCCGCCGTTCGTGTATCCCTGGTGCTCGTTTTCCTGGCGACAGATCGACGACGACTTCCGGCTCGATCGGCATTTCTGGGAGTTTGTCGGCTCGTGCGTGCTCGGCATCTTCATTTGGTGGCTCGCGTCCGTGGCGCTGTGGTTCTTTCTGCTGGTTCCGAAATTCCGGCGTATCATGAGGCGTGTGGAACTGGAAAACGCATGACGCGATCGCCGCATGCCGCTTGCGTTTAACGTTCGCGCGACGCCATGCGAGCGCTAAACGCAAGCTGAGACGCTCGTCATGCCGCACTACCTTTTCGTGACCGGCAAATTGGCCGAGCCGTCGCTGCGGCGAATGCTGGCGGAGCTGGGCCCGCGCGTCGGCTTCGAGTACACGGTCGCGGTGTTGCCGATCACGGTCGCGGCGTTGGCGACGACGCCGTGGATCGCGACGCATCTGACGCCGGCGATGCAATTCGATCGCGTCATCCTGCCCGGACTTTGCAACGGCGAACTCCATACGCTGACCCAGGCATGGGGCCCATTGTCCGTGGCCAAGGGGCCTGCCGACCTGCGCGACTTGCCGGAATACTTCGGCACGCAAGGCAAACCCGAATCGGACTACGGCATGTACGACATCGAAATCCTGGCGGAGATCAACCACGCGCCGCGCCTGTCGCTTCAGGAGATCTTGGCGAAGGCGACGACAGCGCATACGGACGGCGCCGACGTCATCGACCTGGGCTGCGATCCCGGCACGCGCTGGACGGCGGTTGCGGAGGTCGTGACGGCCCTCCGGGACGCGGGGCTGCGCGTCTCGCTCGACACCTTTGATCCGTGGGAAGCCGAGCATGCGGCGAAGGCCGGCGCGGAGTTGATATTGAGCGTCAATCGCACAAATCGCGACGCATGCGTTGATTGGGGTTGCGAAGTCGTCGCCGTTCCCGACGTGCCGGCCGATTGCCAGGGTTTGGCGGAAACGGTCGAGTTTCTTCTAACACACAACGTTCGCTTTCGCATCGATCCGGTGCTGGAACCGATCGCGTTCGGCTTCGCGGCGTCGTTGGGGCGATATCTTGACACGCGCAAAAAGTATCCGAACACCGAGTTGATGATGGGCGTCGGCAACCTCACGGAGCTGACCGACGCGGACTCCGCGGGCGTCAATGTGATGCTTTTGGGTTTTTGCCAGGAACTTGGCATACGCAGCGTGTTGACGACGGAAGTCATTAACTGGGCCCAAAGCAGCGTGCGCGAGCTGGACCTGGCGCGGCGGCTCGTTTATCACGCGTGCAATCATCAGACGTTGCCGAAACGCATGGAGCCGAATCTGATTTTGCTGCGCGATGCCAAATTACGCGAGCACGGTGAAGAGACGTTGCGCGAATTGGCTGAGCAGGTGCGCGATTCGAACTTCCGCATTTTCGCCGAGCGCGGCCGATTGCACGTCATCAATCGCGACATGCATTTGCAAGGCAACGATCCATTCGAGCTGTTCGCCGAGATGCAGAAGCACGGCGTCATCGACCCGGCGCACGCGTTTTATCTTGGCTACGAATTCGCGAAGGCGGTGACGGCGTTGACGCTCGGCAAGAATTATGTGCAGGATCAAGCGCTCAAGTGGGGCTTCTTGACGTTGCCGGAAAAGAATGGGCATGCGTCAGTTTGACTTAGAGCCTGAAACAAAATTGGGAGGGCGAGGCTCCTGCCGAGCCGCGAACCCGCAAGAAAAGCTGATTGCGGACGCCGATTCCGATGCTTCGGCTCGGCGGGAGCCTCGCCCTCCCGATTAATTTTGTTTCAGGTTCTTAGCTTGACATAGAGTGGAAATTGTCGTCGACCGAGGGTTCCCCCCCCCTTTTACCCAACAAGAGTTGGGTAACAAGTCGGCGTCACAAGTGGTTTATTAGCAATAGATTGCGAAATGCCCACCCCCTTTTACTCACGAAAACACACACACAGGGGGCGAAAACACCGAATGTCTCGCAGGCGGTTGGTCACTATGGAGTGCGGCGGTTTGACGCCGCTTTCTTTCCTTCTTTCTTTTGCGTCATGTAGTTCCCAAAGAAAAAAAGAAAGAAAGCGGTGTCAAACCACCGCACTCCAAAGATATTCTCGCAGCTGACCTTGCATTCGAATAATCTTGTGGTTGCCCCACGTGTTCTTTTCCGAAAGGACGATCCATGCGCTACCAAATCCTATTTGTCCTCACCGCGCTCGTCGTGCTGCCGATGCAATCGCTCGCCCAACAAAAACCGCGCAAGCCCAATATCATCGTCCTTCTCGCCGACGATCTCGGCTACGCCGACACGTCCATGCACGGTTCCAAGGACATCAAAACGCCGAACATCGACGCGATCGCCAAGAACGGCGTTCGCTGCACGAACGGCTACGTGTCGGCGCCTTATTGCAGCCCAACGCGCGCCGGGTTGTTGACGGGCCGCTACCAACAACGCTTCGGGCACGAGTTCAATCCCGTCATCGCCAAGAACGGCGGCAAGGACGGCCTGCCGCTCGACGAACGGACCATGGCGGACCTGTTGCGGGCGGCCGGCTACGTCACGGGCCTCATCGGCAAATGGCACCTCGGCGAGGAAGACGCGCAGCAGCCGCCGAGCCGCGGATTCAACGATTTCTATGGCTTCCTCACCGGGGCGCACAGCTATCTCGACGCGGATGACAAGAACCAGGGCCCGATCATGCGCGGCAAAAACAAGGCGCCGCTCGACGGCTACCTCACCGACGTGCTCGCAAAAGAAGCGACGCAGTTCATCGATCGCAACAAGGAGAAGCCGTTCTTCTTGTACCTCGCCTTCAATGCGGTGCACACGCCGATGGAAGCGCCCGACGCCGCGATGAAGGAGTTCGCCAACGTCAAGGACGAGAAACGCCGCACGTATCTGGCGATGGCCCGCAAGCTCGACGACGCGATCGGCCAGGTGCTCGCGAAATTGCGCGAGTTGAATCTGGAGGAAGACACGCTCGTCTTCTTCCTGAGCGACAATGGCGGCCCGACGACGAAGTTCGCGCCGAACGGCTCGCTCAACTTCCCCTTGCGCGGCAGCAAGGGCGACACGTGGGAAGGCGGCATCCGCGTGCCGTTCCTCGTCATGTGGAAAGGCAAGCTGCCGGCGGGCAAGACGTACGATCAGCCGGTGATTTCGCTCGACATCCTGCCGACATCGCTCGCGGCTGCGAAAGCGGCGCAGAAGCTCGACAAGGCGCTCGACGGCGTCAACCTGTTGCCGTTCCTCGATGGCAACAAGGCCGAAGCGCCGCACGATGCGTTGTTCTGGCGTTTCGGCTCCCAGATGGCGATTCGCAAAGGCGACTGGGTGCTCGTGAAGCCCAGCATGGGAACGAAGGAGTATGAGAACATCGCGAAGACGGCGATGCTATTCAACTTGAAGGACGATATCGGCCAGAAAAACGACCTCGCCGCTCAACAGCCGGATCGAGTGCGTGCGATGCAGGCGGAATGGGACCGCTGGAACGCGGGGTTGATGGCGCCGCGCTGGCCGGCGACGTTCAAGGGACTGCCGTTCAAGAATCCCTGATGCAGCGCGGTCTGCGACGTCACGGTAAATCGGCCGATGATCAGGCCGAACACGAAGACCAGAATCAAAAGCAAGACGATCACGACGATGGAAATGGCGAGCGTGGCGACCGACAAGAAGACGCCGACGCGCGCCGGCGGCGGCTTGGGTTCGGGCGGCGGGCTCGGCGCGTGTTCGGTGGCCGCGGTCTCGCTCGCATCCGGGTTTGGACTTTCGTGCACCGGCTCGGCCGAGTCGCCCGCCGGCTCGGGAGCGTCCGTTACGGGCTCGCTTCCTTCCGGCACCGGCACGATGATCTCGCCGCCGCACTTCGGACACTTCACGACGCTCCCGGCCTTGCGCTTGGCGATGCCCATCAACTGACTGCAATAAGGACAGCGAAATCGAATCGGCATAGGCAAATTCCGTCGGACCTCGGCGAGCCGAGCCCCGTCAGGGGCCGGTTGACTCAACCGGCCCCTGACGGGGCTCGGCTCGCCGGGTTTTGACACGCGCATTTTCGCGCAACTCCGCCTTTCTTGCAACTGCTACCTTGCAACTTGGCCCCCTTTCGGCGAAAATCAATGGCAGACTTTGCGGGGAAGAGCGACTCGCCGAAATCGGCACCGAGGTTTTCCATGAATCATCCGCGCTGGTGGCTATGCTTTCCGCTTTTCCTCGCGGTTCCTGTCCTTGCGCTCGCACAGGGTCGCCGGGACGCCATCGTCATCTTCAAGGACGGCTTCCACGTCAAAGGCATTGTCAATGAAAGCGTCCGTGAGGTGATCTGGGACCGCAAGTCCGGTGCTCAGTTTCCCATTTACTCGGGCAACTTCTTCCTCAACGATCACGTCCGCGAGATTTTCTTCAGTCCATCGCAAGTGATCAAAGTCGAGCAGTCCAAGGAATTCAAGCCGCCGATGCGCGTGGTTCGGTTCGAGAAGGTGCACCAGGGGCGCGACATCAGCCCACTATGGGAATTCAGCAAGTTCGGCCAATGGACCGAAAAAGGCGAACGCTACATCAACCTCAAGGCGAACAAGGGCATCCTGGAAATGCGACAACGCGTCGGCATCATTTCGCCGAATTATGTGCTGTGCAGCACCGAGGATTACAAATGGAACCTGACCTACTTCACCCAGGAATTCGGCCCGGAGCTCTCGCGAAAGATCGTGCTGCAAATCTTCACTGAAATGAAAGCGTACAAGGCGCTGAGCGACGCGCAACGACAGCTTCAACTCGCCGCGTTCATGCATGAAGCCGGCTGGTTTGAGGAAGCCGAGAAAGAGCTGGCCTCGATCGTCGAGAAATTCCCGAATGAGAAAGAGTTTCCGATCGCGGTAGACCTGCTTGCGAAAGTGAAAAGCGAACGGGCCAATCAGTATGTTGAGTCCTTTGACAAGGCAGCGAAAGTCGGCCAGCATCAGGTCGCCCTCGACGGCCTGGGCGCCTACGACGCCAACGGCTGGGCCAAAATCGTGTCGCCGGAGCACAAGTTGATGGCGCAGGATTTGCGCGCCAGGTATGACAAGAGCAAGACCGACATGGACCAGATGCGTCTGTTCTTGAAGGAATTTCCGCTGCGCACCAAAAAGGCGAAGATCTGGACCAAGGCATGCGACTTCATTGACGGCGAATTGAACCACGATACATTGAGCCGGCTCGATGAATTCCTGGTTTCTGCTAACCAGTACGAACTGGAACGCAAGAACAATCGCCCCCTGAGCCAGACTGCCGAGCAGGTGCTGGCGATCGCGATTTCCGGCTGGCTGCAAGGCAATCAAGCCGCCTTGCCGGACGCGGAGGCCGCGCTCAAACTCTCGGCGGCCCGCACGTTCACGCTTGAATATTTGAAGACCGATGATCGCACCGCCCGCGCGACCTTGATGAACTCATTCAAAGGCAGCAACACCTTGCCGATGGATGTGCTGGCGCGGCTGGCCCGCATGATTCCGCCGCCCGCTGCGATGGACGCCGAGAAGATCGATACGAAGGTTCATTCGTTCAATATCGAGGCGCCCAATTCGGACGGCGGCTCGTATCTCGTGCAATTGCCGCCGGATTATCATCCGTTGCGAGCCTATCCAGTGCTCATCGTTCTGCACAGCGGCCGCGACAAGCAGGACGAGACGCTGCAGCGTTTCTCCGCGGAGGCGGCCAAGAATGGCTTCATCCTCGTCGCGCCGCAATGGGCAGGCAATGCCGTCCTGAAAGTTCGCTATGAGCATACCGCCAAGGAACAGGCCTTGGTCCTCGACACGTTGCGCGATGTGCGGCGTCGCTTCCAGGTCGATTCCGATCGCGTCTTCCTGTTCGGCTGGGAGGATGGCGCCAACATGGCGCTCGATGTCGCCCTCGCGCATCCCGATCTATTCGCCGGCGTCGCGCCCATGAACGGCGGCCTGCTGCCCTTCACGCGCCGCTACTATTGGCCCAATGTGCAATACCTGCCGCTCTACATCATCGGCGGCGAACGCGATGGCCATGCCGTGCAGATGCGCGACATCATCAAAAAGGATTGGACCCGGACGCCGTACGCGTGCATGTACGTCGAATACAAGGGCCGCGCGTCGGAATGGTACGGCATGGAAATCGGCAAGATGTTGAGCTGGATGAACAAAAAGGTGCGCTACATGCCCATGAAGGAACTGGGCCGACCCAACGGCGGCTCGACGCTCGGCGAGGAATTCCGCTCGACGCGCTCGGCCGACAATCAATTCTACTGGCTGCGCGGCGACAACTTCACCGCCAGCACGCAGAACGACCATCGCGGCAAAACCTGGCCCAGCAGTTTTCGCCCCGCGACGTTCCAGGCGAACCTGTCGGTCGGCAACAAGATCGAGAAGGGCGAAGCGAAAATCTGGAATCAGCTCAACGTCCACGTCAGCGGCATGAAGCAAGCCAGCTTCTGGATCACGCCGGAAATGAAGATGGAGCTAAAGCACCCGCTCTCAATCACTCTCAACGGCCAAACGCTCGGCGGCATGCGCAAGATCGAGCCAAATCTGGAGACGATGCTGGAAGAGCTGTACCACACGGGCGACCGCCAACGGCTCTACGTTGCCAAAGTGGATCTCAGATAAAACCCCAGATGAACACGGCGCGGCCCAGCCGCAATTAATGCAAATCCGAAGCGGAAGGCTTGGTTCACAATCAGAAACTCTCTGCGTTCTCTGCGCCTCTGCGTTTCTAAAAAAGGGTAATCCGCGCCGTGAGTGAATGGCATCCAATTTAGAAACGCAGAGGCGCAGAGAACGCAGAGAACTGAATCGCAAGTCCTTGTTGAATTGGTCGTTAATAGCGCCGAGATTTCGGCGCATGAGGATTTGCGCGGGAAGCAAAGATCCTGAACGTTAGTAGCACGGATAAACATAGCGCGGCACAGCCGCAACCGAAAGGGTGAATGACGATTGCT